>DATKFU010000230.1:0-26038 GCA_035511215.1 Bryobacteraceae bacterium | reverse complement strand
GGGAGAGAGTGCGCCACAGCATATGAAAGCCGGGCGGGATTCGGAATTTCTCGCCATCGATATAGAAGACGCCAACGCCCCGGATTCCGCCCTCGATCAGGACCCTATTGGGTATGGCCGTCGTAATACGCGACCGGCCGGCGCGGGCCGGCAGACTTGCGGTCGAGTTCGGCGTCGAGCGCCGCATGCGCGCCCTCCCACTCGATTTCGGAAAACTCGATCCCCACCCGCGAAGGGCGCAGGCGCAGAGCCGCGGTCCATTTTGCGAATGTGCCCCGTGACGGCAGCGCCCCGCGGCACCGCCAGTTCTCCCTTGTACCGGACTTCCTCGACCACCCGCGCATGCAGCGTATCGCCCACCGAGGCGGTCTTCGAATCGATCGCCGTATCCAACTCGACGGGGACTAGCAGGCCGGCCGGCAGATCCACCTCGCGCACCTGCTTCCTGGGAGCCTCCGGCAAAGGGGCGGCGGGCGCGTCGAAACTGATCGTCGATTCACTCCGGTATTCGTGGCAAGCGGAAACTCGATCGCATTCCGGCTCGCCTCGCCGGAGAAATGCGTCGTAGTGAGCTCGGTCCGTTTGGGTCTTGTTTGAAGGGAGGTTGATGATCGCGAGAGCAGGCTGATGTGGCATAGAAGTTTACCTGTTGAACTGAGGTGGAATAGGAGATTCGTGGCTGCTTCATGCGCGCCCCCGCGGCTACTGCCGGATTTTGCTCATTTGGCGATGCCGCTATCCGCGGCCGAATTTCTATTTTGAAACGCAATTGGGCATTGGCTCCGATTGCTAGAATGACCGAATGGACTTTGAGCAAATCGCGTACGGCGCTTCGGCGTCGAAGCTCAGGTGTCCTTCCGGATCCCGGCCTACTTCTATGACCGAACTCGTCTCGCGCAGGCTTTTCCTTCAGGCTGGGTCCGCCTCAGCCCTGAGCACAGCACTTCTCTTTGAGAGGCAAACCATGAATGCAAAACCCTTGAACTTTCCTATCGGCCTGCAACTTTATACGGTTGGCGCGGATATGGAGAAAGATCCCGTGGGCACGCTCAAGCAGGTGGCCGCAACCGGCTACACACAGGTCGAGTTGTCTCCCATGTCGAAGATCACCGCGAAGGAGTTGCGGAAAGCGTTGGACGGCGTTGGCCTCAAGAACCCGTCCGGCCATTACCTGCTGCAGGATCTGATGAGCGACCTGCCGCGGAAGATGGAAGCCGCCAAAGAACTCGGCGAAGAGTACATGATCGTCACCGTGCCTTGGGTGGCGGATCTTTCGCGATTCAAGCAGGCCCCGGGACAGGGGCAGATGGAGTTTTTCCTGGGCGTGTTGAACGCGCTGACGCTGGACGACTGGAAGTGGAACGCCGAGCAGTTCAACAAGATCGGCGAGCAAACCAAGAAAGCCGGCTTGCAGCTCGGCTATCACAACCACAACTTTGACTTCAAACCGTTTGGCGAGACTACCGGCTACGAAGAATTTCTTCGCTTGACCGATCCGGAACTGGTGAAGCTGGAGCTCGATTGCGGCTGGGCGACGGTTGCTGGAAAAGATCCGGTCGCCTACCTGCGCGAGTATCCACAGCGCTACCGGCTGCTGCATGTTAAGGATTTCAAGATCGGGTTCACGGCTCGAACTACGCTAATGGACAAAGGACCGAATCCCCCGGTTCCTACAGAGCTGGGGCGCGGGACTATCGACTACCGCCCGATCTTCAAGGCCGCGCATGAGACCAAGGTCGAGGCGGTTTTTGTGGAACAGGAACCTCCTTTTGTGGAGATGCCTGCGCTTGAGTCGATCAAAGTGGATTATCAGTATATCCATAAGCTTCAGGTGTGAAGATAACGTCGCTCTGAGAAAGGCTATGCACGTTTATCCATGTCGATTTGCGGTTCTGGTTGCGTTCACGAGCGCACTGGCCTGGGGGCAGGACCAGGCGGCGCGCGCGCCGAAAAAGCCCGATCCGGGCGCGATGTTTGCCGGACCGGACAGGGTTGACCCGCAGGTAGCGGAGCGGGGAAAGAAGATCTTTGTTCCGGCTTGCGGCTTCTGCCACGGCGCTGACGCGGCCGGCAAGAGCGCACCGGATCTGATCCGGTCGCAGCTTGTTCTACACGATGAAGGCGGCAGCCTGATCGGTCCGGTGATTCACGACGGCCGGCCGGATCGAGGCATGCCGGCATTCCCCGCGTTGACCAAAGAACAGATTGCCGATATCGGCGCGTTTCTGCGATCGCGCAAGCAGGCGACTTCCAACCGGTTCGGATACGTGATTCAAGGGCTGCTCACCGGCGACGCGAAAGCAGGCAAGGCTTACTTCGATGGCGAGGGTAAGTGCTCCACATGCCATTCGCCTGAGGGAGATCTGGCGGGCATTGCGAGCCGCTACGAGCCGGTGGATCTGCAGAGGCGCTTTCTCACCCCCGGCACCAGCATGATGGACATGTTTATGGGGAAGAAGGGCAATCCGCTGCCGCCCGCGAGAGTGAACATGAAACTGCCGGGCGGCGAGACTGTCGCCGGTACGCTGGTGCGCGCGGATGAGTTCAACGTGGAACTGCGCGACGAGGCGGGCTGGCACCGCTCATTCCCGCGAGAGGGCGCGCAGGTGGAGATTCACGATCCGCTGAGCTTTCACCGGGAGCAGCTTGCCCGTTACTCCGATACCGATATGCACAACGTCCTGGCCTACCTGGAGACACTCAAATGAGGATCGCACGACTCGGGTTGGCGGCGCTCTGCTTCGCCGCGCTGAGCTTGGGGCAGGAGTTAACTCCCGACGCGTTGACGCGCGCAGCCAGCGATACGTGGCCAACTTATAACGGAGACTATTCCGGGCGGCGGAACAGTCCGCTAACGCAGATCGACCGGTCCAATGTGAAGAACCTGGGCCTGCAATGGATCTATAGGACGGGCAATACGGGGCTGAGCGGCTTCGCCGGCTCGGTGAAGTCGACGCCGCTGCTGGTGAAAGGCACGCTGTACTTCACCATGCCGGACAACGTGTGGGCGGTGGACGCACGGACGGGTAGCGAGATATGGCATTACCGTTATCCCGAGAACGCCGGCGTTCATATTGGCAGCCGCGGCGTGGGCATGTACGGCGACTGGCTGTACTTTGAATCGCCCGACTGCAACCTGATCGCGATCAACGCGAAGGACGGCAAGGAGCGATGGCGGAAGACGATTGCGGATGTGCGGGCCGAATACTTCTGCACCATGGCGCCGCTGGTGATCGGGAACAAGGTGATCGTGGGAGTGGGCGGCGATTCACTCGACAACCCGGGCTTTTTGGAAGCGCGGGATCCGGAGACGGGCGAAGCCCAGTGGCGCTGGGAGACGGAGCCGCTGCCGGGACAGCCGGGATCGGAGACGTGGCCGGGCACGGAGGCGATGCGTCATGGAGGCGGCATGACTTGGATGACCGGCACTTACGACCCGGAACTCCATCTGCTGTACTGGACGACCGGCAATCCGAATCCGGTGCACGCCGGCGACGCACGCAAGGGAGACAATCTGTGGACCTGTTCCATTGTTGCGCTGGATCCGGATACGGGGAAGCTGCAGTGGGCGTTCCAGCCTTCGCCGCACGACACGCACGATTGGGATGCGGTGCAGACGCCAGTGCTGTTCGATGGCGAGATGAACGGAAGGCGCCGGAAGATGCTGGCGCAGGCCAGCCGCAACGGGTATTTCTTTGTTCTCGACCGGAAGACGGGAGAGAATCTGCTGACTGCGCCGTTCATGCGGAATAACTGGGCGAAAGGGATTGACGCCAGGGGGCAGCCGATACCCGATCCGAAGAAAGAACCTAAACGCGACGGCACGCTGGTGAGCCCAAGTTCAAACGGCGCTACCAACTGGTTTCCGCCGTCGTTCGACCCCGCGAAGGGGCTCTTCTATGTAAACGCCTCGCAAAACTACAGCGTGTTCTATTACACGGCGGAGGGCAAGCCGGAAGGGTATGCGGGAAGGGACGACTTCCTGGCGTTTTCCAGTATCCTGCTGGCCATTGATTACCGGACGGGTAAGGTTCGGTGGGAGCACGATATCAGCGGAGCCGGGGCCATGAACTTCGGAGGGCTGCTGAGCACCGCCGGGAGCGTGCTCTTTGCGGGCGATACGTCGGGCAACTTACTGGGACTTGATTCCGATAACGGTGAGACGTTGTGGCACGCGCGAGTGGGACAGAACACTACCAACGGACCCATCACTTATATGCTGGATCGGCGCCAATATGTACTTTTCGGGGCGGGCGACTCGCTGTATTGCTTTGCGCTCCCCGGCGGGACCGGCGTAGGGAAGTGACGCAGCGGACGCGGGCGGGCGCGAGACTGCACCGGTGACGTTGCTTGACCGAGGTGGCGTCTTGGAGTTGAAGGATTCAGGCTCTTTGGTCGTTACGTCTTTCCGGTTTCAACAAGGACGTCGTCAGGTACTCACCAGCCAATCATGATGCCCGCTTTGTACTAACCGCGCGGCTGTATCAGTGAGTCATGGGCGCTTGCGCAGATTGGACCGGTGAATTGCCATTCTTGCTCGGAACTCGGTCCCGTAGCGTCAGTCCATGATCAGGACCACAGTCGAGATCGAGCTTGCGGAGTGGTTGCGAGTACCGCCGCCGCGGCGAGCACAGCGGACGGTCCGGGCGCCACACCGGGCCACAACTAGGACCAGGTATGCCCCAGCACCGCGGCAAGCGCGATCAGCCCAAGTGACAGCCCGAACATAGAAGACCAAAACCATACCAGCAATTGGTCCGGTCCCGAGCGCCCACCACCTTCGGTCCGGTACTACAATCAAAACTGCGCAGTTTTTCGGGGAGACTTCAACCCAAAATGTTGCGCTACGTCACCACCCCGTCGCTGCGATGTATGGGACCGAACCATCCTTCGGACGGGCCGTGGCGCGCGGCGGTCTGGCAGGTGGACGTCTGGCCGAGGAGGCGTCGCACCGGAACGTCGTGACACGGCTGCATGCAGAGGATCGGGTGCATGCCGAATAAGCGCCCCGGGGAGCCGCGTTTGCTTGATCGGATCGCACCCATATACGCGCGCCTGGCGAAACAGCGCAGCGCATATCTTGCCGCAGTCGACGAACTGGTCGTAGCCGAAATCCTGTCCGGAAGCCGCTCGTTCCTGGATGTGGGAGCGGGAGACGGCGCTCGCGCAGCGCGTATTGCCGGGGCTGCGGGCTTGCAGAATCTCACACTGCTGGAGCCAAGTGCCCCCATGCGCGGCTACTGGCCCGGGCAGGCCACATTGTGGGCCATGCGCGCCGAAGATCTTCGCTCCCGGTAGGGCAGCTTCGACACCATTAGCTGCCTGCGGAACGTGCTCGGACATATTCTGCCCACCGCCATCCGGGTCGAAGCGTTGCGCCAATTCGGCCGCCTGGTGTCCCGGCAGGGCAAGGTCTTCATCTTCCATCTGCTCATCCTGACTTTGTTCCCGGATGTTCCATACCGGCGGCCCCGCGCACGGCCGCCTTCATCTTAGCTAATCCGGTTCTAGCGGTGTCCAGGGGATCGCGTTTCCAATAAGCCGGATTGAAAAGTTCGAGCGACAAAACCACGCCGGGTGCCACACGCTGCAAATCCGAGAGGATCTGGTTCAGCGGTGCGACACCGTCGCCTGGATAGACTCGATCCCGGTCGCTGATGCTTGCTCGCGGCGGGTTCCCAGGATAGTCGTTCAGATGGATAACCTGGATTGCCTGACCACTGAGCAGCCGCAGGCCGTCGAAGCTAGAGCCGCCCTTGTACAGATGGAACACGTCGGCCAGCACACACGCCTTACTATGAGAGGCTTCCAGGGCGACATAGGCGGCCTGAGACAACCGGTTCAGGTATGGCGACGTCCCCCAGAATTCCAGTTCGGGTGCCACGCCTGCCTGATCACCCAATTCGAGCACCGCGCGATACCGCTCTGAAATGCGCGACAATGCGATTCCATTTTCATGCTCTACGCCCGCCGGAGGCATAGCGATACGCCTGCCGCCAATCTGGGCTACGACCTCCATATCCCGCCGGACCTGTTCCAACCCCTTGGCTCGCCTGCCGGGGTCCTCCACAATCCATTCCGGAAACGCAATCGCACTTTCCACAGTCAGACCGCGATCCGCGATTCGGTTCCGCAAGTCCGCAAGCGTGGTCCTCCCGCCCTTGTACTCATCAATAGAACTGACCCAGGGTTCAATGGCTTGGTAACCGGCCTTTGCCGTAACCTCGATCTGGTCCGCCAGATTGAGGCGGTAGCCGCTGATGGTCGCGGTGTTCAGGCAGTAACGAAATCCGCTCCGGTCATCCGAGGATGATTCGCTGGCGCGTATAGCAATCGGAGACGATAAACTTGCGCAGGAAAGTGTCGCCGTCAAAAAATGTCGTCGGGGAGATTTTGTCATGCTTGCTCCAGCTTAAAGCGGCGCCGTGCCCAGGTCAAAGCCGCCGCGCCATGAAGCCTTCTTCGGCGGGCCCGAATCGAGAGACTCCTCGTTGAATCAGCTACGAGCCGGTGGGCTTGAGCCACACACCAAAACAACCGTTCTGGTGACTATCATCCGATTCAATCGGCAGCCACTCCTTGGGCTTGCCGAATACAGCAACAATCGCATCGCGGAGGGCCTCCGCGTCTTCGCGGCGTTGATTGGAGAAGTAGAGAACGCGCTGACGGGCGGGCGTCGGCTGCAGTTCCGCATAGGCTATCCAGCCCTTAATATCATGTGCATGGACGGCATCCAGCGCTTTACCGGAATCGGACTTGCCCTCGTAGTGTATCGTCGCCTTTTTGAGAGGGGCCAGAGCGTCTGCGACAACCATTTGCTGTTCGCGCTTCGTCCGCTCAGGTTGCGGGCTGCGACTCTGGATCACTACCAGGATTTCCTGCTTCAGACCCAAGTCGCGCAGCGCCGTCGCGATCTCAGTTCCTAGTTCCCGTTCTTCCGGTGTCTCAAACAAATCGCGCTTTTCCAATAGAAGCTGGGCAATCTGCACCTTGGCATCCGGATCGTCTTTTCTCATCGTGCAGGATCTTGCGCGAATCCAGTGCGTTCTTCTCCTTAGTGTCTTCGTAGGTGTAGTACGAGACGGGCAATTAACCCAGCAGTAATGACCGTCGCCAAAACTGCGATCAGGGTTTGGATGCCCCAGCCACTGTTATCGTCTGGCTTCCACGGCCTCCCAGGGGTGAACTTCAAGGTTGTCCACATCGAATTTACAACATGGCGCTTTTCTGTCGCAAGTCGCCTGGCGGCGCGGGCAATTTCATGAAAAGCTCTCGAACGGTGGCGATATTCCACAGTGGCGGGGGGCGTTTTCGACCCTGCGCACCGTGCTCGAACTCGGCAGGCCACCAACAACGATGGCCTGCCCATGGCTGATCCGGGAAGGCGCTACGGCTCGCGTTTCGGAAATGGGTAACGGGAGCGTACGGCCAGCACCAGGTCGTGCGGCTCGCCGGCCTGGGAGCCGCTGTAAAACCCAACGGTCGCATTTAAACGGATGAAATACGCATCGCCCGACTGGGCTGGATAGCGGCCCTCGTTGCCATCGGCGCCCCCTCCGGCTACCATCTCGCCCTTGCCGCGGAGAATGTAATAGATCTCTTCCTCCATCTCGTGGTGATGGGGGATGTTGGTGCCACCGGGAGCGAAGTCCATGATGAAGAGGCTGACCATCTGGCTGGCTGCCGCCAGCTTGTCGCGACGGCTGGCAGTGGTCCCCATGAGGAGCTTGAACAACGTGGTTGGTCCGTGGCTGGGGAGGGTGGTGGGCGGCACATCGCCGGCGTTTGCGAGCATGAGGCGCGCAGGCGTCGGCAGATCCGCGCCCTCGCCGGGCGGAATGCGGAAGCCCATCACGAGCAGGCGTACGGGCGCGTCCGATGCGTTGGCGACGCCATGCTTAAGCCCAACCGGCAGATACATAAAATCGTTTTCGCGAATGGCGGCGCGCGTATCTCCGTAAAGCAGCGTGGCCTTCCCAGCAAGAACGAAATAGACCTGCTCCTCCGCCGGGTAGCCGACGAGCGCGCTCGCCCCCCGCGGCGGCACGGTGAGCAAGCCGTACCTGGCGATGCCTTTCAACTGGCTGGCCTGCGCATCGCCGGCGCCGAAGATTGGCTGGTAGGAAGCATGGGCGGCGCGGGAGGTGAGATCGTCGGGCTGCGGGGCTATCGCCGCCACGCTGCGGCGCAGGAATGTCGGGTCGGCGGCGGACGCACAGGCGATTGCCAGGAGCGCGGCCGCAGACGCGCGGAGCGCACTATTCATACTATTCACTGGGTGATCCATTGCGCCCGAGCTGAGCGGGTCTGGAGACCCGCTGCAGGCGTGGACGCCCGCCCCACAAGATTGGCAGGAGCGCGGTATCACGGTAAGCGCAGTGTGGCTTCATATTCGGGAATCACCGTAACACTTTTTAGTTCGGCCCGTTCCGCGCCCGCCGGAAGCCGGGCTCCAGGCGGCAGGTAGATGGGAGCGCCGGCGCGCAGAGGCAGCACCTGCAATTCGAGATCCTGCCCGGTACGCCAGAGGCCAATTTCCAAGGGAGCGCCGTGATAGAAATCGTCAGTGACAAACCGGCCGCCCGCGTAAATCCGTGCGATATCGCCGATATAGCCGATCCCCAGAAGCAGGCCGCCAACCTGGCCGGCGTGGACGGCTGGAACATGAATCGTCCAGGCTGCCGCGTGGGCGAAGGCTGCGTCGGGCGGCATGACCGCGGTCTGGTCGCCCATCTTCACGGGATCCGCCCTGCCTGCGCGTACCTGACGCAATTCGGCCGACACGGAAACGGGCTCGACCCGCGCACAGTAGTCGCGGAAGGCACCGTCCCAACCATCGGGCGTGAATCCGTTGGCCTGTGGGGCGGCCTGTGCGGCGGGCGCCGGGAAGATGCCCACGCGCAGCCCGGCGGCGTCCCGCGAGACCGCATGGATCTGGTTCCGCTCGAACCACAATTGCGCCGGCGATAACAGCAGCCGTTCTCTTCCGTCCAGTTCCGCCTTCCACAACTGACGGGCCTGCTCGCGGGAGAGCAGCACGATGGCTATCGCGGTTCCGTCCGGCCTGCGGATTTTGATGGCGACGCCGGCGCCGGTGCGGAGCCCGTCGACAAACACGCGGCCCTTTTCGTCCGACACGCGCGCGTGCGGCGCCTCGATGGACGCCGCGTCGATTCCATCGAAAGCGAATTCCGGAGCGATCCCCGGCCAGGCGAAGAAAACCAGGGTGGCGGGATCGTCGAGCCTGGCCACCAACTGAGCCGTGGCGTAACGCAACGCCGGCCCGCCCAAATCCAGGTTCACGGGCCAGATCGTATATGCGCCGGAGGGCACCGTGGAGGGACGGCGAGGCGCGTCTACCGGCCCGGACGGCAACTGCAACTCGACCTGGAAATTCTTGCGGTCGGGAAGCGGATAGTTGCGCTGATAGTTATTGATAAACAGGAATCCGCGTTCACCGTCGACGCGCGCCGTGACGCGCGGGGTCGCGATGTCCGATTTCGCGGCAGGCAGGCGCGCCGGAAAACGCACCGTCATGGGTGCGAGCTTGGCGCCGAAATCGCGCAGAAACAAGTGCAGGATCTTCAGGTCGGCAAACACGGGATGCATCTGCCCGAACTCACCGAGCGGCGCCTCGTAATCGTATCCCTTGACCGGCAAATCGTTGTACCCGCCGCTCGACCGCGATTCCTGCAGGGTGGTGAGCTTGCCTTCCGGATTCGTGCCTCCGTGGAACATGTAATAGCCATATCCGACGGCGCCTGCACCCAGTTTGGTCAACGCCATCGCGGCGGTATCGTCGGGGCTCAACACGGGCCTGCGATGATAGGACTGAATCATTCCGCCGCCCATTTCGGCGGTGATGAAGGGGTAATCTTTGTACTGCGCATCCAGATCGGGACGCCGGGAGCGCAGGTCGTCGCCCACGTTTTCCTCACAGCGGATCGGCGTGAAGAAGTAGTTTGGATTGGGCGGCAGTTCGCCCAGAGTGCGCCACCAGAATCCGTCGGCGTAGCCGCCGAACACCGGGATCGCGTCTTTCGCGGGCACGGCGGCGTTGTCCCAGGCGGTAACCGAATAGAACGGCGCATCCAGGCCCGCTTCCCGGAGCATGCCGTGGAGGGTCAGGATGTGCTCTTCCCCTTTGCCTGGCCCGCGCGCGCTGTATTCGTTTTCCACTTGCAGGCCGATCACGGGGCCGCCGTCCTTCCAGAGCAGACCGGTAAGCTGCCTGGCGATCTCCCGAAAGTACCGGTCGACGCGCGCCAGGTATGCGGGGTCGTTTTCGCGCGTCGGGCCGCTACGCAGCACCCAGTCCGGCAGCCCTCCATTGCGCGACTCGCCGTGCGCCCAAGGCCCTACCCGCACCCAGGCATACAAGCCGTGCCGCGCGCACAATTCGACGAAGCGGCGCAGGTTACGCCGGCCCGACCAATCGAATTCGCCTTCGACTTCTTCGTGATGAATCCAAAAGATGTAGGTGGCCACGATTTGGACGCCGCCGGCCTTCATTTTCAGGATTTCGCGCTCCCATTCCGCTTCGGGGTAGCGGGCGTAGTGGAACTCTCCCATGACGGGCAGCCACGGTGCGCCGTCCAGAGAAAGATAGCGGTTGTTGATGGACAGAACATGACCCGCCGGCGACCGGCCTCCCGCCGCAAACGGCAGATCGTGGACGGGTTCGACGGGTTCCCGGGCGTCGATCACGATCTTGACGGGTGCATCCGGTACGGTGGGTCTTGGGCCGGGCAGCCCGATTGTGGGGACCGCCAGGGCCAGGGCGATCACGCCGAAACGTGTTCTCATCGCTTACAAAAGTAGCGCGAGCCGCCGGCGATTGTATCCAACCAAAGTCGGATGGGCGGCCGGAGATTCATTTTACGAAAATTAATGTTTTTTAATCTCCCACTCCGACTTTGGTTGGATACAATTCGCGCCGCACACGACCTAACATGAGTCTGTCTCGCAAAAGACGGCGACGCAGGAAGCCAACTGCCCGTGCGGGTTTTATGTACCGTACGGCACACCCGGCGTCCGCGAAGACCGTCCATGAAAGGGGTAAGACCATGTTGAAACGAACGGCGTTGTTCCTGGCGCTAGGCGCGATCTTATGCGTGCCTCTCGCCAGAGCCCAGAACGCGAACACGGGGGAGCTCAAAGGATCAGTGATGGATCCTTCGGGCGCCCTGATGCCGGGAGCGGCGGTTTCGATCAAGAACGTGCAGACCGGCGTGGTGACCGCCACGATGACGAACCAGTCGGGGCTGTACGATGTGCCGTTTCTGGCACCGGGCAGCTACACAGTGACCTTCACGAAGGAAGGCTTTCGCGGTTTTGTCCGGGAGGGCATTGTGCTCCAGATCGAAACCATGGAAATCAGCGCCACGCTGCAAATCGGCGCCTCCGCGCAGGAAGTGGTGGTGAACGCCGCGGCGCCGCTGGTGCAAACGGAAACCACCGGGCAGGACGTGGACTTCAGTACGCGGGCGATTGACGCGGCGCCAATCGTGGGCACCGACTGGCGCAGCGAAATGATTCAGTTGATTCCGGGCGTGAACACCGGCGGGGGGGCGGGCCAAGCCGGAGGCGGCCAGGGGTCGGGAGTCAACGGCACGCAGGGATACAACATCGACTTTCTGCTGGACGGGTCGGTGGCCACCGCTTCGAGGGATTACAACGGCAGCAACAACTATCCGCCGATCGACTCGATTGCGGAGGTAAGCGTCAATTCAGCCAACGCGCCGGCGCAGTACGGCAACGGTCTGACTTCGGTGAACGCGATCACCAAGAGCGGGACCAACCAATGGCACGGCAGCGCGTTCGAATACACACAAAACACGGTGCTAAACGCGAGGGGCTTCTACGATACGACGGGCCCGAAGTCAGTGGAGCACTGGAACGAATACGGCGGCACGGTAGGCGGGCCGATCGTAAAGAATAAGCTGTTTTTCTTTTTCGCCTACCAGCGGAACCCTTCGTCCACTCCGACTTCGGGACTCTATAGCTACCCGACGGCGGCCATGGAAGCGGGGGATTTTTATGGCATTCCAGGCGCCACAGGCAAGGACTTCAGTCCCACCGGCACGCTGATGGGAACCTACGATCCGGTGGCATTGAAGCTTCAAAGCTACTTCCCCAGCTCCAGCGCTTCCGGATGGGTGGCGGGATGCCCCGGTCCGACGAATGTATCGGCAGGCACGCCGCAGACTTGCCCCAGCATTAACAATTATGTATTCAACGGCAGCAGCCCGAACAAGAACACCTGGTATACGAGCAAGGTCGATTACAATATTTCGGACAAACAGAAACTCTCGTTCAGTTTTAACTATCTGCCCGCGTTTGTTACTTATGTGCCGGCGGATCCGTTGTACCCCAACGATGCCACGGAGATTTCCCAGGCGAATAACTACAATCTGACCGGCCAGATCTCGGACGTGTATACCATAAGCCCGACGGTGGTGAACGAGTTTCGTGTGGGCGGCGTGCGCGAGCTGGATTCCTACAAGCCGCCCTCGCTCGGCAAGAACGATCCGACAGCGCTGGGCCTGGAGCCGGAATACGGCACCAATGCTCCGTCCAATGTCTTTCCTAAAGTGACGATCGACAGCGGGGCGGGCGCGGGATGCTTCGCGCTAGGCGCCGGCTGCGGAGAAAACGGTAACATAGACGCCGTACTGGGTACTGGGACATACAACGCGTCCGATATCATTACGCTGGTTCGCGGCAGACACACCATCAAGGTTGGCGGCGAGTACGATAAGAATTACCAGAACTATACAAGCTGGGGCGATATCACCTCGGGCAATTTCGAATTCAACGGGGGCGTTACGGGAATCCCATACGCCGACTTCCTGGCCGGCAACGTTTATGGATGGTATGTATACGAGTCGGACGCCACCAGCGCCCACAATTGGAATTCGGCGCTGTTCGCCAGCGACGACTTCAAAGTTACACCGCACCTGACATTGAACCTGGGACTGCGCTGGCAGATTCAGTCCGGCTGGGGCGTGAATCACAACCTGTTCGGCAATTACGACCCCAATCTGCCCAACACCGCGAATGGCGGGGCCTACAAAGGGGCCGTCCTCTTCGGCGGGCAGAGCGACACCTCCGATGGAGGGTCGATCAGCAACATGACCACCATCCAAAACGCAGATTACAAGGAATTCGCGCCACGCGTGGGCATCGCCTGGTCGCCCCGCGAGAACTGGTCCATACGGGCAAGCTACGGCATATTCGACGCGCCCCGCGACGCGGAGAATTACACCGATGGCGCGCTGGGCCTGGGCTTCAATCCCCACAATAACGGCAACGGGGGATACGTGAACGGGAGCTATGCATTCAAGCTGGCGGCGGGACCGCCTGCCGGAACAGTTGTCTTTCCGACGCTCGCAACTCTATCGCCCGAAATCGATAACTATAGCTCGGTGGAGTATTACCCGCGAAATATGCCGACCGACTATGTGCAGCAGTTTTTACTGAGTGTTCAGCATCAGTTCGCGGGCGGCATCCTGGTCGACACCAGCTATGTCAACACTCGCGGCAAAAACCTGGACTTTGCAACGAATATCAACCAGGCTCCGGTGAGCGAGTTAGGGTGTACGGGCTATAACTGCGGGAACCCGAACCCCGTATTTAATTCGATTTCCGCTCAGTTATACGATGGCTGGTCGAACTACAATGCCCTGCAAGTCCGTCTTCAAAAAAGGATGTCGTACGGCTTGAACTTCCAGGTGAATTACGCCTGGTCGAAATCGCTCGACACCGGCACGGGCAACGGCCACGGATCGGGCATCGATATCTACCAGAACGCTTACAGCGCGGCCGCCAATTACGGTCTATCCAACTTCAATGCGGCGAACACGATCGCCGGCCAGGTGGTATATGAAATTCCGTTCGGCGCCGGGCGCCAGTTTGCACTGCACGGGCTGGCCGACGAGATTGCGGGCGGATGGCGGGTCTCCAGCATTTTCCAGTGGCACTCGGGGACTCCGTTCACGCCGGTGATTCAGAGTTCCGTGGCGGAAGGCATCGACCCGGGGCTCGACTCATCCATCGCCGCCGGATCGACGCTGTATCCTAATGTGGTTGGCAACCCCAAATTGTCAAATCCCACACTGACCGAGTGGTTCAACCCGGCGGCTTACACAAACCCGGCGCCGGGGACCTTCGGCAACTCCGGACGCAATACGCTGATCGGGCCGAGTTTCTTTAATGCGGACCTTAGCGCGGGAAAGAGTTTTCGCCTGCCACGCGAAGGGATGAGACTCGAAATCCGGGCTGACATGTACGATGTGTTCAATCACATCAACTTCAACAATCCGGATGCGAACGTGGGCTATACCAGCAGCGGGGCGCTGGCGGACACTACCGCCGGTACAATCACCAGCCCGGCCGCTTACAACAGCAACAGGCGCATCATACAAGTGGGCGCTCACTTCATATTCTGAGTGCGCTTGAGCTCGGCGGAGCTACCACAAGCGGAGTGCGGAGGCAGCATATCTTCCGCACCCCGCAACGGCGATACCAGGCGTTCAGGCCCCTCCGGATGGCATGATGGGATATGGAGAGGCAATCGGTCATGAAAAAGCTTCCGCCATGGATTCCCGTCCTTTTTGTGAGCGCACTCATAGCTGCGGCCGCACAAACCGGAACAACGGCCGCCGTGGGGATCCACGATCACCTTCGAAAAGCGGGGGAGTATCTTAAGGCGAACGATCGGGAGGCCGCGGCTAAGGAGCTGAATGCGGTTCTGGCACTGGACCCCAAGAACGCCGAGGCGAACGCTAACTTAGGCGTGATGGCGTTTTCGCAGCGCGATTATAAGACCGCCGCGCAATATCTGGGCAACGCTTTAGCGAGCGATCCGTCGCTGGCGAAGACACAAGCTCTGCTGGGCATCTGCGAAAGAAGACTGGGACAACGTTCGGCAGAGCCGCTGCTGGAGAAGTCATTTCCCAGACTGAAAGACAAGAACTTGCAGATTCAGGTGGGCATGGAACTGGCTGGCATCTACGACCAACAGGGTAACCTGGACCGCACCGCTTCTGTAATGCGATCGCTGGTAGATCTCGATCCGGATAACGTGGAGATCTTATACATGGCGCAGCGGGTCTACTCCGAATTGTCCGATGAAACGCTGAACAAGCTGGCGATACTGGCTCCCAGTTCAGCACGGATGCAGCAAGTAATCGCGGAGCGCCTGATCAATGCGGGAGATCTGAAGGGCGCGATGGAGCACTACAGGAAGGCGCTGGAGATCGATCCGCGCCTGCCGGGCGTGCACTACGAACTGGGCGAGGCGATGCTTGAATCCGCGCCCAACGACCCGCAAGCGCAGGCGGAGGCGGAAAAGGAACTGCAAGCCGCCGTGAAGTCGGACGGCGACAGCTCTGGAACAGAATGCGCGTTGGCGAGGATTGCTTCGCGGCGCTCGGATGCGGATGGCGCATACGCGCACTACAGCCGCGCCCTGGCCCTGAATCCGGGCGAGGCGGAAGCCCAAATTGGTCTTGGCCGCCTACTGGCGACCATGGACAAGCCGCAGGAGGCGGCGAAATATTTACGCATGGCCGTGCAGTCGGACCCGCTGAACGGCGAAGCGCACTACCGGCTGGCTTCGGTTTGCAGGAGGCTCGAACTGAAGGACGAAGCCGCCAAAGAATTTCGGCTCTTTCGGGAGATCAAGCAGACGAAGAAAGATCTGAAGGAACTGTACCGGCAAATGAACAAGATTCCCCCGGGGCAAGAGGAACAACTTCCCGATGCGGAGCCATGAAGACCCAGCGAGACTGGCCGCAAGTGTTCTCTTCTGCAGTCTGGCAGTGCATGCAGCGGCCGTACCGCAGAGCCGGCAACCACCGGAGCCCATCGATATCACGCCGATTGACGGAGAGACTTACTACGTAATCAATCAGCTCAGCGGACTGCAGGCCGACCTGAATAACAATTCGACGGCCGCCGGCGACCCCATCGTTCAACAACAGGCGAGTTTCACAAACCTCAGCCAGAGGTGGGCGTTTAGCAAGCTTCCAGGCGGGTTTTGGGAGATCGGCAATATTCGCAACGGGCTTTGTTTCGAGGGCGCCCGGGTTGCCGAAGAAGGCTTACATCCGGTGAGCGCGGCCGGCAGGGACGGGCGATCGGCTGTGTGCAGGGGCGTCGAGAAACGCGGCCGGGAAGAAGACGCGGTTGGACAGCGTTTTTCAGAGGCCTGTTTTGTGGTGCAGCAACCGTGTACGGCGGCGGCATCGCAGCAATGGATGCTGACCGCGACCGGCAATGGCTACTACACGATCGTGAACAGGAGCACGGGCCTGCTGGTGGATTTGCCGCCGGGTGCGACGCCGGAAGGGACGCCGCTGGACTTAACCCGGCTATCGGACGCCGCAACCGAGAGCCAGCAGTGGCTGCTGCGTCCCGCCTTTTTCCGCGGAGTGGACAATGCATTACTGGAGAAGCAGGAGGCGGCCCGCTCCGCAACTGGTTTGTCCTGGTGGCAGGATGCCGGCCAGCCGCAGGACGTCCTTGAGATATTCAAGAACCACGGCGTCAATATGGTGCGCCTGAGGCCCAGCTCGGCGCCACCCTATGTGAATCCATCGCAGGCGGGGTGTAGCGGCAATGCGTGCTACGCGGAGACGGATGCGCAGGACCTGAATCTGGCGAAGCGCGCGAAGAATCTGGGCATGAGCGTGGAACTGACCCTGCTGTTCGATGGCGGCGGCTCGGCCAGCGTCCCGCCGGCGTGGGCCGACGACACTGAGCTCACCCAGTTGCAGCAGGACTTGTACAACTACGTGAAAGCGGAAATCCTGTTATACAGGCAGGCGGGTACAATGCCGGACCTGGTGGCGATCGGCAATGAAGTGGATACCGGTTTTCTGGGCGCGATCGGCAGTCCGACGGGAGCGGACTTTGGCGGTTTTGCCGCGCTGCAGATCGAAGGCATACAGGCGGTGAAGGACGCGGCGGCGGACACTTCGGCCGGGCCGGCGATTCCGGCTCCACTGACCTGCATTCACATCACACCGGCCTGGGATCTTACGCAATTCTTCACGCTCGCCAATCAGAATAACATTCCCTATGACGCCATCTGCCAGAGTTACTACCCGATGTACCATGGTCCCCTGACCGATGCGCAGGCCGCCGCATCCAATCCGGGCGGCAAACCGGTGGAGCAAGAGACGCTGGTTAACGCCGCAAATAACATGGGCAAACCTATCTTTATCATCGAAACCGGGGAACACTACGAAAACGGGTTTGATACGGACGACCCGTGGTATGCGCCGCCAACGCCGGCGCAGCAGCGTCAGTTTCTGCTGGATCTACAGGGGGTGGAAAAGGGTTTGCCGAATGATCTGGGGATGGGAATGGCATACTGGGATGCCGCCGGCGTGAACATCCCTAATGCGAGCGGCGGATTTGTCAACGGCGACAATCTGCCGGACGCAATCTACATCTGGAATGGCTTGACGCTTTTCGACAATGCGGATGCTTCCGGATCCACAGACGCGGCTGCCGCGAATTACTCCATGCTGCTGCCCGGCATGGATGCGCTCGGAGGTAAGCTCGACCCCACATTAAGCTACAAGTTCGCTAATTTCGGCAGCGGACGGATTCTGTCCGTTTATCAAGCGTCCACGGCCGCCGGCGCTATGCTGGACGCCGAGGCAGACACCGGGACCCCGACCTTAAGCCAGCAGTGGCGCATTACGAGCAACAATGACGGGTATTTTCAGATCGCCAGTCTCAACCCGGGAGGGGGCAACACGACCAATGCGCTGGACGACTCCGGGGGATCGACTGTGAGCGGAAACGCCATCGTGCAAGCTGCATCCGGCAGCGGGCAAGAGCTGGAGTGGGATGTCGTTTCCGCCGGCAATGGTTACTTTTATCTGGTCAACCGGGCGAGCGGCCTGGTGTTGGACATGGCCGGCGGAGTTGGCGCGCAGTCCGGGTTCGCCGTGCAGGAACCGCAGAATAGCAACAGCGCGACACAACAATGGCAGATCGTTCCGGCGCACTAATTTGCCGCGTGAGGAGGCGGCCCAAAATCATGAGAAAGGTTCAAAGAGCCGTTCCGTTTGCGTTGCTGTTCTTGGCGCTGGTAATGCCTTTTCGCGCAGCCGAGTATGCGATTGGCGCCGATCTCTCTTTTCTAAAGCAGGCGGAGGAGCACGGCAAGAGCTTTAAAGATATGGGCGCGGCGAAGCCCGGACTGGAAATATTCAAGGATCACGGTTACAACTGGATTCGCCTACGGCTGTTTCATACGCCCACGGATCTGCCCAACAATCTGGAGTACACCATCGCGCTGGCGAAAGACGCCAAGAAGCTGGGCTACCGGTTTTTGCTCGACTATCACTATTCCGACACGTGGGCCGATCCGGGCAAGCAATTTCTTCCGAAGGCCTGGGAAGGCATGTCGCATGCTCAACTGGCGAAGGCGGTTTTCGAGTATACAAAGCAGACGATAGCGGCGTTCCACGAGGCGGGCGCGCCGCCCGACATGGTGCAGATCGGCAATGAAGTGGTCAATGGCATGCTGTGGCCGGATGGCCGCATTCCCGAAAATTGGGACAACTTCGCGGACCTGGTGAAAGCGGGAATTGCGGGGGTGGGCGCGGGGACCGGGGATGGGCCACGGCCGCGCATCATGATCCACATCGATCGCGGCGCCGACAAGAACCGGACCAAATACTTCTTCGATAAGCTCAATTCCTATCAGGTCGATTACGATGTCATCGGCCAGTCTTACTATCCGTGGTGGCATGGCAGCCTGAACGATCTGCGCGAGAACATGGTTTTCATGGCGCGGGAGTACAAGAAGGACATTATCGTGGTGGAGGCCGCTTACAACTGGATGCCGGCCGAGTACAAGACGCGGCCCGGACCGTTTCCGGAAACGCCGGAGGGACAGAGGCAGTTTCTCGAAGAAGTGAATCGCGTGGTACAGGAAACGCCGGATGGCCTCGGAAAAGGCGTGTTCTGGTGGGAGCCGGCTGTGAGCGGCCCGCTGGGTTCGCGCGGATTTTTCGACGAAGGCGGCAACGCGCTGCCGGTGATGACTACGTTCGACAGGTACACGCGGCACTAGAGAACGTTTTCCACGGCGGGGCTCCGCCGGAGTAGCATAGGGGGCTATGGACTTCGCCGAACTCCAACACGCAATAGGGGAGCATTTAATTAGTCGGCGCCCTTTTGAGGAAGTCGGCCGTAGAAGCAAAGGAGGTCTGCCCCGCTCATGAAGACTAAATGGGCAATCTGGGCAACCGGGATTCTCACCGTGATTCTCGGAGCGGGCGCATTCGGCCAAACTCCGGAAACAACGCCTCAAGTGCTGTTCACGTTCAACGGCCCTGACATCGATGGGACTCCGACCTTTTTCGTCGAAGTCAGCCCAGGGAATTTTATGGGTATCGCTGCCAATGGCGCGCAGATTTTCTCAATCACGAGCACCGGCGCTTACCAAGGCATTTACACCTTTCCCTATCTTGGAAGTGGCCTGAGAGCCCTCGGCTTCGCACCCGCGTTGAACGGCCAGGTGTACGGCAGCGCGGAAGAGTCGGGCGACACACCCGCATTCTCGGAACTCTTCTCCGTGGCTTTGAACGGTGCGTTCACGGCCTACCCGTACAACCCCTCCACGGTGGGCGGAGCGGAGGTGCCAGTTCAACATCCCGACAACCACCTCTACGCTGTCATGGGGAAAATTGGCTCCGCTCGATTCGCCCAGCTCGACTATCAGGGCAATCCCACGTTCCTTCACACTTTTTCGGCCAGCGAGGGCGTGCCGTATCTGACATTCCTCGGCGCCAAAGGCGACTTCTTCTACGGTCTTTCGATGATCGGCGAGTTCGTCGATGTGGGCATCTTTCGTTTATCCACGGCAGGCGAGTTTTCCTGGATCGTCCCTTCGATATCGCCACCCAACGGCGCCAGTTATGGAATCGACTTAGTGCAGGCCGGCAACGGCCATTTCTATGGCACCTTGCCGAACGGCGGCACTGCGGGTGTCGGCAGTATTTTCGAGGCTACGTTCGATGGCAACCTGCGGACCGTTTACTCGTTTACGAACGAGAACTTCGGCGATCCGGAAAACCTGATCGAAGCCAGCGACGGCATGCTATACGGCACCGCGGTTGGAGGGTACACGCACGACCAGTACAACGCTTACAGCAACATCTTCCGGGTGGATCCGTCTAGCGGCAAATTTGAAATTCTCAGTGTATTCAATGCAGGCGGCTCACCGGATTGCCCATGCAAACTGGTTCAGGGCACCGACGGCAGAATCTACGGCATATCTTACTATCAGAACGGTTCCGGCACCTTCTTCGTCCTGGATCTCGCGTTGCCGAAGCCGCAGCCCTTCGTGCGCTTCTTCGCGCCGCAGGCTGGAGTTGTTGGACACCAGGTTCTCCTCTGGGGACGAAATCTGTTGGGGGTCACAGGTGTGGGTTTCAACGGCACTCCGGCCACCTTTTTTTCGGTGGCTTCCTCGCAGGGCATTTGCGCCGAGGTGCCCACCGGTGCGGCCACCGGTCCGATCACAGTCACTACTCCAAACGGAAGCTACACGACCACACAGCCCTTCACCGTGAACTAGAAAGCGCATTGTGGGGCAGGATGACATCCTTGCGGGCCGATTGCCAGTTGGCCCCGCCGCAGCCTAGCCCGACCATATGGCGACATCGGAATCGCCCGGATCAGCCTGTTTCACAAAGGGTCCTTTGCGGGATAGATGTTCTTCAGTTGCTCTTTCATGTGAGAGGACTAGGGAAATAGTCGCCTCCTCATGATCAAACAAATCAAGGCAACCACAACTAGCATCGGCAGTACGACGAGATAAAGTAGGCGGCCCCAAAAATGCTTCGGTGCTTGCATTGCATACCAATTGTCGCGCATCGCCCTGAGCCAAGGGGAGACAACATGCTCGATTCCCGCGGAACCGTGGGCTGTGTCTCATAAATGGTCCTTTGTGCAACCGCATCGAGTTGCTGGGCAACAGTCTGAAGCAAGTTCTGAAATAAAATCATGCGTTGGGAGAACGAAACGGCCCATCTAGAATTGATCGGAGACCGCACCCAGAAACTCACGCCAGAGATGATGGCCCTCGATCTGCGCCGCGTCCATGCCGCTCAGTTGCTTCCGTCGGTCCGTCAGTGAAACGGACGCACCTCGACCGACGCCCGACAGGCGACGGCGGCCTTGCGCCCCCACGCTATCGCCTCGTCCAGGTCAGCGGCTTCCAGCACCCAAAAACCGCCAATGTGTTCCTTGGTCTCCGCGTACGGCCCGTCGGTGATGAGCACCTTACCTGCGGGCTGCAACCGCAGGGACCTCGCGCTGCTTTCCGGTTGCAGGCCGCCAGCAAAAACCCTGACACCAGCAGCCATCATCTCGTGGTTGAGCGCGTCTATTTCGCGGCCCATCGCTTCGTCCTCTGAGACGGCGCCGTCGTAGTTCTCGGGGCGGTAAATAGCCACCAAATACTGGGTCATGACTTCTCCTTCACTATATCGTCGAACGGCCGGACCGGAATTCGACAAATCGTCCAAGAACATTTCCGGCCGCCGCTGCGTTGAAGGAGTGCGGACGGGTCCGTACGCCATCGTGGGTCGAGGGTTCCACCACACTGAGCTGTTGAGTCTGGACTGGCGAGCGCGTGTGCAGCACGTCTCATAAAGGGTAGGTTTTGAAACATCGCCCCGGAACCCGGTAAACAGCGGGATTGACGTGTTTCATGTGTGTGTTTCAAAGGTTGAGGTCGTTGAACGGCTGGCCGCGTGCCGCCTCTGGCGTTCCGGGGCCAACTTGCAAGGTCATGGTCGTGAGCTTCGATTTGGCGAAGACGGTTTTCAAAGATCCGTTTGCCGTCAAATGCTTCGATGACCGTGAAGACCACGGCGAGGAGCGCTTTGTCATCATCGGCATGGCTGAAGGTAGGGTTGTGCGGGCTAGAGACGATCACGACCAAACGCGCGAGGCGCAGCGGGCGCGGGAACAGCCACCATGGTGCGGACCATTGTGCGGACGGGGCCGCCAGTCTGGCGCCACCACCCGCTCAGGACCTGGCCATCATGATGCGCGCACAAGGGACGCCAATCGCTGCCGTCCGAAACCTGTCCCAGGAAGGGGTCGATAGCCACACACCGCGTGTCGAGACGAAGCCCCACGCGCAGCGCTTTGAGCACGCTCTCTTTGCCGCTCCAAAGCAGGGCGAGAAGCTGCCAGCGGTCGGCCAACGAGGCCTGCGCCAGGAGTTCCTGCTCGGCGGCGGTGAAGTAATCCGTGGCGAAGGCCTGGCTGCGCGGCTCGGCGATTTCGAGGTCGCAGCCTAGCGCGGCTTGGGGCCCGGCAATAGCGCAAACCGCGCGGCCCCCGCGATGGCTGATCGAAATAACGACGGGCGCGGGCTCGCTGCCGAGGACGACCTCCGGAGCGCCACCGGGGGCTGCGCGGATTTCAATACGCGCGAGAGAACGCGGATCGGCAGGCAGGCTGAGGTGGACGGCCACCAGGCGTTTCGCCGTCCAACGGCCCAGCCGCCAGTCGGCCCGGCGCTTGGGGAATCGCATGCCGTGCTGGCGGATGGCTTCGTTAACGCTCAGCCAATCGTCGCCGGCGGGCAAGTCCGCGGAAGTCTGTTCCAGCCAATAGACATCCATTCCGGGCACGGCGCTCCAGCTACGCGAGAACGGCTTGCAGCCCTCGCAACGGCTCGACATCCACCGCGTCCGGGTGCACCACCATCTGGTATCCGCGCAGTTGCAGGTAGCAGTTTCCGGCCGTATCCATAACTGCCGCATTGAAGCTGTCCTGGCGCGGATCGGGTGTCACGACCGCGTACAGCGGCCCTTCGGCCAAATCCGGCGCACGATACAGGCAGACCTGGTCGACATGCAGCGGCAACCCGATGCGGCCCTGCCCGGCAGCCTCCTGCAGCGCGGCGGTCTGGAAGCACAACTCGACCAAGCGGGGCGCCATCGTCAGGGGCAGGCCGGGTGGATCGTGATGGTTGGGCAGCGTACTGGAGAACTGCCCCACCGTGCGCTGTTCGTCCAGCCATGCGCGCTCCAAGACCCGATAGGCCGGCCCATGGAAGAAGACCTGGTAGATGCCGGCGGCTTCGACCAGCGATCCAGCCAACTCGCCGAGGGCCGGCGCCGTCACCGTTTCGGGCGGCTGTTTCGTGAGCCGCACGCGTGCGGTGAAGTGCGTGGTCACTTGCGGCTCAGCCTGATTCGGAAGGGACCGGCTACCGGTCAAGCGGCAGTCCGCCACGATGGCCTGGCCGTGCGGCCGGAAGACCGCCGCGATGGTGACGGTGCGCGGCTCGCTGCGATAGAACTTAAACGGCGCCAGGAAGTTCACTTCCTCAATTGCCTCCACATGCCAGCCGGGTAACATGCACAAAGCGGTTTCGGCGAACGCCTCGATGCCCATGACGCCGGGCAGCACGGGCTTGCCTTCGATCCGGTGATCGTTCAGGAAGGGCTGGACGGCGGGGTCAAGGGCCGTCTCGACGGTCAGTTCGCCTTGCAGACTGATGCCGGCGATCCTGCCGAGCATGGGTCCAGGCGCGGGTTGGGCGGCGGTGTCCGCGATGGCGCCGATGCCGCCGGTCGAATCCCACTCGGCCATCAAAACGCCGAGACCGCGCGCGACCACCACTTCGCCGCGCGTACCTCCGGCGGTCAATTCGCGGTGGATCCAAGGAATACCGGCTTCGGGCGGCAGCATATCGATGCCCGCGCGCGCCATCATCTCGGGGATGGAGCCGCGCGTGGCCATGCCGATGCCGCCCCAGGCCGTCCAGTCGATGGCGATACCGCGCGTGGCGGGCCGTGTGGTCCGGAAGCTGGAAGCGATTTTGCACAACAGGTCGTTGGCGGAACTGTAATCCGACTGGCCGGCGTTGCCGAAGCGACCGGCGATCGAACTGAAGGCCACTGTGGCACGGAGCGGCATGTCGCCGATGGCGTGCATCAGATTGAACCAGCCGTCGGCTTTGACGTCGAAGACCAGATCGAATTCGCGGGGGTCCTTGTCGGGCAGGAAGCGGCTGCGCTCCATGCCGGCGGCGTGCAGAAGCACGTCGATACGGCCGCTGCGCTCGCGAATCTCGCCGACGACTCGCGACACCGCGTCCGCGTCGGTCAGGTTGACGCTGTAATAGTGGGCTGCGCCGCCGGCGGCGCGCACTGCATCGATGGCGGTGCAGACCGCCTGCGCGCGCTCGAGCGCCGCCAGTTCCTTTTCGACCAGAGCCGGCGTGGCTCGTTCGCCGCGGGCCTTGATGCGCGCGTGCAGATCGCGCATGAGAGCTTCTTTGTCGGTGGTCAGGCGGCGCAGGTCCGGATTATCCGGATCGGGCTCGGGGACCAGATCGAGCAAATGGAACGTACCGCCGGATGCGGCCGCCAGGCGCGCGGTAATCGCGGATACGATGCTGCCCGCCGCGCCGGTGACCAGGAAAACCGTGTCCTTATTCAAGTCGAGACCGGGCTGTCCATCGGCGGCGGGCTGTTCCAGGAGGCTGACGGTCCAGCGCAGCCCGCCACTGTAGCCGATTTCGACAGCGCCGGGATCGCGCAGGGTCTCGGCCACCAGGGCCTCGGCCACTTCCGCGGCGCCACACTCCGTCTCGAAATCGACTGCCTTGACGAGGGCTTCGGGGCGCTCGCGTTTGTACGTCTTGGTGAAGCCGGTGACCGCGCCGCCCATCGGCGCCACAGCGCCGGCGTCGTCGTAACCGTGCTGGCCGCCGAGGCGCGTGGCCGAAACCAGGAAGGTGTCCGGCGTCGAAATCTGCTCGTAGAAGCCGCGCATGGTGGAGAAGAGCGATTTGACTCTCACGCGCAGCGCTTCGCGCCAAGCAGCCAAGTCCATCTCACGCAGGCTTCCCTCATGATCCAGCGCGGGCAGCCAGTAGACGCCGTGAACCGGAGCGGCCACGGGGGTGCCGTCCAGCAGGACGACTTCCACGCCGGTTGCGCGGAGGCGCTCGGCCAGCGCTTCAGCTACGTCGCCTTTGTCCGGCATGATGGCGATACGGCGGCCGGGTTCCAGAGTGACGGCCGTCGGCTTACAGATGGCCAGCGGCGGACGCAGGGTGGGCGCCGGCACGCGGCGCGGAATCGCATCGACGGCGGCGAAATCGGCACGTGGTGCGTCAGGGGCGATTGCCGGTGGGGCGGCAGGCGAAACAGCCTGCCCGACCAAGTCGGGGCGGTTCTCGTACACGAACTGGATCACATGCGCCAGCGTGGGGAAATCGCGCAGCTTGCGATTCTGGTCGCGCGGAATGTTGTAGATCTCGCGGACCGATGCAAATAGATCGGCCTGCTTGACGGTGTCGACTCCCAGGTCCGCTTCAAGATCCAAGCCGGGATCGAGCATATCGATTGGGTAGCCGGTCTTTTCGGCGACCAGCGCGAGCAGGCGCTCTTTGACTGGATCGGCCGCCTGAGATGCGGGGGGCTGGGGGATGGATGCCGG
This sequence comes from Bryobacteraceae bacterium, assembly GCA_035511215.1. GTDB lineage: Bacteria > Acidobacteriota > Terriglobia > Bryobacterales > Bryobacteraceae > Bog-159. Next base: position 535 of record DATKFU010000230.1, on the reverse strand, counting down.
CGCCGCGGTCGGGGCTGGTTGCTCGGTGACGGGCGCGGGTTGCTGGACGTTCAGATCCGGCCGATTGTCGTACACGAACTGGATGACGTGCGCCAGCGTGGGGAAATCGCGCAGCTTGCGATCCTGGTCGCGCGGAATGTTGTAAATCTCGCGGACCGATGCGAATAGATCGGCCTGCTTGACGGTGTCGACTCCCAGGTCCGCTTCCAGATCCAAGTCGGGATCCAGCATGTCGGATGGGTAGCCGGTCTTTTCGGCGACCAGCGCGAGCAGGCGCTCTCTGACGGGATCGTCCGCCTGAGATGCGGGGGCCTGGGGGCTGGGGGCTGGCGGCGCGGCTGGGGCAGCGAGTTGGGTGACGGGCGCGGAGTGCTGGCCGTTCAGATCCGGCCGATTCTCGTAGACGAAGCGGATGACGTGCGCCAGCGTGGGGAAATCGCGCAGCTTGCGATTGTCGCGCGGGATGTTATAGATCTCGCGGACCGATGCAAATAGGTCAGCCTGCTTGACGGTATCGACTCCCAGGTCCGCTTCC
>DATKFU010000229.1:0-2137 GCA_035511215.1 Bryobacteraceae bacterium | reverse complement strand
GGGGAGAGAGTGACCAGCGCCAGGTCGATGTCGGACTTAGCCCAGACAGTATCGTGCGACAGACTGCCGCAGAGGATGGCCGCCAGGATAGACCGGTCCTTTTTCACTTGCGCGACCAGATCGTCAAGCGCCTCGGTGAACTCTTTCTGGACAGATGGAAAAGTGCTCATTCTCCCGCGACCCTGCCCGCGCCGATCGGGCTTCACCGATCGAATCCGGTCACTCCCGGAATTATCGGGCATGGTTCTCATGATATCGTTTGACGCCGTGAGAGCGGTGTTTTCCGTCCCAAAACGGGCGGGCGCTGCCCGGAGCAGTGAGATGCCAACACCTATAATAGGTGCATGTGTGGAATTGTCGGCTACATCGGGGCGCATCGCGCCGTCCCTATTATTCTGGAGGGCTTGAAGCGGCTCGAATACCGCGGCTACGATTCGGCCGGAATCGCCGTCCTTTGCGACGATGGCAAACTTGGCATCCGCCGCGCCCAAGGCAAGCTGCGCAACCTCGAAGACGTCATCCGCATGGACCCGGTGGACGGCTCGTTCGGCATTGGACACACCCGCTGGGCCACGCACGGACGGCCCACCGAAGAGAACGCCCACCCGCACCGCGATTGCACCGGCAATCTGGTGGTGGTGCACAACGGCATCGTGGAGAACTACCTCACGCTCAAACATAGTCTCGAAGCGGAAGGACACGAATTCAAGACCGATACCGATACCGAAGTGATCGCGCATCTGGTGGAGAAGTATTTCGAAGGCAATCTGGAACAGGCGGTGCGCGCGGCCGTAAAGAAAGTGACCGGCGTGTTCGCGCTGGCCGTGATTTCGAGCGCTGATCCGAATAAGATCGTGGCGGCGCGCAACGGCCCGCCGGTGGTGATCGGGATCGGCGATGGCGAATACTTCGTGGCTTCGGACGTGCCCGCGATTCTCAACCACACGCGCGACATGTTCTATCTGGCGGATGGCGACATGGCGGTTTTGACGCCCTCCGGCGTGCAGCTCAGCGATTTCGACGGGCGGCCGGTGAGCCGCCAGGTGACCCACGTTTTGTGGGACCACATCGCGGCGGAAAAGGGCGGCTACAAGCATTTCATGCTCAAGGAAATCTTCGAGCAGCCGCGCGCCGTGCGCGACACCACGCTGGGGCGAGTGGAGCATGAGACCGGCCGCATTTATCTGGACGAAATGGACATCGCGCCCGAGGAGTTCGCGCGCTTCCGCCAGGTGAAGATCATCGCCTGCGGCACCAGTTGGCACGCGGCGCTGGCGGGCAAGTTCATGATTGAGAAGCTGGCGCGCCTGCCGGTGGAAGTGGATTACGGCAGCGAGTTCCGCTACCGCGACCCGATTGTCGAAGACGAAACGCTGACGGTGGTGATATCGCAATCGGGCGAGACCGCGGACACGCTGGCGGCGCAGCGCGAGGCCAAGCAGAAGGGTTCGAAGACGCTGGCCATCTGCAACGTGGTGGGCTCCATGATCACGCGCGAGGCGGCCGGCACCATTTACACCCATGCAGGTCCGGAAATCGGCGTGGCGTCCACCAAGGCCTTCACGTGCCAGTTGACGGCGCTGTTCATTCTGGCGATGCGCCTGGGGCAAGCCAACGGACGCCTCGATGAGAGCTCGTCGCGATGCCTGGTGCAGGAGCTGGTCCTGCTTCCGGGCAAGCTCGAAACCGTGCTTTCGCACGACGCGGCGTATGAAGCGCTGGCAAAAGAGTTGCATCGCGCCACCGACTTTCTTTATTTGGGCCGCGGCGTGCATTTCCCCATCGCGCTGGAGGGCGCTCTGAAGTTGAAGGAGATTTCCTACATCCACGCGGAAGGCTATCCGGCGGGCGAGATGAAGCACGGGCCGAACGCGCTGATCGACGAGAAGCTTCCCGTGGTGGTGCTGGCGACGTGCGACCCTAACAGCCAGGAGAGCCGCCTGCTGTATGAGAAGACGCTCTCGAATATACAGGAAGTGAAGGCGCGCGAAGGCATTGTGGTGGCCATAGCGACGCAGGGCGACCCGCATGTGCGCAAGGTGGCCCACCACGTGATCGAAATCCCGCCGTCGTCGGATCTGCTGGGGCCGATTTTGGAGATCGTGCCGCTGCAGCTTCTGGCGTATCACATTGCCGT
>DATKFU010000228.1:0-7030 GCA_035511215.1 Bryobacteraceae bacterium | reverse complement strand
CGCGCCGAACTGGAGATTCAAAAGGTGTCGCAGCAGGAGCGCGAACAGCGCAACCAGATCGCGCTGCAAGTGAAGACGGCCATCGCGCAAATGGCGGCGGCACGCAGCGAGGTGGACGTTGCCAACGAGGCCGTGGGTCTGGCCAACGAAGAAGTGACGCAGGCGCGGGACCGATTCCAGGCCGGGGTGGCTAATAACATCGAAGTCATTAGCGCGCAGGATGCGCTGGCGCGCGCCAACGACAACCAGATTGTGGCGCTATACCGCTACAACCAGTCGCGCGCGGACCTGGCTCGCGCCACGGGACAGATGGAAGCTGTCTATGCGAAGTAGGGACGAGAGGATAAGATGGAAACTCAGATGATTGAAGAGGAGAAGCCAGTCAACGAGCTGCCGAAGGAGACTGTGGTGCGCGCGCCGGCCAATCGATCGAAGGCTGCGATCGCGATCCTGGGCGGGGGCCTGGTGGTGGCGCTGGTGGCGGCGGGGTTCTGGCTGCACTTCCGCTATCGCGTCTCGAGCGACGACGCGCAGGTGGACGGCCACATCGTGCCGATCTCCGCCAAGGTATTCGGCAGCGTGCTGGACGTGCCGGTGAACGACAATCAGGCGGTGAAGGCGGGAGACGTGCTGGCCCGCATCGATCCACGCGATTTGCAGGCCAAGCTGGATCAGGAAAAGGCGGCGCTGGCACTGGCGGAGAGCCAGGCGCAGGCCGCACACGTCACGGTGCCGATGACGCGCGACACCACGCACAGCGGGACTTCGGGATCGTCCGCGGCCTTGACGGCCGCCGAGGCGCAGGTGGCGCAGATGGAGGTGGGCATCGGGCAGGCAACCACGGACCAGGCCATCGCCCGTTCGAACCTGGCGGCCGCCGAAGCCAGCAACGAGAAGGGGCAAGCGGACTTGGCGCGAATGCGTCCGCTGGTGGCGAAGGCCGAGATCTCGCAGCAGGAATTCGATTCCTACATGGCCGCGGCCAAAGTGACCGAGGCGCAATTGAAAGCCGCCCAGGATCGCGTTCGGTTTTCAGAACAAGGGATCTCGACGGCGCATGCCATGGCGGACGCGGCGCGGGCCCGGGTGCAGCAGATGCAGGCGGAAGTGGCGCAATCCACGGCCGGCGAGCGGCAGGTGCTGGTGAGTTCGGCACAGGCGGTCTCGGCCGTGGCGCGCGTGCAGGAGGCCCGCGCCAACGTAGCGGCCGCGCAGTTGAATCTGAGTTATACGACGATCGTGTCGCCGGCCGATGGGGTAGTGACCAAGAAGTCAGTCGAACCAGGCCAGATCGTGCAGCCGGGACAGAACCTGATGGCGATCATTCCGTTAAAGGACGTTTGGGTCACGGCCAACTTCAAGGAGACCCAACTGGCCAAGGTGCACGCCGGCCAGCCGGCCGAGATCGAGGTGGACATGTACGGCCGCACCATCGCGGGCAAAGTGGACTCGATCGCCGGAGGCACGGGCGCGCGCATGAGTTTGCTGCCGCCGGAGAACGCCACTGGAAACTTCGTCAAAGTGGTGGAGCGCATCCCGGTGAAGATTGTCTTCGATTCACTGCCCGACGGGGTGATCCTGCGCCCGGGCATGAATGTGAACGCCACCATTATTACTAAGTAGCGGCAGCAGGCATATCCACCATGGAACACACCAATAACACAGGTGTCGCTATCAATCCGTGGATCATCGCCATGACGGTGATGCTGGCGACATTCATGGAAGTGCTGGATACCAGCGTGGCCAATGTGGCCCTGGATCACATCGCCGGCAGTCTCTCGGCGACTGTGGATGAAGCGACCTGGGTGCTGACTTCGTACCTGGTTTCAAACGCCATCGTGCTGCCGCTGAGCGGATGGTTTTCGTCGCTGATGGGCCGCAAGCGTTTCTACATGATGTGCGTGGGATTGTTCACGGTCAGCTCGATGTTATGCGGACTGGCGCCGAACCTGACCGTGCTGATTCTGTGCCGCATTTTGCAAGGCCTGGGCGGCGGCGCGCTGCAGCCCATCTCGCAAGCCATTCTGGTGGAGAGCTTTCCGCGGCACAAACAAGGCATGGCGATGGCGGTCTACGGCATGGGGGTGGTGGTGGCGCCGGTGATCGGCCCCACGCTGGGCGGTTGGATTACGGACAACTATAGCTGGCGCTGGATCTTCCTGATCAACATACCGGTGGGCGCTTTGTCGCTGACGCTGACCTCGCTGCTGATCTTCGATCCGCCATACCTGGTGCGCAAGGCATGGAAGGGCATGCGGGTGGATTACATCGGCTTGGGCTTGCTGAGCCTGGGGCTGGCATCGCTCGAGATCTTTCTGGACGATGGCAATAAGAACGATTGGCTGGCGTCGAACTTCATCGCCGGCATCGGCATTGTCGCGGTTATCGGGCTGGTGGGAGTGGTGCTGTGGGAGTTGCGGCAGAAGGAGCCGGTGGTGGATTTCCGCATGCTGAAAAATCGCAACTTCATGCTGTCGACGGCGACCATGTTTCTGCTGGGCTTCGTGCTGTATGCCAGCACCATGCTGTTGCCGGTATTTCTGCAGACCCTGTTGGGTTATACAGCGCTGCGCAGCGGGCTGGTGCTCTCGCCGGGAGGCATAGTGATTGCGGTGACGATGCCGGTGGTGGGTTTTCTGCTGTCGAAGATAGAAGCGCGCTGGCTGGTGATCTTCGGGCTGTGCGTTTCGGCGTTCGGATTGTTCCGCATGGCGCACTTCGATCTGGATATCGATTACCACTCCGCCATGATGGCGCGGGTGTGGCAGAGCGCCGGCCTGGCGTTCCTGTTCGTGCCCATCAACACGATGGCTTTCGCTACCGTACCCAAGGAGAAAATGGGCAGCGCCACGGGTCTGATCAACCTGGCGCGCAATATTGGCGGCAGTTCGGGAATCGCCATCGTGACCACTATACTGGCGCGCCGCGCGCAGTTCCATCAGCACCGACTGGTCGGGGATTTTACGCCCTTCAGCCCGTACTACACACAGGCGCTGGCCGGCACGGCGCATATGTTGGCCACGCAAGGCGCCAGCGCGGCGCAGGCTATGGCGCAGGCACAGGGCATGTTGTACGGCATGCTGCAGCGGCAGGCGTCGATGTTGGCGTTTGTGGATAGCTTCTGGGTGCTGGGGATTATCTTTCTGGCGGTCATCCCGCTGATGTTTTTCATCAAGAAGGTGGGGCCGCACAAGGGTCCCATCGTGATGGAATAGCGAGCGGTCTACGAGGCCGCTGCAGGCTACGAGCCTGCCCCACTGGGCCGATGACTGGCTGGCACACAGTGTCGTTAGAGCTACGCAGGGAGCCGGCATGGGCGCCGACTTCTTTGACCGTTTCCATTTGGAAGGGCAAATGCGAGACCGCAAATCACCGCCGGCGTACGAAGCTGGTTTCCGGTCCATGAAAGGTGGGAAAGGTTTTGGAGATGTGATCGTGCCAGGCAAGGCTTTCCTCGTCGAGCAGGGCCCACAGTAAGCCGAGGCCGCCGGCGCAATAGCCCAGGCAAGCGCCCAGGTAGCGCAGCCAGCGCGAGGCGCCGTCCGGCGGGTAGCCATCGAAGTTGATGAGGGTCAAGCTGAAGGCGCGCATGCCGGGACTGCGGCCGCCGGCGCACACCCATACGAAGCCATAGAACATAGCGATCAACAGGGCGGCGGCGCCCATGATCAGGATCATGGGTTTGGTAGCGGGGAAAGATCCCCCCATTAGATGAAAAACTGTGAGAAACAATCCCCAAGCGATCAGAATCATGCTGCCATCGAAAGCGGCGGCGCAGGCCCGGTGCATGGGAGCGGCTACCGGAGCGTCGCAATCGATGACGGCTTCCACGGTGGTGCTGAGCTTACGCGGCGAGGGCGGGGCGGGCATCAGGAATTCGAGCGACGGCTGTGCGTCGTTGGCTGCGCCGGGCCGGCTGGTGACGCGCGTGGAAACGCGGGCGGCGGTTTTGGGTTTCGGGTGCGCGGGAGGTTCGAAGACCCCATCGAACGGGATCACATTGCGGGCAAACCGATCCTGGAACAGCATAGCCTGGCGCGGAGCGGTGAACGGCAGCGCGGGCGGCAAGGCTGCGGGCGCGCGCGACGGCTCGCTCCGCGCGGGCTGTGGCACGGCGGCCAAAGCGCCCGCCGTGGCCGCGGCAAACACGTCGTTATGCGGCCGGCCGCAACGCCGGCAGCGCCGGTCGTCGTCTGAATTCAAGTAACGGCAATAACTGCAAGTCATGATGAATGCGTCTATGGTGCAGAGCAAGGCCCCTATATGGTACGTTTGCCGATTGAGCCATCACCCGTGTACACGCCCTTACATTGTTCGTAACATACTCGGCGATATTTGTCACGCATTTTCTTCGAGTAATACGTACAGTTTCGTCCTTACCGTGTTGGCGGCGCTGGTTTTGACGTGCGCGCCGGCGTTCGGACAGCTGCCCCCAGGGACGGTGCTGGTGCCGCCGCCCACTGGCGCTCCCGTGTCGCAACCCAATAAACACATCTACAAGCCGCGCCCCAACGCGCCGCCGGTCGGCGAATGGGACGTGCATGCGGCGGAGCAGACCACCGACGGAAAGATGCGGCATCTGCGGGGACACGCCGAGATGGAGAACGTCAATATGCTTTTCCGCGCCGACGAGATGGATTACAACGAAGATACCGGCGAGGTGCAGGCGCGCGGGAATGTTTACTTCGAGCAGTTCGAGCGCAACGAGAAGATCTGGTGCGACCATGTGGACTACAACACCAAGACCGAGGCGGGTAAGTTCTACGACGTGCGCGGTACCACCTCGCCACGCATCGACACGCGCCCGGGAATGCTCACCAGCCTCAATCCTTACTATTTCCAGGGCAAGTGGGCGGAGCGCCTGAACGGCCACTATATTCTGTATGATGGATTCCTCACCAATTGCCGCGTTCCGAACCCGTGGTGGCGGCTGAAGGGCCCGCGCTTCAACGTGGTGCCGCAAGAGTCGGCCAAGGCTTACCGGTCCGTTTTCCTGCTACGCAAGTTTCCGCTATTCTACACGCCATTCTTCTATAAGTCGCTCGAAAAGGTGCCGCGGCGCACCGGCCTCCTGATGCCCAACATCGGTCACAGCTCGACGCGCGGCGTCATGCTGGGAGTAGGCGCCTTCTGGGCCATCAATCGCAGTTACGACGCCACTTATCATGTGCAGGATTATACGGCGCGAGGGTACGCGCATCACCTGGAATTACGCGGCAAGCCCACCGACAAGGCGGACTTCGACGCCATTCTTTTCGGCGTGCAGGATCGGGGCATACCGGACTCCGGCACTCCGCCTATCAAGCAGGGGGGCTACACTTTCTCGGTCGCGGGCAAGGCCGACTTAGGCGACGGCTGGACGGCCAGGGGCTTCGTCAACTATCTCAGTTCGTACACATTCCGGCAGGCGTTTTCCGATTCGTTCAACGAAGCCGTCTTTAGCGAGGTGAGCTCGGTGGCGTTTCTGGAAAAGGACTGGTCCAGTTACACCTTCGACACGGTTGTGGAACGCAAGCAGGATTTTACTACCCTGGAGATCGATGAAACCGATCCCACCACCGGAAAACAGAATAAAGACATCAATTCGGTGATCATCAAGAAGCTGCCCGAACTGGATCTTTCAAGCCGCGACCATCAGGTGGCGGATCTGCCGGTGTGGTACTCGTTCGATTCGAGCGCCGGCCTGCTGTCGCGGAGCCAGCCGGACTTCTATTGCCCCAATCTGGAACCGGGGCAGCAAGGGACAGTCACTACCTGCCCCAGCCCCAACAACCTGTCGCCGGTTCTGCTAGGCCACTATGGGACCAATCTGCTCGATAGCCGCATGGACTTTGCGCCCCAGATTACCTCGGTGCTGCACCTGGGCGACTTTCACCTGGTGCCCAGCTTTACGGTGGACGAGACTTTCTACGGCGAGACGCAGGGGCCGTATGAGGATGGCTTTCTGCGGGTGCTTCCGCAGGACTACGTGCGCAGCGCGCGCGAGTTCAAGCTGGACCTGTTGGCGCCGTCCTTCGCGCGGGTCTTCGATCACAAGAGCTGGCTGGGAGACAAGTTGAAGCACGTGATCGAACCGAAGGCGACCTATGAGTATGTCACGGGCATCGGGCAGGATTTCAACAAGATTATCCATTTCGACGAGACGGACCTGCTTTCGAACACCAACCAGGTTACTTTCTCGTTGGCCAACCGGGTGTATGCGAAGCGCGGCGACGAGGTGGTGGAGATTTTCAGTTGGCAATTGTCGGAGGCGCGATATTTCGATCCGACTTTCGGCGGTGTGATCCAGCCCGGGACGCAGTTGCGCAACGTGCTGTTGAGCCAGCTCGAGTTGACGCCGTTCGCCTTTCTGGATGGCCCGCGCAATTATTCGCCGGTGGTATCGGAGCTGCGGGTGCAGCCGAAGTGGAACATCGGGTTCGAATGGCGGACGGATTACGATCCGGTGCGCCACAGCATCGTGGCCAGCACAGCCAGCGCGGACTGGCGCAAGGGCCTCTATTTCGTTTCGGTGGGGCAAACTGAAGTGCACAGCGACACCACCCTGCTGCCGAACGAGAACCAGATGCGGGCCAGTTTCGGAATCGGCAACTCGACGCGGCGCGGTTGGAACGCGGCGGCGGTAGCTGTTTACGACGACAAAGCGGGTGTCTTGCAATACGCCATTGTGCAGGCCACTTACAACTCGGACTGCTGCGGCTTTAGCGTGCAGTTGGTGCGTCTTAATTTCGGCACGCGGGACGAGACGCAGTACCGCTTTGCTTTTGCCGTGGCGAATTTGGGTTCGTTCGGCACTTTGAAGCGGCAGGAGCGGTTGTTTTAGTTAGCTGAGTCAAGTGTCCCGAGGAGTCGGGACGCGGCACGCCGCGGGCGTGCGCCACAAGCTGGGCTATTTATATCGTGATACGATATAAATAGCTCCAAACATGACCGGAAAACTAGGCGACTTCACTTCCACACCGCGCATGATCGCGATTTCGGGGATGGCCATCTTCATCGGCCTGGTCAGCGCTTTCGTGGCGTTGGCCTT
>DATKFU010000227.1:0-4837 GCA_035511215.1 Bryobacteraceae bacterium | reverse complement strand
GCTTGAAGCTCAAATACCACCGGACACACAGAACAACGATCTCTTGGTCAAAATGCCGACCTTTGAACAGCTCCTCGACAGGTACGAATCGTGGCATCCCTCCATCATCGTCGACATCGGCTGCCGTTTGCACCAGAGCCGGATTGCCCGCCCTCCAAATTATTTTCCGGGCTTGCCGGCGCTCTCGGCCACGCTGCGAGCCAGGTAATTCACCACCTTGGCCTCGTTGCGCGCCACCTCATAGTAGGCGTTCTTCAGCAACTGGTCTTTACGGTTCAGCAGTGTCTCGCGGATGCTCTGCTGCACGCGCGGATCGTTCAGCTCACGCTGCCCGGCCGACTCCTTGGCGATGATTTTGAAAATGCGGTAGCCCTCCTGCGTTTTGACGATGGGGCTGATGGCGCCGGGGGCCAGGGACATCACCATCCTGCGCAGCTCGACGTTGGCCTTCTCCAGCGCGGACTCCGGGATGAAGCCCAAATCGCCGCCGTTAGGCGCCGACTGCGGGTCTTCGGAGTAGCTATGCGCCACCAAGCCGAACTCTTCGCCGCGGCGCAGGCGCTCCTGGATTTCGCGGATCTTGTTCCCGGCCTCGACATCGTTTTGCGCCTTACTGTTTTTCAAGTTGCCCGCGCCGGGCTCCGGATTGGGTGTCACCAGAATCTGCGCCATGTGCACGCGCGGCTCAGCCAGATTGAAGCTGGCCTTATTGGCCTTGTAGAATGCGGTGACATCGGCGTCGGTGATGACGATGTGGGAAGTAATGTCCTTGTTGACGAGCTTCTGAATGCTTAGCTCGCGGCGGATCTTGGACTTGAGATCGTCGAGCGTCATCTTGTTGTCGCGCAGCTGCTGCTCGAACTGCTCTTTGGTCCAGGGCGCCTTCAACTCGGTGAGCTTCGCTTCGACGTCGGCGTCGCCGGCCAGCAGGCCCTGCTTTTCGGCGCGCTGCAGCATGATCTCGCTGTCGATCAAGCCGCGCAGCACTTCCAGTTTCTGCGCCACGGTCTGCTCGTCGGCCTGGCCGGGCGCAGCAAGCTGCGACTGCTGATAAGTCTTCTCCAACTCGGTATAAGAGATGGCGCGATTGTTGACCGTGGCGGCCACGTTGGCGGGTGCCGATTTGTTGCAGGCCGGGGCGCACAAGAGCGCGAGGAGTGCGGCCATACCTGCCCATCGAACCGCGCGCGTTGGCCGGCGGCGCCACAAATCATGAAACATGACGATGCCTCATTGTATCCAGGTACAATGGCTTGCGGGAGAGAGATCGGTATGAGAGTGGGCATGATCGGAACGGGCGCTATCTCGCAGAAGCACGCGGAGGCCTACCGGAATATCGGCTATGAGCTGACCGTTTGCACGGACATCAACGCGGAGGCGGGGCGGCGTTTCGCGCGGCAACACGGCGCCGAGTTCGTGGAGTCGTATCAGGAGGTTTGCCGGCACCCGCGCGTCGACTACGTGGATGTGTGCACGTTTCCCGATTTTCGCATGCAAGCCCTGGAGGTTTGCGCGCAAGCGGGCAAGCATGTTCAGGTGCAGAAGCCGATCTCGACGAACCTGGAAACCGCGGGCCAGATGGTGGAAACGGCGCGCCGGGCGGGCATCCGGTTGGGCGTGGTCAGCCAGCACCGTTTTGACGATTCCAGCCAGTTCCTGCAGCGGGCGCTCGCCGCGGGACGCCTGGGCAAGCTGCTGGAATGCGATTGCTACGTGAAGTGGTACCGGTCGCCGGAATACTACGCGCGGCCCATCAAGGGTAGCTGGCAAACCGAGGGCGGCGGCGCGCTGATCAACCAGGCGATTCACCAGGTGGATATCCTGCGCTGGCTGGCCGGCCCTGTGCGCGAGCTATATGCAGTCTGGCAGCTTGGCGCGCTGCACAAGATCGAATCGGAGGATATCGTGAACGCGGTTGTGCAATACGCTTCTGGCGCTACCGGAGTGATCCAGGCGGCGACGGCTTTCTGGCCGGGATACACGGAGCGCACCGAATTTCACGGCACGAAAGGCACGGCCATTCTATCGGGCGACAAGCTGACGGCCTGGGATGTGAAGGACGACGCGGGCGAGGCGCCGCCGCTCGCGCAGGATGCGGCTTCGGGATCTTCGGATCCGATGGCGATTTCGCTCGAACCCTTCGAACGCCAGTTTTTGGATTTCGGCGATGCGATCCGCAGCGGCCGCGAGCCGTTGGTTTCGGGCGAGGACGGCTACCAGGCGCTCGAAATTGTGGACGCGATTTACCGGTCCTGCCGCCGCGGTGAAAAGGTGGCGCTGGCCGGTCTCTGACTGCAGAACTCCAGGAACTCCCGCGGCGGCAGCGGCGGCGAAAACAGGAAGCCCTGCCCTTCGGAGCAGCGCAACCGCCGCAGGAGTTCCAACTGGTGCGGCGTTTCCACGCCCTCCGCGATGGCGCTCATTCCCAGCCCCTCCGCCATCCGCAGGATGCTCTCCAATAGCGGCTCGGGCTCCTGCCCATCCCCTATCCTGCGAATGAACGACTGATCGATCTTCAATCTCTGAAAGGGCAAGCGATGCAGATAGGAAAGCGACGACTGCCCGGTTCCGAAATCATCGACCGCGAAGGTGACTCCGGTGCTAGACCGCAGATTGCGGAAGGTTCGAGACGCTGCCGCGAAATCGCCGACGAAGGCGCTCTCGGTCAGTTCCAGTTCCAGCAATTCAGGGGGGAAGCCGGTTTCGAGAAGCGCCTGCTGCACGTCCTGAATGAAGCCGGGCAGCGCCAATTGAGCGGCGGAGACATTCACTCCGATGCGCAGGCGGAGATCGTTCCGATCGATCCACTCGGTTCCTTGGCGGCAGGCTTCGCCGAGTACCCAGCGGCCAAACTCCACGATCAGGCCGGTCTCTTCCAGAATTGGCACGAAGGCGGCTGGGGAGACGATGCCCAGGCCCTCCGGACGCCATCGCAGGAGCGCCTCAGCGCCGGTTACGCGGCCGCTCGCAATGTCCACCTGGGGCTGGTAATAGAGCAGCATTTCCTTGCGCGCCAGTGCGAAACGGAGCCGCTTCTCCATCTCCAGCCTCTCGGGCGGCGTGGCCGCCATGGAGGGATGGAAGTACACCAGCCGCGCCTTACCCGCCTGCTTGGCCCGGCTGAGAGCGATCTGGGCCTGCCGTTCCAGCGATTCCGGCGTGCTCTCGGGCGCCGCCCAGGCGACGCCTATGCTGGCGCCGATGAACAGCTCGTGACCCTCGACCGAGAAAGGCGACGCCAGCGAACGCAGCAAGTGCCCCGCTACGGCGCCTGCATCCTCGATGGCCGGGGCATCGCGCAGCAAAACCGCAAACTCGTCTCCGCCGGCTCGCGCCAACACCTGTTCAGCGCGCAATGCGGATTGGAAACGGCGGCCAATCCGGTGAAGCAACTGGTCGCCGATGGCCCGTCCTAAGACGTCGTTCACCAGCCGAAAACGGTCCAGGTTGATATAGAGCAGCGCCGCCCGCCGGCCCGTCCGGCGGCCCTCTTGCAGCGTCCAGTTCGACACCCGCTCGTAGTAAACGCGATTGTAAAGCCCGGTGAGCCTGTCGTGCTCGGCCTTGAACGCCAGCTCCTCGATAAGGTTGCGCTGCTCGAGCGCCAGCGTGGCCAGGCGGCAGATCGATTCGATGTGAACCGCCAGTGAGCCGTGCGGGAGCACCGGGCCGTCCGCAAAACCCACCAGCATGCCGAGCAACTCGCTGGTGCCGGAATAGAGGTGGCGCGCCCATCCGTGCTCGAAGGCGAATTCCGTACGATCCGCGATGAATGCGTCGGGCTGGAACAAGGCCTCCGAGAGGCGCGTGGGTTCGATGCGCAACAACGCGGCCTCGGCTTGCGCCGTCAGGTCTCCTTTCGCAGCCAGTGTCCATTCGTCTCCGTCGGTGAGAAAGAACGCCACTTGCTGTTCCTCGCGCGCCTCGCCGGCGTGCCGGCACAGGGCCGCCAGGATCTCGCCGAGTTCGCCCTGGCGCGCGATCATCAGGGCGATGCGCTGCATGGACAGTTCGCAGTAATCGCTCGGCCGGCTCAAGCAGCCAATCGCATCGCGGCCGGTCCGGAAGGCCAGTTCAGACAACAGGTTCCGCTGCTCGATCGCCATCGCAGCGAGGTGGCAGGCCGATTCGATGCGGGAGGCGTGGCGGCCATACGGGAGCTGGGGACCGTCGGCCAGGCCGACGACCAGCCCCAGCATCTCGCCCAGGCCCGAATACAGGTGGCGCGCCCAACCGAACTCAAACGGCCATGCAGGGCGCTGAGGGCCGGAACCGCCAGCCTGGAACAGAGCCTTGGAGACCTGCGCGGGGTCGATGCGGGTTAATACCGCCTCGGTTGGGGAAGCCAGCCGGCCCTTCGCGGCGATCGTCCATCGGTCGCTGTCAGTCTGGAAAAACGCGATCTGGCCATCCGTGCCCTGGCCGTTGCCCTGGTCGTCTATGAGCCGGCACAGAGCCTCCAGCACCTCGGCCGCAGCGCGCTGCTGGACGATCATCAGCATGACCTGCTGGAGGGAAGCGTCGGAGCACTCTGCCCACTCTGCCATAATTCCCACAGATTTACTGCAGACCCGTGAACCGGTCCACCTGTTCGACGAGCAGGCTAGGGGAGCCGGGAACGCCCTCCGCCACAAGGTGCGATGGCATGATGGTCAACACCGCCGTTCGATTGCCCAGTGCGATGCGATGCACCAGAGGCGAACTGTTCAGGCTGGTCACTTTGCTGCGCAGCGCGGCCAGGTCCCGAGGCCGGCTGAACACGGCCACCAGGCTGGAGGAAGTCCAGCGAAAGGTGGTATTGCCCAAGGCTACCGGCTGGAGCCGTTCTTTAATGAGG
>DATKFU010000226.1:0-20934 GCA_035511215.1 Bryobacteraceae bacterium | reverse complement strand
CCGTCGAGCGCGTCCCGAGGCCGTGGCGATACACGCGCACGCACTCGACAACCTGCAGTACATCCGCTCCGCCATGGAGCGGGCCGGAGCATTCACCGCCGTGCCGGGCGTGGGCGGCATTGCGCTGGGTTGCACAGCCCTGGCGGTGGCGGCGCTGGCGTGGCGCATGGGGAATGCGGGCTCCTGGCTGGCGGCTTGGCTGGGCGAGGCTGTGCTGGCGTGTCTGATCGGTGTAGCGGCCGCCGCGCACAAGGCGCACAAGGTGGGAATGCCGTTGTTGTCCGGGCCCGGCCGCAAATTCCTGTTGGGTTTCGCACCGCCTTTGCTGGCGGGCGCGCTGCTGACGCTGGTGCTCTTTCGCGCGGGCTTTACCGCGCCGCTGCCCGGCATCTGGCTGCTGCTCTATGGGACGGGCGTGCTATGCGGCGGCGGAGCTTCGGTTAAAGTAGTGCCGGTAATGGGGATCTGTTTCATGGCCATCGGCGCGGCGGCCCTATTTGCGCCTGCCGCCTGGGGCAACAGTCTTTTGGCCGCGGGCTTTGGCGGTCTGCATATCTTGTTTGGCACTTTGATCACGGTGAAATACGGTGGCTAAGCAAAACACACTCCCGCGCGAACGGGAAAGGAAAATTCGCCCCATTGGAATGGTGGGCGGCGCTCCCAAGCTCGACCGTTTGATTCACGAGCGCCTGCGGCTCGGCATTCTGAGTGCATTGGCGGTCAACGAATCGCTGACTTTCAACGAACTGAAGAAGCTGCTGGAGACCACCGACGGGAATCTCAGCGTGCACGCGCGCAAACTGGAAGACGCGCTGTATATCGCCTGCAGCAAATCGTTCGAGAACCGGCTGCCCAAGACCGAGTACCGGCTGACCGCCGTTGGACGACGGGCGCTGGAGCGCTATCTGGATCACATGGAGGCCCTCATCGGCACGATGCGGGAAAGGTAGACCCCTTTTTTGGGACGTTACTTTATGATACAAAGTACTCACACTAAATTGGGCCGGCTGCACGCGGCCATCATCATGGATGGCAACGGCCGCTGGGCCCTGGCGCGCGGATTGCCCCGCCTGGCAGGACACCGCGCCGGCGCCGAGGCGCTGCGCCGCACCGTGGAAGCGGCGCCAGGCTTGGGCATCGGCATCCTGACGCTGTTCGCTTTTTCGTCGGACAATTGGCGGCGCCCGCCCGACGAAGTCTGCGGCCTGATGCAACTGCTCGCCGAACATCTGCGCTCGGAAACCAGCCGCTGCCTGGAGAACGGCGTGCGCATCGAGGTGATTGGGCGGCGCGACCGCTTGGGCGGCGAATTGCCCACCGCCATCGCGCAAGCCGAATCGGCCACGGCGGCGGGAGAGAAGCTGCATCTGCGCATCGCCGTAGACTACTCCGGACGGGATGCCATTGCCGAGGCGGTGCGGCACGCCGCGCACGCGGGCCTGGTTTGCCGCGAGTGCCTGGAGGAGCAGTTGGGTCCGCCAGTGGACCTGCTGGTCCGTACGGGCGGCGAGCAGCGCCTCAGCGATTTTCTGTTGTGGGAGTGCGCCTACGCCGAACTGATATTCTCCCGGCGCATGTGGCCGGATTTCGATGCGCCCGATCTGGAAGCCGCGGTCCGCCAGTTCCATGCGCGCCAAAGGCGCTTCGGCGCCATACCGCCCTTTGCGGCGGCTTCGGCCACAAGCGCGCATGCTTGGCTAGACTGATCCGGGCGACAATGAGAGCATCATGCTGTCCCGATGGTTTCTGCTTCCGCTGGCTATGGCGCACCTGGCGGCGCAGACTGTCCCCGAGCGCGCCTCCGTCGAAGGCCAGGTAGTGAATCAGCTAACTGGCGCGCCGATCGCTGGGGCGCAAATCAAGCTCATCGGCGGTGGCTCGCCCACGCTGGCGGCTACTGATCGGAAGGGCCGCTTTACACTCTCCGGCTTGGAAGCCGGACACTATCATATACAGATCCAACGGGCAGGCTTCCTCCCGCTCCCCTGGGCCAGGACTGTGCTGACCCTGGCGGCCGGTGAGCAAATCAAGGATTTCCCCGTGCGTCTTACCCCCCAGGCGGGTATCTCCGGAACTGTGCTGGGTGCGGAGGGCGCGCCAGTCGCCTATGTGGATATACACGTTTTGCAACTCACCTGGCGCAATGGCAAACGCGTCCTGACGCGAGCATTCGGCGGAGCGCCATCCAATGACGTGGGCGAGTTCCGCATTAGCGGTCTTGGTGCTGGCGACTACCTCGTGCGCGCGCAACCCCGCGAACTGGCCGTCCCGCCCGGCGAGGACAAGATCAAGCGCTTTTACGTTGTCACCTGGTACCCCGGTGTGACCGACGCTGACGCGGCTGCCGCGCTACATCTCGCAACCGGGGACGAGCGCACAGGCCTTGCCTTGACTCTCCGGGCGTCTACGGTTGTGACGGTCCGGGGCCATCTGGTGCGATCGCCCGCCAAACCGGAAACAACCGATGCCAATGTTCAACTGTTTTCGGCGGACGACGCCGGGCAAACGGATATCGTTGGCAGGGCACAAGCGAACGGGCCGGAGGGCGCCTTCGCAATCCCGAACGTGCCCCCTGGCTCATACCGCATTCAGGCCCACGTGACCGACCTGACCGCCGTGCAACAGAACATATTCAGCGCCTACCAGATTATCCAAGTGAGCGACACCGATGTCGAAGGCATCACCCTCAGTCCCGCCCCGCCGCAGACCCTTGCCGGGTTCATGAAGTGGGATGGCAAGCCGCCCAAGGACGCCGGTCCCTGCTGGGTTGCGCTAGATGGCGAGTCACAAGTGCTAATGAGCAACCTGCCGCGAGCCTCCGTCAAAGCCGACGGCAACTTCTCGCTGGGAGTCGCTCCCGGGCGCTTCGAATTGACCGTGTATTGCGAGTCGAAAGGTTCTTACTTGAAAGCGGCCCGGCTGGGCGATGCCGATGTTCTCGAGCTTGGCATCGATGGCGGCGAGGCGCTGCCGGCCGGCCCTTTGCAGGTGACCATGGCCACCGGAGCAGGCGAAATCGAGGGATCGGTGCTCGACACCGATTCCCATCCGGTGGGCGGCGCGACGGTCGCAGCTATACCCGATGGGTCCAAACGCGCGACACTTTTTCGTGTCGATATAACCGATCAGAACGGCCATTTCAAGTTGTCCGATATTGTTCCCGGCGCTTACTCGGTTTATGCGTGGGATGAGGTCGAGGACAAGGCCTGGCATAGCGACGAGTTCATGAAGAAATACGACGGCCAGGGCAAGCGCGTCCAGTTGGATACCGGAGGCCGGGAAGCGCTGCAACTTCAGCTCATCAAGGTTGAGTAGCGCTTGCAATTCTCCGCCACAAACGAACACTCCGGCCAGCGTCTGGACCAGGCACTGCACGCGCAGTACCCCGAATTGAGCCGCTCCCGCCTGCAAGACTGGATTAAGCGCGCGCGTGTGCTGGTAAACGGCGCAGCCGCGCGCTCCTCCCGCGTGCTGCGCGCGGGCGACCGGATCGACGTGGACCCGGCCGAACTGCCTCCGCTGCGCGCCGAGCCCGAAGCTATTCCACTGCGCGTGCTCTACGAAGATCAGGACTTCGTGGCCATCGACAAGCCGGAGGGAATGGTGGTACACGCCGGTGCCGGATTGCATAGCGGGACGCTGGTGAACGCGCTGCTCGCCCGCTTCCAGTCCCTCTCCGCGCTAGGCGGCGATTTGCGGCCGGGCATCGTGCATCGCCTGGACCGTTTCACCAGTGGGGTGATCCTGGTGGCCAAGAACGACTCCGCGCATCGCGCGCTGGCCGCGCAGTTCGCCGGCCGCGAGGTGCAGAAGACTTATCTGGCGCTGGTCCATGGCGACGTGAAAGCGGATTGCGGGCGGATCGAAAAGCCCATCGCACGCGATCCGCGCCATCGCACACGCATGACCGCGCGTCTGGGCCGCGGGCGCACCGCCTGGACCGAATACCACGTCCTCCGCCGATTCGCCGGCTTCACCTTTTTGGAAGTCCGCATCGGCACGGGCCGCACGCACCAGATCCGCGTGCACCTCTCCAGCATCGGCCATCCTGTTGCCGGCGACCGCCTTTACGGGGCCCCTGCCAAGAACGGGATTCAACCGCCCGGCGGGCGATTTTTCCTGCACGCCCACCGCATCCGGTTTCAACATCCGTTCACCGGCCAGCCCGTCCAGGTCGAGTCCCCCTTGCCCGCGGACTTGATGCGCTGGATGGAACAGTTATAATTAATCCAAATGAAAGCCTTCCTTTTCCTGACGGCCATGGCCATGTGCTGCTCCGCCGTCCGCGCGCAGCAAGGGGCTGTGCCGGTCGCGCAGAAGCCGGCCGAAATCCTCGACGATCCCAGCACCCGCATTATTCTGGACGTCACCCGCGTCAACATGCTCTTCACGGTCACCGACAAGAAGGGCCGCTTCGTCACCGACCTGGGGAAGGACGACTTCCAGGTCTTCGAAAACAAGACACCGCAAACCATCGCGGAGTTTACGGCGGAGACCGACCTTCCGCTGCGCCTCGGCATCCTGATCGACACCAGCAACAGCATCCGGGAGCGCTTCAAGTTCGAGCAGGAAGCCGCCATTTCGTTCATCAACAGCGTAGTCCACCAGGGCCACGACAAAGCCATGGTGGTGAGCTTCGATACTTCAGCCGAATTGGTGGCGGATCTCATCGACGATCCGGAGAAGCTGCAGACGGCCATCCGCGGCTTGCGCCCGGGTGGGGGCACGGCCCTGTTCGACGCCATTTATTTCGCCTGCCGCGACAAGCTTTCGAAGGACCAGCCGCGGCACAAGTTCCGGCGCGCCATCGTGATCGTCAGCGACGGCGACGACAACCAAAGCCAGGTGTCGCGCGACCAGGCGCTCGAAATGGCGCAGAAGGCCGACGTGGTGATCTACGCGATATCGACCAACGTGATACGCGGCGAAACAGACGGCGACAAAATTCTGAAATACCTGACGTCGGAAACCGGCGGCCAGACCTTTTTCCCGTTCAAAGTCGAAGACCTGGAGCAGTCGTTCGAGAATATCGCCAACGAGTTGCGGCATCAGTACAACGTCTTCTATCGCCCCGAGCCGTTGAAGGCGGACGGGCTGTACCACACCGTCGATCTGAAAGTGAAGGGGCGCAAGGACCTGGTGGTGCGTTGCCGCAAGGGCTATTACGCGCCTAAGCTGTAAGAAAGGCTTACAGCTCTTCAGGCCGCAAAACTTTCCGCCAACCACTTGGGTACTAGGCCCAGAACTTTACAGAATCTTTATGCATGTGATACGCTTACCTAAACCGTTGGCGCGGGTTGCATTTTGCGCGCCCCAGGGTGCTCGGGTGGGGAAAGGAGACAGGCCCATTGGCAAAGATGAACAACCCTCCAGACGACGATGAGCAGCGCGCACCGCTCCGGTTTCCCATACAACAGGACGTTCGCTACCAATGCGTGAAGGGTAGCCGAATCTTCACTATTGGTGTCGGCAAAACGCTCGAAATCGGAAGCCGCGAAGTTCGGTTCACCACCCAACAACCTCTCCCGCGCGGGCAGAGAATGCGGTTGGCGATGGACTGGCCGGCCATGCTGGACGACACCTGCCGCATGACACTGGAGATCTACGGTTGGATCCTCTACAGCGAGAGGGGCGAGGCCGCCGTCAAGATCGAACGTTACGAATTCCGCACGCGTGGGGGTCAACTGGAGTTGGTCCGTTCGTAGCGGCTAGCGGCGGAATTGAGCCCATTGACCGTCGGAATGTCAACCTGCTGTCGCCGCGCGGAAACCATCGACCGCCTTGGTCAAGCTGGCCACCTCGTCGCCCATGGGCAGATACTCCATCGTCAAATAACCGCCGAAGCCGGTCTTTTGAATGGCCTTATAGATGTTCGGATAGTTCATTTCGCCGGTGCCGGGATTGTTGCGTCCGGGATTATCGGCAACGTGGAATACAGCCACCTCGGGCGCGGCTTCGGTCAGCGTGCGGATGACGTTCCCCTGCTGCACCTGCTCGTGATACAGATCGAAGAGCAGCCGCACGTGCGGATTGTCCACCTCCCGGATCAGCTTCAGCCCCTCGGTACAGGTCGTCAGAAAGAAACCCTTGTGGTTCACCAGCGAATTGAGCGGTTCCACAATCGCGGTGAGCTTGGCCTCCGCCGCCAGGTCGCCGGCGCGCTTGGCGCCTTCTAGCATGCTGGCGTATTGCTCTTCGTGCGTACGGCTCGGGATGGCGTTGCCACTCATTAAAATGATCTGCGGAATCTCCAGTTTCCGTGCGCAGACGATGGCATTGCGCACGTCCGCCAGGAAAGCGTCGCGGTGCGCGGGATCGACCATCGATACCGGCCGCTTCCCCCAGTCCGGCGAGCCGAGCAAGGTATCGATGCCTAGTCCGAACGAGCCTGCGGTCTTCTTTACCCGCGCGATGTCCGCGTCGGACCATTGCGCGTATTCGCCGATCAGCTCGACGGATTGCAAACCCGCGCGCGCCGCCGTCTCCAGCTTCTCCTCGAACGACCCTTTCAACGTCCACAGCATCACGGAACTGGCGATCTTGGCCTTCGGCGGCGCGCTCGATTGCGGCTTGGCCAGGGCAGCACCGGCCACCAGCGCGGCGCCGGTTTTCAGAAGCTCTCTGCGTCCGATCATTTTCGCCTCCATCTTGCATGATCGAATGCCAGAATAGCACGTGACTGTTACCCAGCCGCGCGCGTCAGGCAGTGGCCGCCCCATGCTATTCTGGGCCAATAGTCTCGCATCGGGTGACGACATGCGTGAATACAGTTTTACAACTCCGCACGGAATCGCAGTTACTCGCACAGTTACCAGGGCCGTGTATCGCAGGGGCCTTCAACATCTGTTGCACGACCTCGATCGTCATCGTGGCATTTACCTATCTTCCGGATACGAATATCCGGGACGCTATTCGCGGTGGGATATTGCCTCCACGCGCCCACCGCTGGAGATCGTGTCGTACGACCGGAAGGTGGAATTCCGCCCGCTCAGCATTCGCGGCGAAATCCTGAATCAGATCCTGCTCCCGGTGCTCGATCGCCATCCGCACTGGGAATCGTTCGCGTGTGTGGATGGCGCGCTGTGCGGCCGCTTGAAGCCGCTGCCGGCGCTGTTTCCTGAAGAAGAGCGCAGCAAGCAGCCCTCCACGTTTTCCATCCTGCGCGCTTTGATCGAGGAGTTCCGCAACGAAGAAAACTGCCGGTTGGCGCTGGCCGGGGCATTCGGATACGACCTGCTATTCCAGTTCGACCCGATTGAAAAGAAGCTGCCGCGCAACGGCCACAAAGACCTGCATTTGTTCCTCTGCGACGACATCTACCTGATGGACCGCAAGAAGGAACAGATCGAGCGCTATCAGTACGACTTCGAGCGCGAAGGACTGTCCACGCTGGGCCTGGAGCGCACGGCTGAGCCCATTCCACCGCCGGTTCCCGCGCAACCCGGCCCGATCGTCTCCGACCACACGCCGGAGGAGTACATGGCCGGCGTAGAGAGAGTGCGCGAGGGCATGCGTTGCGGCGACTATTACGAGGTGGTGCTGCGGCAGACGTTCAGCACTCCCTACTCGGGCAAAGCTTCGGAGTTGTTCGAGCGCGTGCAGCGCGCCAGCCCCAGCCCGTACGAATTTCTGCTGCAGTTAGGCGAGGAGCAGCTCATAGGCGCGTCTCCGGAAATGTTCGTGCGCGTGGAAGGACAGCGCGTGGAAACGTGCCCGATCGCGGGCACTGCGCGGCGTACCGGCGATCCTATGCGCGACGCGGAGAACATCCGTGAGCTGCTGAAGTCCACCAAGGAAGAGTCCGAGCTGACCATGTGCACGGACGTAGACCGCAACGACAAATCGCGCGTGTGCGAGCCGGGATCGGTCAAAGTGATCGGCCGCCGCCTCATCGAATCGTACGCCGGCTTGTTCCACACGGTGGATCATGTGGAAGGTTTTCTGAAGGATGGCTTCGATTCGCTCGATGCTTTCCTCAGCCACATGTGGGCGGTGACCTTGATTGGTGCGCCGAAGAAGGCTGCCGCGCGGGCCATCGAGAGCCTGGAGAAGGATGCCCGCGGCTGGTATGGCGGCGCGGTCGGCATGATTTCGCTCAACGGCGATATGAACACCGGCATCCTGATTCGCACCACGTATCTCCGCGACGGCGTGGCGCGTTATCCGGCGGGCGCCACGTTACTCTACGATTCGTCGCCGGAGATGGAAGATCGCGAGTGCCACTTGAAAGCCACCGGCTTCTTCCGCACACTGGGCTCGGGCCAGGCTGCCGCGGCGGTGTCGGTAGATGAGGCCGTGGGAACGGGGGCGCGCCTGCTGCTGGTCGATAACGACGATTGCTTCATCCAGACGCTGGCAAACTATGCGCGGCAGACCGGCGCCGAGGTAGTCACTTATCGCGCCGGATTTCCGACTGAGCTGATCGCGAAGATCGCGCCGCACCTGATTCTGATTTCGCCGGGACCCGGCCGCCCAGCCGATTTCGGCGTGCCTGATCTGGTGAAAGAAGCAGTGCGCCTGGGTGTTCCGGTGTTCGGCGTGTGCCTCGGATTGCAGGGTGTGGTAGAGGCGTTCGGCGGTGCGCTGGGCGTGCTCGGCTATCCCATGCACGGCAAGCCATCCTGGGTGAGCCATTCCGGCGTGGGAGTCTTTGAGGGACTGCCGGAGCGGTTTCAAGTGGGCCGCTATCACTCCCTGTTCGCCGTGCGCGAAGCTTTCCCCGCATGCCTGGAAGTAACTGCCGAGTCGGATGACGGCATCATCATGGGGCTGCGGCATCGCGAGTTGGCCGTGGAAGCCGTGCAGTTTCATCCGGAGTCGATCCTGACTTCCGAAGGCGGCTGCGGCTTGCAGTTGATGAAGAATGTGGTGCGGCTGAATCGGGCGGAGTTAAGTAAGAGAGCCCTCCCGACCTGTCGTTCTACCGTTTTCTCACTCAGTTAGTATATGGGGATGGGAAGGTCCCTCCGCGAGGGTCGGCACGCGCTACGGCGTCTGCGGCGCAGCGCTGGATTCACGACGGCTCTGCTAACTTTGGCCCTGGGGATCGGCGCCAACTTGTCGTGAGGTCGACATATGAAGTTGACATTGTGCTTGTTGGCCCTTACGGTTCACTCTTTGCATGCTGAGGTGAGTGCCGCTACGGAGATGCTGACGAAGGCATGCAGGCTCGGAGACACGAAGACGGCCGAGAGCCTGCTCGCAGCCGGAGTCAATCCCGACTTGCCCGACCGCTACGGAGCCACGCCTCTCTACTACGCTGCATCGTTTAACCATACTGAAATCGTTCAGCTATTGCTGGAATATCATGCGGATCCGAACGCTCCGGTGAGTATCAATGAACGAAAGGACGGCTTGTCATCGACGGCCCTTCAGTATGCAGCCAGATCGGGTAACTTACGGATTACCAGTATCTTGATCGCAGCCGGCGCCAGGGTCAATACAAAGGGTGCCGAAGGACGTACTGCGTTACACTTTGCGGGCGGCCAGGTGGGTATTATTCATCTGCTTATCGAAAAGGGCGCCGATGTGAACGCCCGTGACGCCGAAGGAATCGCGCCACTGGATGACGAGGTTTGGGGGGGATCTCTCGATGCCGTCGCCATTCTGCTCGCGCACGGCGCCCAGCTAAATGAGGTAGAGCCAAAAACCGGCGCTACGCCGATCAACGAAGCAGCCTACCGGGGCAACACACCGATTGTTCAATATCTGCTCCAATTCAAGCCGGATCTCGAAGTTCCCGATAATCGCGGTAACACCCCGTTAGAAAACGCAATACGAACGGGGAAGGAAGATTGCGCCCTGTTGTTGCTTGAAGCCGAAGCGATAGAACGGAAGACGCCTCAATTCCTCGAGAAAACAATGGACGCAGCCGTTAAAAAGGATGAGCCGGCGCTGGTAGAAACTCTTCTCCGGCGCGGGGTGCCCCTGAACGGCACTCTACCATCGGGGTCCACACCTCTCGGAACGGCCGTGTTCGCAGGGGCAGTTATGGTTGTGTGTCTCCTCTTGAAAAGTAACGCCGACCCAAACATAAGCAGCCGGGACGGAACCAGCCCGCTGCAGGACGCTTCTCTCAAAGGATCCGACACAATTGCAGGTATGCTGCTCGATCACGGCGCCCTGGTGAACTACATAAACAGTGGT
This sequence comes from Bryobacteraceae bacterium, assembly GCA_035511215.1. Taxonomy (GTDB): domain Bacteria; phylum Acidobacteriota; class Terriglobia; order Bryobacterales; family Bryobacteraceae; genus Bog-159. The sequence goes on along the minus strand of DATKFU010000226.1, from coordinate 10,788 downwards.
TCGGGGACTACCGCCCTTTATACGGCCGCTTCTTTCGGGAGGGTCGACGTAGTAAAGCTGCTACTCAGCCGGGGAGCGAATCCGAATTTATGTGGTACAAATCGAAGGAGCCCTTACCAGGCGGCTCTTGAGAACGGCAACCACGACGTGGCAGACCAAATTCAAATTCATGGTGGCGCGGAAGGTTGCAAATAGAGCTGGGCGTAACGAGGGAAACACCCCGCGCGCCGCGGACTTGGAGGTGGACGTGCACGGCAAAAAGTGATGGACACGCCCACTAAGCTGGAGGCCACGGGCATCGAAGTCATGACGCCTTCCGCCCGAACGCTACACGGTCTGGACTGGTTGAATTTCTTCCTTGCCGACGTCCAGACCGGGGTCGGACCGTTCCTCGCCATTTACCTCGCGGGATACGGGTGGAACGAGCAGCGCGTGGGGATCGCTCTCACCATTGGCGGAATCGCCGGCATCCTGACTCAGACCCCGGCCGGCGCTCTGGTCGACCGCCTGCGATCCAAACGTGCGTTGATTACCGCTGGGGTCGTTGCGCTGGCAGCGGGGGCGTTGCTGATTGCGTTCATGCCGACCTTTTGGTCCGTGATGTCGGCTCAGGTTTTGATCGGCGGCACCTCAAGCATTTTCGGTCCGGCTATTTGTGCGATTTCGCTCGGTATCGTGGGACAGCGGTTGTTCGATCGCCGCCAGGGACGTAACCAGTCTTTCAACTCGGCCGGCAATGTCGTCGCCGCCGTGTCGATGGGGCTTTGTGGTCACTTCATTTCCAATCGCAGCATCTTTTTCTTTGTGTCGGTTTCGACGCTCCCGACCATCCTGACCCTGCTGCTCATCCGTCCCGATGAGATCGACTATGAGCGGGCGCGGGGCGCGCGCGATGAAAAAGAGGACAGTGACGAAGGCGGCAAGGCCGAAAGCGTCCGGGTGCTATTACGCGATCGCCGGCTGGCAGTCTTCCTGGCCTGCGCGGTGATGTTCCATTTTGCTAACGCCGCGATGCTGCCGCTGTTGGGCGAGATGCTGGCCAAGGGTCGCGGCCGGAACTCGATGATGTTCATGTCGGCATGCGTGGTGACCACGCAGTTTGTCATCGCATTGATCGCTTCCTGGTCGGGGCGGAAAGCGGGAGAGTGGGGTAGAAAGCCGCTGCTGCTCATCGCATTCGGCGTCCTGCCGGTTCGCGCCGTTCTCTACACGCTCACCCACAACACCGGTGAGTTGGTCGCTATCCAGATCCTGGATGGTGTGGGGGCGGGAATATTCGGGGTTGTCTCGGTCCTCGTGATCGCCGACCTCACGCAGGGCACCGGCCGCTTTAATCTCACTCTGGGGGCCATCGGCACGGCGGTCGGCATCGGCGCCTCCCTCAGCCAGGTTATCGCCGGTTCCATTGTGCATCACTTTGGCTTCAATGCGGGCTTTCTCTTTCTGGCCGGCGTCGCGGCGGCCGCATTCGGCATTCTCTACTTTCGCATGCCGGAGACACGCGAAAAACGGCTTCTGAGTCCAACCCTATGAGCACCATCCTTCTGCTGTTCCTGTCGAATTGCTTCATGACGTTCGCTTGGTATGGTCACCTAAAATACGGCCACACCTGGCCACTCTGGAAGGCGATCCTGGTCTCCTGGGCGATCGCACTGCTCGAATACTGCCTGGCCGTGCCGGCAAATCGGCTCGGCTATGGCCAGTTCTCCGGATTCCAGCTCAAGATCGTTCAAGAGGTAGTCACACTCATCGTTTTCACCGTATTTGCGATCACGTTCCTGAAGGAGAAACTCGCGTGGAATTATCTCGTGGCTTTCGCCCTTCTTGGCATGGCCGCGTTCTTCGCCTTTGCGTTCAAGGCGCCTGGGCCAGTCTCCTGAACGGCCGGTAAGCCCCGTGACCCTGCCTTCGCGCGTATCCTATAGCAGCGCGTGGATCACGTACTCCTCGAATGCCAGCCCCACCAGCCGCACACGGTCCGGCCGCACCTCCAGCATGTTGATCCGCGGAATGTGCGTCGACGGCTCCGACATCTGCGCCAGAACCAAATCCACGGGAATCCGGCCTTTCACTGCGGCAACCTTCACGCCATCCCGATCCGCCCAATCATGATCGAGCAGGCAGCCAAGCGCGACGAGGCTGTCCAACAATGTGCGCGCTGCCCGAAATCCGGCCTCCTCAATGGGACAATCATGCCCATTCAAGTCCAGCCAGTCGGTGATCAATCGGTAGGTGAATCCCCATAACGGCGCGCCGTTCAACTCGATTGAAGGAAACCGCACTTCCTGCGGCAGTCCCGGAGCCGGCCGCAGCGCGTGACGGGCCGGGTCGCGCAACACGCTCAGCGGCACCCATACGGCTTCCACGGCTTCTTGCGTGGCCAGCGCAGAGGCTTGCTCATCGTCCACGCGAAACACAAATGGCGCGACCAGTAGGAACTTCCCCACTCTACGCCGCGCCACCGCGGTAGGAAGCGCCGCTTCCAGGCGCTCGCGCACCAAACGGATACCACACTCTTCCTCGAGTTCGCGCAGGGCCGTGTGCAACGGGTCGCGGTCATCCGCCTCGCGGCGGCCGCCTGGAAACGACCAGTGTCCCGACCAGGCATCGCCCTCCCGCTCCGCGCGCCGGATCAGGAGTACCGAATCGGCCGCTCCGCGCGCGTGTACGATTGCCACGGCTGCGTCAGGCTCCGCCATTTCCGCTAACCTTGTTACGTGGGGCTCGCAACTAACATTATCCCCGAGGACCAATCGTGAGGGTTGTCCGCCTCGGGTTGATTGCCTGGTTCGCCCTGCTTCCCTTGCAGGCCGCCGAAATCCTTGTAGCGGGCCGCGCCGTCGATGAAAATGACGCGGGCGTTGCCGGAGTGGATGTTACCATCCGCAACCAGGCTGGCGAGCAATGGAAGGCCGCCACGGACCCCACCGGCGGATTCACAATGGCCGTCCCAGCGGAAGGCCCGTATTTCTTCGCCGCCACCCAGGCCGGTTATCTTCCCGTCAAGAATCTGGCCGTCCAGGTGCGCGCGAATATGGGCGAGGTTTACCTGATCCTGAACCACGCCAAGGAGGTTCTGCAGTCCGTCGATGTGGCCGCATCGCCGCAGCCCGTGGACGTGGAGCAGACGCAATCGGAGCGCGTGCTCAGCGGCATCCAGATCATGGACATTCCCTATCCCTCTACGCACAGCCTGCGCGAGGCGATGACGCTGATACCAGGGCAGGTGGCGGACGCGACTGGAGGGCTGCATTTCGACGGCGGGCGCGAAAACCAGACGAATTATTTGCTGGACGGTTTCAATATCGGCGATCCGTTGACCGGAACCCTGGGTGCAACTGTGAGCGTGGAAGCGGTCAGTTCGCTCGACTATCTTAGCGGCCGATACTCGCCGGAGTACGGTCAGGGATCGGCGGGCACGCTTCAAATCAAAACGCAGACTGGCGACGACCAATTCCGCTATTCCGCGACCAACTTTCTTCCGGGCGTGAGCACCGAGGAAGGCTTGCACCTGGGCGACTGGACGCCGCGCTTCAATTTCTCCGGACCGATCGTCAGGGGGCGCGCCTGGTTCTCGGACAACCTGGATGCGGATTACAACATCAACGTGATTCCGGGCCTGCCCAGGGACGAAAGCAGAACCAGCACCTTGCAGGCCAGCAATATGCTGCATACGCAGGTGAATCTGACGCCGGCGAACATTCTTTATACGGACTTTCTGTTCAATTATCAGCGAGCCTCCGAGTTCGGCCTGGGCGCGCTGACGCCCCCTTCCACCACGCTCGATGAACGCGGCCGCACCTGGTTCATCGGACTCAAGGACCAGATCTATATCGCGCGAGGAACGCTGCTGGAACTTGGTTTCGCCGAGATGTTCACGCTGGCGCGGCTGATTCCGTTCGGCACGGGCGTCTACATCATTACGCCGGAGGGCGACCAGGGCAATAACTTCATCAATTCCACACAACATTCGCGGCGCGGACAGTTCCTGACAAATCTGTTCCTGCCTCCCTGGCATCTGGCGGGCACGCACAACCTGAAAATGGGCGCCGACGTGGACCGTGTTGACTACGCGCAAGGCATTGATCGCACCGGGTACGACCTCTACGGCGTGAACTCCAACCTGCTCCGTTCAGTCACGTTTGAAGGAGATGGAACCCTCAGCCGGCCCAGCCTAACCCTGTCATCTTATCTGACGGACCATTGGCAGGCACGCCGGAACCTGTTCTTCGAATTGGGTGTGCGGGAGGATTGGGACGAAATCCTGCGGCGGTGGTCGTTCTCGCCGCGCGCCGCCTTTTCGTATTCGCCGTTCGCCGGCGGCAACACGCGTATATCGGGCGGCTATGCGGTGCTATACGATCCCACGATCATCCAGCTTTTCACCCGGCCATATGACCAATACACGCTCACCGACATATATGCCTCGAACGGAACCCTTCTGCTCCCCAACGCGCTGTCGTATTATACGCTTCCAACCGAGCGTCTGAAAGCGCCGCTTTACCAGAACTGGAGCTTTGGTGTGGACCATCAGTTTCCGTGGCGCATCCGCGCCGGAGTGAGCCTGCACAGGAAGCGCGGCGGCGACGGATTCGCCTACGTGAACACCCTGGCGGCGCCGATTGTAGCGCCTCCGCAGATCGCCGAGGCTTACCACGCATCGTATGTGGAGCAGCAATTCACGCTTACGAATGCGCGGCACGATCAGTACGACGCCGCGCAGGTGATCGTGCACCAGTCCCTCAGGGGCCGCTACGAATGGATGGCCAGCTATACGCGTTCGCGGACGCACTCGAACGAGGTGCTGGACCCGTCGCTCGAACAGACGCTGCTGCTGGGGCCGGACAACGCGGGGCCGCTGCCTTGGGACGCTCCGAATCGCTTTTTAAGCTGGGGATACCTTCCCATGTGGTGGAAGAACTGGGCAGTGGCTTACCTGTTCGAGGAGCGCACCGGTTTTCCTTTTTCCATCCAACACGACAACGGTCAACTGATCGGCGCGCCCGACACCTATCGGTACCCCGACTATCTCAATCTGAACCTGGATTTGGAATGGCGTTTCCGCCTGCGTAAGTATCGCTTTGGCATCCGGGGAGGCATCGATAACCTGACGAACCACAGGAATCCGACGGTCGTCAATAATACGCTGGAGTCGCCGAACTTCCTCACTTTCTACGGCAGCGAAGGACGGCATTATGAAGCGCGGCTGCGGTGGCTGGGGAAGGAGTAAGTGCCCGAACTGCCGGATATCGCGGCTTATCTGGAGGCGCTGGAGCCGCGGGTGATGGGCCTTGCTTTGGAGCGCGTCCGGTTGGGCAATCCCTTTTTGTTGCGAACCCTGGAGCCTCCGCTCCGGAGTGCCGAAAGCCGCGTGGTGTGCGGACTGCGCCGTATCGGCAAGCGCATCGCAATCGGCGTGGAGGGCGATGTCTGGCTGGTCCTGCACCTGATGATCGCCGGCCGGCTGCATTGGCGTCCGCCGCATCCGAAGCTGGGAGGCCGCCAGAACCTGGCTGCGTTCGATTTCGCGCACGGCTCGCTTACGCTCACCGAGGCCGGCAGCCAGCGCCGGGCGTCATTGCACGTGGTGGGCGGCGAACAAGGGTTGCACTCTCTCGATCCCGGAGGTATTGACGTTTTCGCGGCGGATCTGGCGGCATTCCACGAGGCGCTCACTTTCGAGAACCATACGCTGAAGCGGGCGCTCACCGATCCGCGTACCTTCAGTGGCATCGGCAACGCTTATTCGGACGAGATCCTGCATGCGGCGCGCTTGTCTCCCATCGCCCAGACGCGCAAGCTGACAGCGGAAGAGATCGCGCGGCTGCACGCCGCTACGCGCGAGACGCTGGCGCTCTGGCTGGACCGGCTGTGCGCCGAGGCGCGCGAGAAGTTCCCGGAGAAAGTGACTGCCTTCCGCGAGGGCATGGCGGTGCATGGGCGCTACGGACTCCCGTGCCCGTGCTGCGGCGAGAAGGTGCTGCGCATTCGCTATGCCGGCAATGAAACCAACTACTGTGCGCGCTGCCAGACGGGCGGCAAGGTGTTGGCGGATCGCGGTCTTTCGCGGCTGCTCGGTAAGGATTGGCCGCGCACGCTCGAAGAGTTGGAAGCGCTGAAGCGACGCTGATCGGATGCGCGGCGTGCAAACAGAGTCACTCCGACCGCAGCGCCACCATCGGATCCACCCGCGCCGCGCGTAGCGCCGGGATAACGCTAGACGCGCGGCGCGTCCGGACGGTTAGCGCGCTTGTGAAACGTGCCATCCTTCATGATCACCAGCAGGCGCTCTCCATCGCGCGCCAGCACCGAGATGTCTTCGAGCGGATTGCCGTCCACCAGCAGCAGGTCCGCCGCCGCACCTTCGCGGACCGTTCCCAGGCGGCCGGATTGGCCTAACAGCTCCGCATTTACCGCGCAGGCGGAACGCAGGATATCGATGGCGGGCAGCACTTGCGCGCGCAGCGTGAATTCGGCGGTTTGGCGCACATGCTGGGCGCCGAGCAGGTCGGTTCCCAGACCCATTTTTACGCCGGCGCGCTTCATGATCTCCAGACCGGCGAAGGCACGGTCGCCGATGCGGCGCAGCTTTTCCACGCTCACCGCGGGCAGGCCGAGTTGTTTCTCCCTGTTCGGCCAGCGCCGCAAGCGTCGCCATCGTGGGCACCGCGAACGCGCCGCGCTCGGCCATGAAGTCCGCCGTCTCGCGGTCGATCAAAGTGGCGTGTTCGATCGAGCGCACGCCCAACGCCACGGATCGCCGCACGGCTTCCGCCGGATGGCAATGCGTGGCTACATAGGAGTCCGCGCGAGTGGCCTCATCCACCGCGGCGCGGATCTCGTCGTCCGAATATTGGCAGCATTCGAGCGGATCCGTGGGAGACGCGATGCCGCCGGATGCCATCAGCTTGACGTGCGATGCGCCGCGGCGCAACTCTTCCCGGACCGCGTGCCGCACCGCGTCCACGCCATCCGCAATTACGGTGAGGCTGTCCATATGGCAGCCGCAGCCATGATCGCCAGGACGAAAGTCACCGTGGCCGCCGGCCTGGCTGATGGCGCGGCCGCCGTAGAATAGCCGGGGCACACGGCCCAACAAACCCTCGCGCAACGCGGAAGCCAGGCCCACATCCGCGCCGCCCACATCCCGCAGCGTGGTGAAGCCGCGATCCAGGCTGGCGCGCATGAACCGCGCCGCAAAGTGCGCCAGGTACGAGAAAGGCGACTGCGCGATGCGCGTGAAGTTCAGCCCGGCGGCGTAGACATGTACATGCGCGTCGATCAAGTCGAGCATTAGGACGCAGCCCGAGCAGTCCACTACGTCCACAGGCTCGTTCGTCTGGGCGGGCGGCGCAATCCGGCGAATCAGCCCACCGGCTACCAGCACATCCACGCCCTCGCGCAGCACCTCGGAATGGCCGTCAAAGACGCGCGCGTTGCGGAAGAGCACGGACACCATGGGAGTATCTCACATTGCGAAGACCTGCGCCTGAAACACGCTCAAGCGTGCGCCTAGGCTCTGATATCCCTTGGTGCCCAGTCCGGCCTTGATAGAGAGCGAACTCAGGAACTGCTCGCCGTTCCAATCCCGTCCTGCCGCCACCTGCGGCAGCAGCAACGCCTGACGGCCGCCGCAGTCGAGCGTCGCGCCGTGCACGCCGACGCGAAATGCGCGCATGTCGCGGATGGGCTTCATGGGAGACAGGATCGAAATCTCAATTTCGATTTCGCCGTCCACGCTCAGCACGGTGGGAAAACGCGGATCGTCCAATGCCGCGCGCAGCGTAGTCTCCGCCACGTTTTCCGCCAGGCTCTGGCAGCTCATCCGGTTGCCCACGCAGCCCAGCAAACGCAGCCCCTGGTGCAGGCCGACAAACACGCCCGCCTTCCGCGAAAGGGCCGGCGTAATCTCGCGCGGCGGAATGGCCCTATGCTCACCGGTCGAGCGCAGCAGCCGCAGCGTCTCGCGCGCGCTTTCTAGCAACAGGCTGCGCTCGGCTGCGTCCACCCAAAACGACTGCACCGGAAAGTAGCCCAGCGCGCCGTAACTCACGGTGTGATCGTAATCGCCCGTGATGTCACCCGAGGTCTGGTAGTCCAGCGTCTCCTGGAAGATTTCGTCTCCGGCGGCGAACGCCAAAGTGCGCAGCCACAGTGCGATCGGCGAACGGCCGCACAGTGTGGCGCGGGTCTTCTCGATTTCTTCGAGGAAGTACCGCGCGTCCAGGCTGGCGGCAGCGTCCGTCAGGCTGCGGTCGAGATGGGCCAGGCGTGCGGATATCTTCGAATCCGCCGGGAACGGTTGGTATCCGAAGGCCCGTCCGTAATGTGTAAGATCGGAGCTGACCAGGAAAACCGTATCCGGTCCACACAGTGCGGCCAGCATTTCCGCCGCCGCATCCCGCTCATGGTCGTCCACATAGCCGGCGAAGAGCGGCACGGCCAATGCGCGCGGCGCCGCGTGTTGCAACAGGGGCAACTGGATCTCGACGGAATGATCGCAGATACGATCCTCGTCCACGAAGTGGAATGGCCGGTAGCGCGCGAGCCGCTCCATGGTGTCGCGGTCGACGCGGACCTCGCCGAGCGGCGTTTCGTACTTACTTATGTCCGGTATGGAGATTCCCGGCGGCCCACCCTTGTGCGCGAACCCCAGCACCACGGCGCGCCGCGGCTGCTGCCGGCGCACATGACGATAGGCGGCGGCCGCCACTGCGCCGGAATACTGTAAGCCGGCGTGCGGTACCACGAAACCCAGCGGGTTCGGAAACAGAAAGGCGCCGGTTCTTTGTTGGGAAGTTTCGAATAAGTCGTCGAGCAGAAGCTCGAGGTCCGTGCGGCAGTCCGGATACCACGCTCCGCCGTACGGCGATACGTGCACTGCTTGCATATGTCACCCGCAACTGGGCGAGAGTAGTTCGCCTGGCCCGGAACAGGTCCTGGAGGACGCGCGCACACCTGCAGGTCCGCTCCACTGTCCTGCAATGCGCGCGGCGCAATCCGGACAACGCCCGTCTTCCGTAAGCCGGTTTCGCAACACCCGAAAGCCGCGCCGCTCCACCACGGCTGCGCCGCACGTAGGGCAATGCGTGTCCTCCAGTTTGCCCAGTTGTCCCGGCAGGTTGCCGGCGTACACATAATGAAGGCCGGCGGCCCGGCCGATTTCCGCCGCGCGCTGCAGCGCGGCCACGCCGGTATTGCCCTGTCCAAACATTTTGTAGTCTTCGTGAAACGCGGTGACGTGCCACGGGATGTCCGGGGAAATGTCCGCCAGGAATTCCGCGATGGCCGTCAACTCCGCCGCTGAATCGTTGAAACCCGGCACCACCAGCGTCACGATTTCCAGCCAGAAGCCCATGGCGTGGATGCGGCGGATAGAGTCCAGAATCGGCCCCAGCCGGCCGCCCAACTCGTGATAGTGGCGATCGTCGAAGCTCTTCAGGTCCACTTTGTATAGGTCCACCCAAGGCCGCAGATATTCGAGCGCCTGGGGGGTGGCATTGCCGTTGGAGACGAATCCGGTGACCAGGCCGGCCGCGCGCGCCTCGCGAAAAACCGCCACCGCCCATTCGCTCGTGATGAGTGGCTCATTGTACGTGCTGACCACGCTGCCCGCGCCGGACGCGCGCGCGGCTGCCACGATCTCGCGTGGCGCAATGCGGGTGAAATCCAGCGATGAACGGAAATCGCGCAGGGCCTGCGAGGTGCCCCAGTTCTGACAGTATCCGCAGTGCAGGTCGCAACCCAACATGCCAAAGCTGAGCGCGCGGGTTCCGGGCAGCGCGTGGAAGAAGGGCTTCTTCTCGATGGGATCGGCGTGCAGCGCGCTCACATAACCGTAAGGTACGTAAAGCTTGCCGCCCTGGTTGTAGCGCACCTTGCAAACGCCCGTGAAGCCGGCGGGTATGGGACAACAGTGGCCGCAGGCGTCACAGCGCACCCGGTTCGAATCCAGCTTTTCGTACAGTTCCCCTTCGCGGACCTGCTCGGAGAGTCGTTCAGCCACGGTCTTCATTAATCAGACCTTCGACTGCCAGACTCCATTATATCGCCGGGCACGGCGGACGGCGGGGTTTTCGCCTGGCCATCATCATGTAAGAATGCCCTAGCAAGAACTTGCTCAATCTAGGGCGCCAAAATCGCAAGCAACCTGTTTTCAGTCGGATATTATCCCGGTGTGATTTGGCACACTGATTGCTCCGTTTTGTACTCTTCCGAACAACGTTATATGTTCAATTATTTACCTTCCTACCCGGAGAGACGATGCCGCTTCGCCTGCGCGCCCGAAACGGGTGTGATTCTTTTTCAATCATCAAAGAACATTCATGCGAAACCATCGCAGAAAGCGCTGTGCCATGGCCCAAACGGAGTGCTTTCAGTGTTTTAGCGGCCCTGACAATAATCGTGTATGCGCCCTGCAAGGCAGACGTTCCGGCGCCGCCGGTGCCCCCTGCCCCGCCAACGGGGTACTGTACTTCCATCTATAGTGAGCTGTCCACAGACCTCCAGGCGTTTAACACCCAGCTGGCGACGCCTCCCACCTGGACGCCCGTAACGGGCGGTCCCACGGTGTACGCTGCCAACCTGGAGTGGGCCGATAGCAACACAGGGCCGCAGATATCCAGCCCCAACTATTTGCCGGCCGTCCTGGCCCAACTGCAGGAGCTGAAAGCAATGGGTGTCAAGGCCGTGTCGGTTGCAGTCGGATTTCCCGTTCTGTACGAGCCTTTCTATGGCAGCCAAGCTGCCCTCCAGCCATACCTGACCTTCTATTCGCTGGTGGCGCAG
>DATKFU010000225.1:0-6318 GCA_035511215.1 Bryobacteraceae bacterium | reverse complement strand
GCACGTCATGCGGTCGCGGCTGCGAAAGACGGTCGACGAGCACCATCCCAGGGCATGATAGGAACCCCATGAGCGACTACATGTTCATGCTGGAGAGCCACTTGAGCGCGGACCAGAACCGCGTGCTGGAACAGGTGCAGGCGGCCGCCGGGGCCGCCGGCGTGAACCTGTTTCTGACCGGCGGCGGGATGCGCGATATGCTCGGCGGATTCCAGATTCGCGATCTGGACTTCAGCGTGGAAGGTCACGCGCTGAAGGTGGCCGAGGCGATCGCCGGGCAGGGCGCCCGGACGCTGGCTGTAGACGAGGATCGCCGTACCGCGGAACTGGTGTTCCCAAGTGGCGTAACAGCGCAAGTCGCTATGGCGCGCAAGGAGCGTTATGCGAAGACGGGCGCCCGGCCGCAAGTAACTCCCGCCACGATTCAGGAGGATCTGCGCGGCCGCGATTTCACGGTCGACGCCATGGCGCTCTCCCTGAATCGCGCCTCCCGTGGCCTGCTGCTCGACCCCACCAACGGCCTCGCGGATCTGGGCCGGCGCGAGATGCGCAGCACCCATCCGTACGTGTTCTATGACGACCCCGCCCGGCTGCTCCGGTTGGTTCGCTTGCGGGTCAGGCTTTCGTTCACCGTGGAAGAGCGTACGCGGCTACAGTTCGAGAATGCGCGCGGCGCCCATTTGGAAAACCTGATTCCGCCGCGCACGCTGCTCGAGGAACTGAAGCGCATCGCGGCGGAACCCAGCCCGGCGGAGGTGCTCCAGGCGCTTGACGCGGATGGGTTGCTGGCGTTGTTTTCGCCGGCGCCTTCCGGATCCAAGCTCAACCTGCAGGCCTTGACGCGGCTGGAGAAAGCCGCCCGGCTGGTGGAATCCGCCAACATCGTGGTGGCTCCCCAGTTCGCGGCGTTTCTGCTCGCGCTTACCGCGAAGTTGACGCCCAAGGAAAAGAGCGGCCTGTTCAAAGCCGTCGAACTGCCCAAGGCGGAGATCGACCAGATGCGCGATCTGGAGCCGCGCGCCCGGAAGATCGAGCAGGCGTTGCTGTCGGCGCGCGTGAAGAAGCCTTCGCACGTCTACCAGATTCTGGCGGACGCGCCCACCGGCGACATGGTCTTCCTCATGGGCAACTCCGTGCAGAGGGTGGCGCAGGAGCGTATTCGCAATTATCTGCAAAAGTACCTGCCCATTATGCAGGAGGTCGCGCCCGCGGAATGGGAGGCCCTGGAGGGCCAGCCGGGCACGCCCAAATACCAGCGGAGCCGGCAGTCCTTCCTGGCTTCACGTCTGGACGTGCGGCGCAAGCCACCCGCGCCCGAACCGGAGTCGGTGCCGGTTGAGGCGGTCGCGCGCGGACGCCTGCACTGACGTTAGAATCTCTGAAGGGACATGCAGCGCGTTGCGATTACAGGTGTCGGTCTGGTCACGCCTCTGGGGCTTACGGCGGCGGAGAACGTCGCTCGCAGCCGCTTAGGCGAGTCGGGCATCGGACCCGCCCGAGCCTTTGCCGTGGACGGTCATCCGGCGCAAGCCTTGGCCACGGTAGCCGCGTTCGAGCTGGAACCGTTCCTGCGTTTTCCCAAGAATTACAAGTTCATGGGCCGCGCCGTGCAGTTTGCCATGCGGGCGGCCCGCGAAGCCATCGATCAGAGCGGCATCGATCCGCGCCAGATGGACCCGTCGCGCGTCGGGATTCACGTCGGCTCCGGCCAGACCGGCGTGGAGTACGAACACTTCTTCCCCTCGCTCATCATGGCTTGGGATGCCGGCCGCGAGATGGATTACAAGTATCTGGGCGGTCTGCCTTCGCACCTGATCGACCGCTACATCTGCCTGCGCACGCTGGCTAACGGCGGACTGGCGCTGCTGTCCACCGAATTCGGCATACGCGGGCCCAACGGCAACTTCGCCCAGAAGGATACGGCGTCGGCGCAGGCGTTGCAGGCGGCCTACCTGGATTTGCTCGAAGAACGCTGTGACGTGGCGGTTGCGGGCGGTTATGATTCACTGGCCACCACCGGAAACTTTCTGGCGTACGAGCAAGCCGGATTACTATCGCACGCGGATGCGGCGGAAGCTTACCGGCCCTTCGACAGCCAAGCGGACGGGTTGGTGCTCGGCGAGGGGGCGGGTTTTCTGGTCCTGGAGCGTTGGGAGCACGCCGTCGCGCGGAGCGCCTCTATACTGGGCGAGTTTTGCGGGGGCGGCTCGGCCATGGGGGCAAACGAACATTGGCGGCCCGCTTGGAACTCGGAGACCATCTGCCGGGCCGCGCACCAGGCGCTGGACGGCGCCTGCCCGGATTTTGCGGTGGCTTCCGGCCTGGGTACGGCGGAGGAAGACCGCGCGGAGGCTGCGGCGCTGGCGGCGCTGATAGGTGCGGGCCGTACACCTGTGACCGCCTTGAAGAGCCAGACTGGTTACATGGGTGCGGGCACGGCCGCCGCGGAATTAGGGCTAGGGCTCTTGTGCGCGCGGCAAGGCTTCGTGCCGCCCATCGCGCATCACACCCAGTCCGGTCCGTGTGGCGCGCTCGATCTGGTAAGCCGTGCCGCGCGCCCCATTGAACGGCCCGGACCGCTGGGCCTGTTCCTTTCCTGCTCCTGGGGAGGCATGGTAGCTGCCTTGGCCGCTCGCGCGATATCCGTCGCCGAGCCGTGACGGTACCATTTCCCGCTGTACCTCTGTACCTTTTCCCGCTTGCTTTCCCGAGCATTCCGGCATACACTCGTAGACCGCGGCCAAACTCCCGCGTAGTAACCGCATGGAGACAATATGAAACAACTCTTACCGCTTTGCTTATCGTTTTTGACGGTGTGCCTGCTGAGCTCGGCGCCGATGTTGGCGCAAGACACCACGCTCACGATCACCGTACATGGAACTGTGAGCCTGGTTTCGGGCCCGGATTGCCTGGGCGCGAACGGCGAATCGGCGAGCGCCTCGGTCATGATTAGCGAGTCGGCCAGCCCAATCTCGTCGACGTCCGATTCAGCCACATACAAGATTCCAGCGGGTGGGGTCTCCGCTACCGTAGGTTCCACCACTTTCACCAGCACGAAACCGTGGTCGATGAAAATCACGCTGGAGGCCTCCTACGACGTACTGGTGCTGTCCGGACCGGGCCCGCTCGAAACCACGATCCGAACCACCAGCACGCTGAAGAAGGGCAGTTGGACCAGCGCGGTGCTACTGCACCCGGCGCCCTTCAGTCCCACTCCCCAGAAGCAGACGCCGGCCGACAGCACGCTGGACTATACCGCGCCCCTGTTCTGCAGCGGAACCACTGTCCTGGGAGTTACCGGAAGCATTTCGAACAGCACGGCCGCCAGTGAACTTCCCGCAATCGACGATGCGGCCCAACCGGCGACGTCTTCCACTGTCACCGCAACTATCATCGGCACCCTTGGCCCGATTCTGTCCGGATCGGATCCACTGAAAGCGGACGGACGCACCGGTACGCTCACGGTAATGGCTAGCGAGTCTCTGTCTCCCACCACCACCACAGCGAATTCCGCCACCTATACGCTGCCGGCCGGCGCCATGAGCGTGGTCATTGACGGCGCCACCTACAAGACCACCGGGCCATCCACCATGAAGATCGCCCTGGGGACCAGTTACGATACCGTGGTCCTGGCGGCTAAAGTCGAGAAGCTCGGGATCACGGCTACGCTGGAGGGCACCGCTACCCTGAAGAAGGGCAGCTTTCATTCTTCGGTGCTGACCCATCCGGCGCCTTTTCAACCCACGCCACAGGATTTGACAGCGGCTGCCACCGCCAGTGGTCCGGGAAGTAAAGTGCAATATACCGCGCTCGGCGATACCACCGTCCTGGGTCTCACGGGCACCGCCTCCGACAGCGCCGCCGCCGATGACGAACCGGATCGATTACCGTAGCGGATTTGGCCGTGGGGCAGGCCATCGTTGTTGGTGGCCTGCCGACTTCGAGCACCCAGACGACAAACAACGATCGCTGCGCCACACCCTTACAGCAAATCGTCGCGCCTGCGCTTCTCGAGCAATTTCACTACATCGCCCACCTGCTGGGCGGAGTCGCGGCTGGCGATCAGAAGCGCATCCGGCGTGTCGATGACGATCAGGTTCGAAACGCCCACCAGCGCCACCAGCTTTCCGCCCACATCCACGTAATTGCCGCCCGCGTCCCTTCGCGGCCCCGATTTTTGCTTGTGTTTCTGCGCAGGCTTCAACCAGATGGCCTCCTGCGGCAGGACATTTCCATCCGTGTCGTGCGGCAACAGCTCATAGACCGCGTTCCAGCTTCCCACGTCGTTCCAGCCGATCTCGGGACAGGCGATGCCTGCCACGCCTTGCGCTTTCTCCAGTACCGCGTAATCTATCGAAATGTTCTCGCACAACGGAAAGGCCTCGCGCAGCCTGGCCGGGAACCCGGCATCGTGGAAGGCCGGCAAGGAGGCCAGGATGCTCGCCGTTCGCGGCAGGTTCTTGCGTAGTTCGTCGAGCAACACGCCCGCGCGCCAAAAGAACATGCCCGCATTCCAAAAAAACCGGCCGGCGCGCACGTACCTCCGCGCGGTGGCGGCGTCCGGCTTCTCGTGGAAGCAGCGGATCGCGACGGGCTTCGGTCCCGCCTCCGTGCCGCGTGGGAACTCGATATACCCGTAGCCGGTTTCGGGCCAGCGCGGTAGAATGCCGAGCACCACTATTTGTCCGCGCTCCGCGGCGCGAAATGCCCCGCGCAGCAATTGCCGGTACCGGCCTTCCTTCGCGATCACGTGGTCGGCGGGGAAAACGCCCATCACCGCATCCGGATCGATCGATTGCAGGATGTGCGCGGCCAAGCCGATGGCCGGCGCCGTGTTGCGTTGCGCCGGCTCCGCCAGGATCTGGGCCGCGGGTACCTCCGGAAGCTGGCGCACGATTTCCGCACGCAGGTATTCGTTGGTCAGCACCCACTGCCGCTCCGGAGCAATCACCGGCCGCAGGCGGTCGACCGTGCTTTGGATCAGCGAGCGCGATCCCACCACGTTCAGCACTTGTTTGGCGGAACTCCGCCGGCTCCGCGGCCAGAAGCGCGTGCCGCGGCCGCCCGCCAGAATCAGGCCATAATGGTGCGGGTTAGGCATGCTTGGGGCGCGCCCGCCGGCACGTCAATTGACGCTCACCCCGCGGACCAGCATAAAAGTGCGCCGCCAGCGCGTCTTGGTGAAGAAGTGCTCCATCAGATCGAGCAGGTGATCGGCGCCAATGGTGGGGTTGAGCAGCGCCTCGGTGGGCGCATCGTAGGACCAGTAGACGATCAGCGGCTTGCCGATAATGTTATCGCGCGGCACGCATCCCCAATACCGGCTGTCGAGCGAGTTGTCCCGGTTATCGCCCATCGCGAAATAGCTATCCGGCGGCACCGTCAATTCGCCGTTCGACACATCATGCTCCAGCATTTCCCGCCCGTGTACAGACACCTGCGTATCCGGCTCGTCGGGGAAATTATCGCGGTAGCTATCGATGAAGGCGGTGCTGTGGCAAACGTATGGCTCGTTGAGTTTCCTGCCGTTGAGATAGAGCTGCTTGTCCACCAGCTTGATGCGATCGCCGGGCACGCCCATGCAGCGCTTTACCAGGGTCATGTTGAGGTCCGCCGGAGAGCGAAACACAATGATGTCGCCGCGCTTGATCTCTTCGTACGGCAGCAGATACTTTGAAATCGGCCCCGGTGGCGCGTAGGCCAGCTTATCGACCAGCAGGTGATCGCCGACCAGCAGCGTATCCTGCATCGATCCCGTCGGGATGACGAAAGCCTGCACCAGGTTCGTGGTGCCGAAAAGCAGCAGGATGATGGTGACGGTCCACTCAGCGATAAAACCCCGGTGCGAATGGGCCGCGGCCGGCGCCCGCGGAACCTTCTTGTCCGCCGCTCGCGTCAATTGACGTTCACCCCGTGCACCAGCATAAAGGTCCGCCGCCAGCGCGTCTTGGTGAAGAAGTGCTCCATCAGGTCGACCAGGTGATCAACGCCTATGGTAGGGTTCGACAGCGCCTCTGTCGGCGCATCGTACGACCAGTAAATGATCAGCGGTTTGCCGATGATGTTGTCGCGCGGCACGAATCCCCAATACCGGCTGTCGAGCGACGAATCCCGGTTGTCGCCCATCGCAAAATAGCTATCGGGCGGCACCACCACTTCGCCGTTCACCACATGATGCTCGAGCATGTCCAGCCCAGGCTCCAAAACACCTCCGTTAGGCTCGCTGGGAAAATTGTCGCGGTAGGAGTCGATGTACTCGGTCTTGTGGTAAACGTATGGCTCAGCCAGTTTCTTGCCGTTGAGGTAGACTTCCTTGTT
>DATKFU010000224.1:0-2903 GCA_035511215.1 Bryobacteraceae bacterium | reverse complement strand
GGGAGTGCATCCGCCATAATGAGCCGGTGAAGTGCAGCGGTGCGGGCAGCCGGCCGCGGCGCATCACGGACATCTGTCCGCCGGGTTCCAGGAAGTAGAACTCCCGATAGAACTGGATGCGGTCGCGAACGCCCAGCCGCTCATAAAAATTCAGCAGATTGACGCAGCAGCGCAGCAAAAGGTGCTGGCAATTATCGATCTCTTCAGCGGGCGCCCCATCCGACGCCGGCGCATCGTAGGATGTCGCCCGCCCGCCCAGAAACGGCCGCGCCTCGAACAAGTCGACTTCGAAGCCGGCGCCGCCCAACGCCGCGGCCGCCGATAATCCCGCTAATCCCCCGCCTGCGATGAGCACTTTGGGCATTACTTTGTCAGTATGGCATGGACGTTCGGGAGAGGGAAAAGTTAGCGGGAGGTCTTTTCGACGCGGAGACGCTGAGACGCTGAGGCAAACGCAGAGAAGAAATTCCGTCGTGTTCTCTGCGCTTATCTCCGCGTCTCAGCGTCTCCGCGTCGAATCTTTTCTGGCGGCGTCGCATCAGTGTAAGCTGATAGCAGTGTCTCCCGTTCCAAAAAAGAAGAAACCCACCGAGCACCTCCGCAGCGTCTGGCCGCTGCTCAAGGAATTGGTGCGTCCGCGCCACAAACTGCTGGCGCTTGGTTTCCTGCTGATGGTGATCAACCGCGTTTGCGGCATGGTGCTGCCTGCCTCCAGCAAGTTTCTCTTCGATAACGTACTCACCAAGCATCAGACCAAACTGCTGGAACCGCTGGTTCTCGCCGTGCTGCTGGCTACGGTGATTCAAGGCATTACTTCGTTCACGCTTACCCAACTGCTTTCCAAGGAAGGGCAGAGGCTGATCGCGGAATTGCGCCGCCGCGTGCAGGAACACGTCGGACGGCTGCCCATCGCATACTATGACGCCAACAAGAGCGGCGTTCTGGTTTCGCGCATCATGAACGATGTTGAAGGCATCCGCAACCTCATCGGTACCGGGCTGGTCGATTTCGCCGGCGGAATTCTCACCGCCATCTTCTGCATGGCGGTTTTATTCTGGATCAGTTCGCTGCTCACCGGCCTGGCGCTGTTTTACATCGCGCTGTTCGCTTTCTGGCTGCAGAAGGCCTTCACGAAAATCCGGCCCATCTTTCGCGAGCGCGGTAAGATCACCGCCGATGTTTCCGGCCGCTTGGTCGAGTCTCTATCCGGCATCCGCGTCGTCAAGGGCTACCACGCCGAAGCCGAGGAATCGCGAGTCTTCTCGAATAACGTGCAGCGCCTGCTCGATAACGTGCTCCGCAGCCTTACCGCCATGTCGCTGATGAGTCTTTCCGCCACCGTACTCACCGGATTGGTGGGCGCCACGGTATGGTATGTGGGCGCGAAGCAGATTCTCGCCGGCCACCTGACCACTGGCGACTTGATCATGTTCGTCATGTATATGGCATTCCTGGTGGCGCCCATTTTCCAGGTGGTAGCCATCGGCACCCAGGTCACCGAAGCCTTGGCGGGACTGGACCGCACGCAGGAGGTGTTGCGGGAACGTCCCGAAGACGAAGACGCGCGCCGCACCTATGCGATCGGCCCCATTCAAGGCCACGTTGCGTTCAATCACGTCGATTTCGCCTACGATCCCGGCAAGCCAGTCCTGTATGACGTCAGTTTCGAATCCCAGCCCGGAACCGTCACCGCGCTAGTGGGTCCTTCGGGCTCCGGAAAATCCACCATCATCAGCCTCATCGCCGCCTTCCATGAGCCAGGCGCCGGCGCCATTCAAGTGGATGGCGTCGACCTTTCGACCATTCGTCTCGACTCCTACCGGACGCAACTGGGCGTGGTTTTGCAGGATACGTTCCTCTTCGATGGGACCATCCGCGAAAACGTGGGCTTCGCGCGCCTCCACGCTACCGAGGAGCAGATTCTGGAAGCTTGCCGCATCGCGCGGGTGGATGAATTCGCCGAGCGTTTCGAAAAGAAATACGACACCGTGGTCGGCGAGCGCGGCGTCAAGCTTTCCGGCGGACAGCGCCAGCGCGTCTCCATCGCGCGCGCCATCCTGGCCGACCCGCGCATTTTGATTCTCGACGAGGCCACTTCGAGTCTGGATTCCGAATCTGAAGCCGCCATCCAGGAAGGCCTGGCCTACCTGATGAAGGGCCGCACCACGTTCGTGATCGCGCACCGCCTCTCCACCATCCGCCGCGCCGACGAGATTCTGGTGGTGGAAGACGGCCGCATCGTGGAACGCGGCTCGCACCATTCGCTCTACGATCTGCACGGGCGCTATTACGATCTCTACACCCGCCAACACGGCATCGACGCTAACTTATTCCTGGCGCCCGGAGAAGGCGACGGTATTCCAGAGGCGCAACTTAGTCCGCGCATAGCCGGCGCGGCCGCGCCTACCGCCGTATCGTTGCTGGGCGGCCGTACGGTGTAGGGCCATAGGCGTTAGAATAAGGCCGATCTCAAGCGCCGAAATCCGCCCGCGACGGCGGCTTCGGGGCGTGCGGATTGCGTGGGGCCAGGGAAGCACATCGGGGCGCACCGGGCGCATCGGCTTCAGATCATGCTGGGGCACTCGCTGCCCGGCCCGAAGTTGACATAGCGGATTATAGGAAGCCGGCGGGGCGGGAAGTGGCGATCGATAAGGTGAACTTAATCCACAGGCCGGCGAAAGGGATTGGAGAATGGGTGGACGGCTCCGCTAACGCCTAGTCAGAGGTGGGGCCATGCTTTAGCTTGCCCTCGTGCCAACCGAAGCTCACGTTGCGCATTTCCGAGCGCGACGGCTAGGGGTCGCGGTAGGGACGACGGTTACCCATCGCCCCCCGCACAGAACCAGTGCTCGCGCTCCTAACGCACACGGTTCCCACCTTGGATCAGGCGTCTCGAAGTATAT
>DATKFU010000223.1:0-3462 GCA_035511215.1 Bryobacteraceae bacterium | reverse complement strand
CACCGGCACGCCCAGATTACCATGCCCCTCCCGCGGGGCCATTCAAAACCGGAACGTTCTACTTTGCTGGGAAGCGGAAGTTTCTACTTTGCCTTGACATCTGCCGCCTGGAAGGGCAGAGATTGACAAGCGGGACGAAATTATATAATGTCGATAGAAATACTCATGATTAAGCCTTCACGAAGAGATCTACTGAGGACTGGCGCGGCTTTCGCAAGTGCCGCCAATCTCGCGGCGCCAGGCGCCAGCGCCGCGGCAACCGGTTCCGAAACCTGCGGCTCGCATTGGGAGCGGCCACCCAAACAGCAAGGGAACAATCTGAACGTGATCCTGATCGTCGCCGATACGTTTCGCGCGGACAATCTGGCGGCCTACGGCAGCCATTGGGTGGAGACGCCACATCTGAACCGGCTGGCTGAAGAGTCCATCATCTTCGAGGATCTGCATCCCGAGGGCATGCCCACCATTCCCACGCGGCGAGTGCTCAACACCGGGCGGCGCATCGTGCCCACACATGCCTTTTTCCAACACGAGACCGGACCGGGCGCATCCCCAGGCTGGCATCATTTGTACAACGAGGACGTCACGCTCGCCGAAACGCTCGTGGAGGCCGGCTATGTCACCGCGCTCATCGCGGATCTGCCGCACTTGCAACGTCCGGGGCGCAATTTCCATCGCGGTTACACATACTGGGAGTGGATTCGCGGCCAGGAAACCGACTATTACGCGCAGCCGCCGCGCGTGACGCCGGATTTCAGCGGGCTGTATCCGGCGGACTATCTGGAGCAGGCGCACCAGGCGAATCCCGGCCTTCTCAGTTTCCTGAATCGCTACACGGCCAACCGCAAACGCTGGCTGCAGTATGGCGACTCCATCGTCGAACAGACCGCAAAGGACGCAGTGCGATGGCTGAAGGAAAATCACGACCAAGGGCCGTTCCTGCTGCACATAGAATCCTTCGATCCGCACGAGCCTTGGGATCCGCCCGACTACTTCCTGGAAAAGTACTTGAAAGATCCTGGCCCGCATAGCTGGCCGGAGCCGCCGTATCAGCGCCTGAATCTGCCGCCGGAAGGCTTTCAGCGCTTGCGCGCGAATTACGCGGGCGAGGCATCCAACGTGGATTATTGGATCGGACAGGTTTTGAACACCGCCGAGGAACTGGGCCTGAAGGAGAACACTGTCTTTGTCTTCACCTCGGACCATGGCGCGATGCTCGGTGAGCAAGGGCAGTTCGTGAAAGGGGAGGATCGCATCCGCAAGCAAGTCACGCACGTGCCGCTGCTGGTGCGCCTGCCCAACAAGCAGTATGCCGGCAAGCGGGTATCCGGATTCGTGCAGCACTTCGACATTGTGCCCACGGTGCTTGGCCGCCTGAATCTGAAACCGTCGCCGCGGGTGACGGGTGAAGACCTATGGCCTTACGTCACCGGGGACCGTACCAACGGGCGCGACCATGTGGTCAGCGCATTCGGGTACGTGGCTGCCGTGCGCACACCGGAGTGGAACTATTCCGCGGTTTGGAATCGGGAGAAATACAATGGGCACTATCAGCCGCAGCTTTACGACCGCAAGAAAGATCCCGACGAACTGGTGGACGTGGCGGCACAGAATCCCGCCGTCATCGAGACGCTACAGGCAAAACTGGAGCAGTACATCTCATCGGGATGGGACATCACCAAGGGAACCTTCAACGAAGTAGAACTGTGACATCATGACTCATTCGGTTCGTTATGCAGTTGTTTGCTTGACCGTTGCCTGGTCGATGTCATGCGCCTCGGCGCAGGCGCAGGACCGGGTTGGCGTGCGCATTCTTCTAGGAGTGACAGACAAGGATTCCGTGCGCTGGGATGGCTCGCTGGCAGTACGCGGCGCCCAAGTCGCGGCGCTGGAGCCATGGCGCTTCGACGCCGGAGACAGCATCTCCGGAAGTGGATGGAAACTTTCGACGCACCCGGCACAACTATTCCTGGGCGGCATCTTCTACGGGCCGGGGAAAACCATAGTGCCGAACGGCATGGTAGCGCAATTGAGCGATGCGCGGCCGGACGCCACCGTGGACGTGACCACCACGCAAGGCAGCTTTTCGTTCCAGCTTTCCCAGATTCCGTACGGCAAATCGATCGCGCTGCTGGACGGGCGCGTGCAGGTGGACCGCGTGCCGCCAGTGACGCGCATCACCGATACGCCGGAGGAGCAGGATTACCCTTCGGCAGCGCTGGATAAGAGTGGGAACGCGTGGGTGGCTTACGTCGAATTCAAGCACTCGAAGGATCACAACAAAATCCGCGCGGATCACGAGAAGCCCATCACGGACTTCGAGCCGCTGCGCCAGCCCACCGGCGGCGACCAGATCCTGGTGAAGCACTATGACGGCCAGAAATGGGGCGCGCCGATAGCCATCACCGAAGCGGGGCTGGACCTTTACCGGACTGCCATCGCGGTGGATGGCAAGGGGCGGCCGTGGGTATTCTGGTCACAGAACGACAAAGGGAATTTCGACATCCGGGCGCGTGTGATCGAGAACGGCAAACCGGGTGCGCGCCTGCAGATTTCGCGCGAGCCGGGCGCGGACGTGGACCCAGTAGCGGCCGCCGGCTCCGACGGGCGTGTATGGGTGGCCTGGCAGGGATGGCGCGATGGCAAGGCTGCGATTTTCGCGGCTGCGCAGCAGGGCAACGGCTTCGGCGCTCCGGCGACCGTTTCCAGTTCGAGCGGGAACGAATGGGATCCGGCAATCGCCGCGGATGGGACTGGGCGCATTACGGTGGCTTGGGATTCCTACCGCAACGGGAACTACGACATTTTCATGCGCTCCACCTCGCCCGCCGGCCAGTGGGGTGCGGAAGCCCCCGTGGCCGCGACCGCGCGCTATGAGGCGTATCCTTCGCTGGCTTACGATCCATCCGGCCGCCTGTGGGTGGCTTATGAGGAAGCCGGCGAAGGCTGGGGCAAGGACTTCGGCGCTTATAGCACGCCGGGCGTGGCGCTCTACCAGGGGATTGTAATCCGGCTGCGCGGCTTCGAGCCCAGCGGACGCGTGGTAGAGACCACGGACGATCTGGGTGCTGTGCTGCCCGGAGTGGCTCCCTCGCCATACGATCCTTGGAACGCGCAGAAAGACGCGCAGGATTTGGACAAGCACCTCGATTTTGCCAAGGACCGGCGCCCCAACGTGTCGGCGGCCAATGTTACGGCGGCGCACAATAACTACCCGCGCTTATTGGTGGACGCCTCCGGCCGGATCTGGCTGGCTTACAGGACGATCTACCCGATCTGGTGGTCGCCCATCGGCACGGTGTGGTTCGAGTATGTGGTGTCGTATGACGGAAAGTCCTGGTCGAAACCGGTGTTCCTGACTCACTCGGACAACCTGCTGGATAACCGGCCGGCGTTGTTTTCGCGGGCTGCCGGAACACTCAGCCTGGTGGGGTCCTCGGACTGGCGCAGCCAATATAAGTT
>DATKFU010000222.1:0-18593 GCA_035511215.1 Bryobacteraceae bacterium | reverse complement strand
GGGGGTGACGCCGGATACGCCGACCGGAACGGTGAGCGTGACTACACTCGGTCCAAAATTGGCCGCGGCCGCGCCCTCCCAGTAATTGTTGGGACCGGCCGGAATCGCAAACGGCACGCCGCCGAAATTCTGGCTGCCGGTTGGATACGTGCTTCCGTTGATAATACCGGCGCCGTCGGGCCCGGAAAATGTCCAGGGCTCGTTCACCAGGGCACTGATATCGATGGGGATCTCCCCGGCGCGCGCCGAACTAGCGGCGAGCGCTATGGCAATAAGCGGGACTGCGAGACGGGCATTGACTTTCATTGGACAATCCTCCCTGTATGATAAATGGACAATCAAAATTACGGGGCGCCACCGAGGCTGCCGGCCACCAGGGGCGTGTATGAAATCGCCGCTCCGGACGGATCGCTGAATGCCAGCTTAACGATCACCGAAGTGTCGGGCGCCAACGAAGATCCGGCGGGAAGGGCCTCGACGTACCGGCTGCCAATCGGTTCGAAGCATGCTGTAGCCGTCGACTTGTTCGCCAGGCTTACCGCGGCGGGCAGGTCTTCCAAAATGAAGAACAGGGGTCCAGACACGGCCGTTGTGCCTGTGTTACTGAGAGTGACTTCCTGGACGTATAGCTCCAGGGCCGGATCGTAGACGATCTGGCTGCTGGAGATTCCGATTGTTTCTGTGACGTAAGCATGGCACGTGCTGACGGTGAGCGCCGAAAAGACTGCGCGGCTGAATAACTCGCGGCCCGTATCGGTGATGGTCACGCTGGTTAGCACTTCATCTGAGAAGCCTGCCGACACGATATATTCCTGGCGGTCCAGCCGCTGACCGAGGCCATTTTGCCAGACCTGTGTCGTGCTGGTATTATTGATGCTGTCTGTACAACCGTCGTTGTTGTAATCGCGAACATTCACGTCCCCCAGCAGTCTTTGGGTAGCTGTTGCGCCATTACTCCAGTTGAAGGTAATGAAGAGATATGCGTCCGGACCCGGCTGGCCGCATGTAGTGTTGAGCAAAGTGAAGGCGGACGTGACTCCAACCAGACCTACCGGAATGGTAAGGGTTGCGGTGTCCGGCCCGCCATTAGCGGCTTGGTTACCCGACCAGTAGTTGTTGGGGCCGGTTGGAATCGAAAAGGGGACCCCGCCGAGATTGAGGTTCCCGGTTGGAAACGTGCCCGGGTTAGAGAGCTGATACGACCACGGTGCGTTCACCAAGGCGCTGATATCGACGGGGATCTCGCCCGCGCGCGCCGAGGCGGCAAACGCTATGGCTGCGAGCGAAACTGCGAGACGGGCATTGACTTTCATTAGACAATCCTCCACGCATGATAGTGCATGATAATGGATAATCAATCCTACGGAGCGCCGCCGAGGCTCCCGGCCACCAGAGGCGTGTATGAAATCGCAGCTCCGGAGGGATCGCTGAACGCCAGCTTAACGATCACCGAGGTGTCGGGCGCCAACGAAGATCCGGCGGGAAGGGCTTCAACGTACCGGCTGCCAATCGGCGCGAAGCATACCGTGGCCGCCGACTTGTTCGCCAGGCTGACCGCGGCGGGCAGGTCTTCCAAAATGGGCTCTGCGCAAGAATTCGGGAAAGTGGGCAATTGGCGGGGACTTGAGCGTTTTACCTTCCTGGGATTGTTTGCGTCATGGCCGATCCTCAGGAACGACGCTCTGCGGTGAGGTCTGCTGAAGTTCTGGGGCCTCTGAGAGTGTCGGGCCGTTGGTCCTTGGGCGTTCGTATGCGAGTCGAAAATGAGCGTAACTGTTGATTTCACTGGGTATTGTGCGACCGCCCTTGTGGCGCGGTACCGCCCGGGTGGCCATAGCATCCGGCCGCGAAGTGTTGGGACAGACCGTATATCGGACGGAGGTATACGCCGGCTCGTATTAGGCGCAGCCTGAAAACGGAGAAATTGAGCGCCGCTCGTTAGGCGCCAGCGGTGGACTCCAAGACTCACCGAAACGCCCATGAATAGTGGCGACGATACACATCCGAAGCCGACGAACCTTGACCAAGCCAGCAGGCCCAAATCACCAACCCAATGAAAATGGGGTCCACCACGAATTCCTGCGGAGAGCCCCAAAATGAAGAACAGGGGACCAGTCACTGCCGTTGTACCTGTGTTACTCAAAGTGACTTCCTGGACGTATAGCTTCAGGCTCGGATCGTAAACGATCTGGCTGCTGGAAATCCCGATTCCTACCCGGGCGTGGCGATGGATTCCGCCGGGAACCTTTATGGCGCCACGGTAAGCGGGGGCGCTTCCGGCGCAGGCATGGTATACAAGCTGGCGCCGGGCGACGGCGGTTGGGAGCAGAGCGTGCTTTACAGCTTCCAGGGACGGCCGGACGGATCGGCGCCTTATGCGACTCCAATCCTGGATGCCGCCGGCAATCTATACGGCACCACCAACGCCGGCCCGCACAACCTCGGAACCGTCTACATGCTGGCGCCCCAAGCGGACGGGTCATCCGGGCTATGGAACAAGCATGTGCTGCACGCCTTCGCGGGTGGTGAAGACGGCGCATATCCGCTGGCGGGGGGTGATTTTCGACCGGTACGGCGATTTGTACGGGACCACCAGCAACGGCGGTACGTCGGACTGCGGGATTGCCTTCGCGCTCGGACCTGATGCGGCGGGTGGCTGGACGGAGCACCTGCTGCATACATTCTTGGGCGTAGAGGCCGCCGATGGCGAGGACCCCAACGGGCTCACGTTCGATGCGCACGGCAACCTGTACGGCACCACCACTGGGGGAGGCATCGACAACCCGGGAACCATTTTCGAAATCACGCACGATGCCGGCGGCGGGTGGCAGGAAACCGTGTGGTACAGCTTCACGGGCGGAGACGACGGCGCCTATCCTTCGTCAGGTGTGGTGCTTGACGCGGCCGGCCATATCTACGGGACAACCCTGTGGGGCGGGCCGTCCGGCGATACCACCGGCGGCGTCGCATTCCAGTTCACCCGGTAGCGCGCGCTCTTGGCTTGGCGACACTCGCCTCGACACGCAGCTTCATGGCGTACCCTGGTAAATGGACCCATGAAGCAGCTAGCACTGGAAGCTCTGGACGCCGTAACGCACTCCGCGGCAACCTACGCGGATACGCGCGTGATGGAGATCCGGGACCGCCAGGTTTCCACCAAGAACGGCAAAGCCAGCCACGTGTCGAGCGGCGTCTCCATGGGCCTGGCGATTCGCGTCCTGGCGCACGGCTGCTGGGGCTTCGCCGCCACGGACGATCTGACTCGCGACGGCGTGCAGGCCGCCGCGGCGCTGGCCCTCGAAATCGCGCGCGCCGGTACGCTGGCCAAGAAGCAGGACGTCACACTGGCGCCCGAAGAGAAATACGAAGCGGAATGGGTCTCGCCGATCCGCATCGATCCCTTCACCATCCCCGTCGACCGCAACGTAGCCCTGCTGCTCGATATCGACCGCGAACTGCGCCGCAATCCGGGCGTCACCCTGGCCGAGGGCGGCATGAGCTTCGAGCGCCGGCGGCAGGTCTTCGCCTCCTCGCTCGGCAGCCTCATCGATCAGACCCGCTACACCAGCGGCGTCGGTTATGCGGCGACGGCTTATAAAGATGGCGAGATCCAGAAGCGGTCGTATCCGAATTCCTTCGGCGGGCAGCATCAGTTGAAGGGCTACGAGTTGATCGACGAATGGGAACTGATGGGCAACGCCGCGCGCATCGCGGAAGAAGCGGTGGCGCTGCACGGCGCCGATCAGTGCCCCGAAGGCGAATTCGACTTGATCCTGGACAGCTCGCAACTGGGATTGCAGATCCACGAGTCGGTGGGCCATCCGATCGAGCTCGACCGCGTCCTGGGCAGCGAGGCCAACTACGCGGGCATGAGCTTCCTCACGCTCGATCGCTTGCGCCGGCTGCGCTACGGCTCGGAAATCGTGAACGTGGTTTGCGATGCGCGGCCGGAGCACGGTCCCGGCCTGGGCACGTTTGCGTTCGACGACGAAGGCGTGCCCGCGCAATCCACCGACATCATCCGCGACGGGCTGTTCACCGGCTACATGACGTCGCGCGAGACCGCGGCGGCCATTGGCGAATCGCGCTCCAACGGCACCATGCGCGCGGACGGCTGGGCGCGCATGCCGCTCATCCGCATGACGAACGTGAGCCTGCGCCCCGGCCAGGCGTCGCTCGACGAGGTCTTCGGCGGCGTCGACCACGCCATATATATGGAGACCAACCGGAGTTGGTCGATCGACGACAAGCGCTACAACTTCCAGTTCGGCTGCGAAATCGGCTGGGAGATCCGCCACGGCAAGCGCGTCCGCATGCTGAAGAATCCGAGTTACAGCGGCATCAGCACGGAGTTCTGGAACGCCTGCGCGGCCATCGCGGAGCCCCCGCACTGGATGCTGTGGGGCACGCCCAACTGCGGCAAGGGGCAGCCGGAACAGATCATGGGCACGGGGCACGGCGCGAGTCCGGCGCGCTTCCGGCGCATCAAGGTCGGAGGCGCCTATGCCGATTGAGCCGGCGCGCTGCCAGGCCATCTTCGACCAGGTGCTGCGCGCCGGGCGGGCCTTCGGCGCAGGCGACGCCGAAGCGATCATATCGGCCGGATCGAGCGCCCTTACGCGCTTCGCCAACAACGCCATTCATCAGAACGTGGCCGAGCGTAGCTGGCAGCTCTCGGTGCGGGTGCAGATGGATGGACGCACGGCGCGCGCCACCACCAACCGGCTGGACGACGCTGCCATCCGGCAGGTGGTCGAAGAGGCCGTGGCGCTGACGAAATTGCAGGAGCCCGACCCCGCCCTGCTGCCGCTGTGGGAGGACCGGCCCGCAGGCGTGTCCTACTTACGCTGGCACGAAGCCACCGCGCGCGTGACTCCCACGGAGCGCGCCCAGGCGGTTGCCGAGGCCATCCGCATCGTCGAAGGCGCCGGCCAGACCGCGGCGGGCATCTACTCCACAGCCGAAGCGGTGTTCGCGCTGCTGAACTCACGCGGCGTGTTCGCCTACTATCCGGAGACGATGGCCAACTTCTCCATCACCGCCATGGCGGCCGACAGCTCCGGCTGGGCGAAGGGCAGCGCTTGCTCGCATCGCGACCTGGACCCTGCCGCCATGGCCCGCGCCGCCACCGGCAAGGCGCAGGCTTCGCGAGACCCAGTGGAACTGCCGCCGGGCGCTTACACCGTAATCCTGGAGCCAGCCGCCGTCCTGGACCTGGTAGGCCAGATGTTCGCCGACTTCAGCGCCACCGCCATCAGCGACGGCCGCAGCTTCCTACGCGACCGCATCGGCGCGAAGCTGTTCGGCGGCAACATCACTATCCACGACGATGCGTATCATCCGCTGCAGGCCGGCGCACCATTCGATGGCGAAGGCGTCCCGCGGCGAAAGCTGGCGCTGGTGGACCGAGGCGTGGTGCGCGAGGTGGCGTATTGCCGCCAAGCCGCGCAAGCCGCGGGCGTGGAGGCCACCGGGCACGGCTTCCCGCTGCCGAACGAGTACGGTGAAGCGCCCATGAACATTGCGGTCGCGGGCGGCGAGACGCCGCTCGAAGCCATGATCGCCTCCACCGCGCGCGGCATCCTGGTCACGCGCCTCTGGTACATCCGGGAAGTCGATCCGTACGAGAAAATCATGACCGGCATGACCCGCGACGGCACGTTTCTGATCGAAGACGGCCGCATCGCGCGCGGGGTGCGCAATTTCCGCTTCAATCAAG
This sequence comes from Bryobacteraceae bacterium, assembly GCA_035511215.1. Taxonomy (GTDB): domain Bacteria; phylum Acidobacteriota; class Terriglobia; order Bryobacterales; family Bryobacteraceae; genus Bog-159. The sequence continues at coordinate 12,874 of DATKFU010000222.1, read as the reverse complement.
CTCTGCCGGAGATGCTGTCGAATGTGGAGGCGATGTCGCCGGCGGTGCGCGCCTCCGGCGAAGAAGCTTTCGACATGGTCGCGCCGGCGATGAAGGTGCGCGACTTCCACTTCACCGAAGTCACAAAGTTCTGACCGGACCACTTTGTGGCAAACTGGGACGAGGCCATGGCGATCGACCGCGCGACCACATGTAAGACACCGGCAACCGGCGACCCGGAGCTTGCCGAGATGGCTGCACCGCTTGGTGGCGGCCTACCAGCCCGAGTCCATTTATCTTTTTGGTTCCGTGGCGCGGGGTGACGCTGGCCCCGACAGCGACTACGACGTCTTGGTAGTAGTGCCGGATGACGCGCCCGCGCAGCGGCGGCGAAGCCGGCTAGCCTATGAAGCGCTTCGCGGCACGGGCACCGCTGCCGATGTGCTGGTCTGCACCAGTTCGTACTTCAATGACCGCCGGTCATTGAAAGCCTCGCTTCCGGGCACCGTGCTGCGGGAAGGGCGGCTGCTGCATGGAGCCTGAAGAGGCGCGCCTGCAGGACGTTCGGGCTTGGCTCGCCAAGGCAAGGCTCGACCTGAAGGCCGCGGCCCATGAAGCCTCAGCTCCCTCAGAGGGCCTGTGGGGCGATGTCATGTTCCATGCGCAGCAGGCAGCCGAGAAGTCCCCGAAGGCTTTCCTCGCATGGCACGACGTGCCGTTTCGGAAGACGCACAACCTCGAAGAACTTGGCCAGCGATGCGTCGCGCTGGACGCAACGCTGCAACCTCTCGCCAATCGGGCCGCGCCGCTCTCGGAATACGCTTGGAAGTTCCGTTATCCTGGCGAAGCCGATGAACCGGAACGCGAGGAAGCCGAACCAGCCTTGGCCGTGGCACTCGGTATCTACGAAGCTATTCTGACGCGTCTACCGGCAAAGGCGCGACCGTAGGCAGTAGCAAATTTGTGCAAATGGAAGGTGCGCAACTTCGCCCCCTGGCAGAGGAAACTCCTGCTGGATCGCCTCGGGCGAGTTGCCGCGCTCCTCGATATGCGCGCTGCTCATCGATCCTCCTTAACTAACCAGCATCGCTTCGGCTCATTCCCCAAAAATCTCCCGTGTCAAATCCTCCTGTTTCTTGGGCCGCTGCTCATCCCACGCGCCTACCACCAGCGAGGCCGCCGCCAGGGTGAACGCCACGATCGCCACGCCGTCCAATCCGCGGTGCCACAAAATCGCGCCGGCCGTGATGGCCGTCCGGATCACCCAGCCGTACAGGCCGCGCGGGTTCTGGCCGCGCCGCACGCGCACAATCGAGCGCCCCAGGAAGTGCGCGAAGAACAGGCAAAACAAACCCAACACCATGCGCAGGAAGTCCATTGGTATCGGCATGCTATCAATTTGGCGCAACCCGTCCCCGTTTGCAAGCGCCTCCGCGCCCCCGTCAAGCCCCGTCACAAAATGTCACAATGAGCCTGATGAACCTGATGCAGCAGATCCGCGACTTCCCCGTGTCGCGCCACACCGTGGCCATCTGGTGGCTGGGCCAGAACGGATTCATTTTCAAGACCGCCGAAGGCACGCTGCTTTCGACCGATCTTTATCTCACCAATTCCTGCCATGGGGCCTACGCCGATTCCGGCATCAACCTGGACCGCCAGGTGCCCATCCTGATTCCGCCGGAAGAGCTGAACGTGGACCTGTTCACCTGCACGCACAACCACCAGGACCATACCGACCCGTTCACCATCGCAGGCCTCCGCCACAAAGACACCACTCAGTTCATCGGCCCGCACCCCAGTTGCGCAGTGTTTCAAGCGAAGGGCGTCGAGAGCGGACGCATCGTGCCGGCGTGGCCTGCCTGCGAGCTGGAGTTCCGCGACGTCGTCATTCACGGCACATTCGCGCTGCCCACCGATGACACGGACCTGAATCACATGGGCTTCGTTTTCCAGTTCGGCAAGGGCCCTCGCGTCTACGTCACCGGCGATACGGACTACAGCGATTTGCTCGCCTCGGCGGCCAGACACCGGCCGGACCTGATGATCACCTGCATCAACGGCGGCTTCAACAATCTGTCGCACTACGAGGCCGCGCAGCTGGCGGCGCAGATCCAGCCTAAAGGCGCCATCCCCTGCCACTACGATATGTTTCCGGACAACTCGGTCGATCCCGGCCAGTTCCGCGCATCGCTCGCCCTGCGCGCGCCCGCAGTCAAATACCTTCGGCTGGAACACGGCAAGCCATTCGTGTTTGGGCTGTAAACGCGCCGGTATGGCGCACGGCATGGCGAATGGCCCGCTATCCTCCGCCAAAAAGCGGCGCCACCCGCAGCCCGGTGTTGTGCAGCCTGGCGCCGGCGCGCAAGGGCGCCACACAGATGCGCGGATTGCCGGGTTCGCACAGGTCGATGTTGTAGAGCGGCAGATCCCGCGGCTTGACCACGTATCCGCCCGTCTGGATGCTCCAGGAGTCGCCATAATCCGCCACAACGATGGGGTTCCGCTCCTGCGCGCGCACGCGGAATTGCGCCGTGGCGGGCTCGTAGTTGGCATAGCTGAAGCACCGGCCCACGCAGATGCGGTCGACCAGGTGGGCCAGGGACTGGATGCGGCTTTCCGGGTCCGCCAGTGCGCTGACCACGCGCTGGCCCGGCGGCAGTTGCATCACCGCCTGCTGCATCCGGGTTTCCACGGCGTTTAGCGCGCGCTCGTCGGCGTAGGAAAGACCGAAGAACACCAGCGCGATGGCGGCCATGGCGCCCACCAGCGGTTTTGGCAGCCGCACCGAAGCCAGCAGCGCGCAGAACAGGACCGCGCCCGCCAAAGACATGCGCTCGGCCACATAGTCGAGCCCCGAACGGAAGCCGGGCAACAGCACACCTCCCGGCAGCAGCACCAGGGCGGCCGCGCACAGCCCGCATATTTGAAAGCGGACATCCAGCAGGGTGCGGGCCGCGCCGCGCGTGCGCCAGACGCGCGCGAAGCACAGCGCCCAGGCCGCCAGGAGCGCCAGCGCGACGGCGATATAGGAGCTGCCGTAAATCCAGACCTGGTCCGCCCCGGTCATCGACACCACCTGGTCCACTCCGCGGCGGGTCGGAAAGAACGCGCCCAGGAGGAATCCCGCCAGCGCCAACGCCGCCAGTGCGCCGATGGCCAGGGAGACCCGGCGCCGTGGGGCCAAAGCCTGCGCGACCCGCCCGTAGACAAGCACGCTCAACGCCCATGCCACCGGCAGCGCATGCGCCGCGTAAGCGATTCCGAACAGCGCCGCCGTGGCCGCCCATGCCCACGGTTTCCGTCGCCGTGCCAGCGCCAACGCGCCGAAGCACAGGCCGAGCGAGATGTAGAAGTTGAATAGGCCCATGTGGAAGACCCAGCCGTAAGCCAGCATCGCCAGGCAGGGCGCCAGTTGCCAGGGCGCTCTGGCAGGCCGCAACCGCGAACCGGCCCACACGAACGCAAACGCGCCCCAAAAGAAGACGAGCACCGCCGCCGAAACCGCGATGCGTTGGGCCGCCGCGGCGCCGAAAGCGCGCATCAAGCCGCTCAGCATCAGATCGAACAAAACGTTGTTGGACTGCCTGGCCAGCGTCAGGCCGGGCGCTTGCCCGCGTTCGATCAATTGCGCGAGCCAGGCATTATAGACGTGGCTCGAAAGATCCCCCGCCTGTATCCGTGGCTGCCAGAAACAAGGTGTCAGCAAAAGCGATGAAAAGACAATCACCCGCACAGCCGTGGCGTAGGCGCTGGGGCGTGGCGCAGCGGGACTGGTATCGACGCTTTCCCGCTGTTCGCCCGCTCCCACGCTTTCTCCTCCGCAGCTCTCGCTGCTTAATGATCGATTCAACCGCGTCTCGACGGAATCGGGCTTTTCGCTTACTTGGCTGTGTTTTTCGCTGTAATTCCCTCTAAGGCACCCCTCTAAGGCGCTGGCATCGATTAGCGAGCCTCGCAAAAACCGTTGCAGGCCTGGCGGGTGGAACATACTGCAAACCGGTTCCGGTCCCCATGGACGACATGGTCGGCGCACGTCGGCTGTCGAACCCAAAATCGGATTACCAAACGAAGCCAATTCGGCCTTTCCTTTCAACAAAGGATCGAACCGAAAGACCTTGTGGGGCGGCCAATCCTGGCTTGGGGTACGCCAAACCCGATTTTTCCACTTGACGCCGCCCCCCCCGTGTATTAATAACGTGGGGAACGCTACTCGACCTGCATTGCACCGCGCTATCTGGCCGGCCACCCCGAGGTTACTTATAGAACTCATAGGATGGACGCCAACAATGAAGACGACCCAACGAACCTTGATTCTAACAGCGTACTTACTGGCATCCCTGGCAGTCGCCCGCGCGGCCAGTCCGACAATGCCGACGTTCTTCACCCGCCGCGATTATCCTGGGCTGAATAGTAACTGGGTGCAGGTGGCGGATACCAACGGCGACGGAATCCCAGATCTGATTGCCATCAACGGAGGTTACGTAGAAGTTCTGTTCGGCAACGGCAATGGGACCTTCCGTCCAGGTCCCAACACACTCACAGTGGTGGATGGTACCATCTCATTCGCCGCCACCGATCTAAGCGGCGACGGGACGGTCGATCTGGTGCGGGCCGCCGGTAGCGGAGTCGTCGTATGCTTAGGCAACGGCAACGGCAGCTTTCAGACTGGCGTGGTCTACCCAATCGAAGATTCCGACCTCGGACACGTTGTCGTCGGGGACTTCAACGGGGATGGCATTCTGGACATAGCGGCCGCTGGCAACCTGGGCGTCTGGCTGCTGACGGGTAGGGGAGGTGGCGCATTCAACGCGGCGACGCTGGTCGCTTCCATACCCGGTGCCTACGACATCGCCGCCGCCGATTTCAATGGCGACCAGAAACTCGACTTTGTCGTTTCGGGACCTGAAAACGGCGGCTTCGAGGTCGCGCTGGGTAATGGGAATGGCACCTTCCAGACGCCACAGCACTTCGCACAACCGAGCACAGTGCTCGCGCTCGCTGTCGGCAACCTCACAAAGGGTGGTTACCCTGGTATTGCAGTCTCGGCTCAGAACAAAAGTTACGTGTATCTTTACTTTGGCAATGGCTCCGGAGGCTTCTCGGGGCCTCACTACATCGATCTTCCTGGGGCCGTAGGCGATGCCCTTGCCATCGGCGATGTGAACGGCGACGGCATTCCCGACATAGTCTCGTGGGGCGTCAATATCGCCTTCGGTACTGGCGGTGGCGCGTTCGCGAAGCCCGTCTCCTACGCCATAGGGGGGCTAGGTTCCAACTATCTAGTTTTGGCGGATCTGCGAAACAATGGCTTGACCGACATAGTCACGGACTCGGTTTCCGTGCTTCTGAACGAGGGCAAGGGCAACTTTGAAGACGGCCTCTGGACTGCCGTATCCGGCGGCGCGGGCTGTGGCGTGGCAGCCGACTTCAATGGCGACGGCCAGCCCGATCTGGCAGTTAACAATGCGCAGGGAATCTCCATCCTGCTTGGCACGGGTAAAGCAGCAACGCCTTTCGCGGCCGGAACCCCAATCGCGCTGGCAAACGCGGGCTGCCTCGTAACCGGCGACTTCAACGGAGATGGCATCCCGGATCTGCTGGTGCCCGTAAACGGAACGGTCGTCGCCTATCTGGGCAATGGCGACGGTACATTTACACTCAAGAGCACCACACTGACGCCGTCGGGCGGTTACTTGGCGCTGGGCGATTTCAAACAGAACGGCAAGCTGAGCTTCGTCACCTCCGGTAACCTGCTGGCGCTCGGCAATGGGGACGGCACATTTCAGACGCCGACCCTGATTGTGGCTAGTCCGCCCTCAACTGGATTCTCCGGTATAGCGGCGGGCGATATCAACGACGATGGTTGGCCAGATCTGGTGCTGACCAACAACGCAGTGCCGTATAACAATGCATTCGTTCTGCTGAACAATCAGCAAGGCGGATTCACCCCTGTGCCGACGACTTTTGGCGCGCTTACAGACCAGCCGGTGCTGGTGGACTTGAATGGGGATGGGAACCTGGATCTCGTCCTCCAGGACACGAGCGGTGGCGGCGCCGCAATCTATATCGGCGATGGAAAGGGCGACTTCACGTCTGGGGCCGCGCTCAAAGGTGCGGTGGGGGTGCCTGGGGTTAACATAGTGGCGGACATTAACGGGGACGGGATCCCGGACATTGAGATATTGCAATCGGACACCATCGAGATCTACTTGGGCGAGGGCGGCGCGACCTACGCGACCCCGTTTTGCATCGGCACAGGACCCTTCCCAGGCGACATTCTCGTGGAGAACCTGCACGGCCAATCACCAACCAAGGGCCTACCCGATATCGTCGTCCCGGACACCTCCGGCGGCGTCATGGTACTTCTCAACCTAACCAAATAGCCCGCGCCATTTCCGCGATCACACATCGACGAAAAAGCCCGCACGCCCTGATTTTCCAGCTACCTGCGCGCCTTTCCGACACCTCCTGCACCCGGAATCCAGTGCCGCCGTGGTAGCTTGAGACAGGAAGCACTCAACCAGCTCGCCTCTTTTGCCGGCTGACCTCCGATGCAACGGATGTAACCTACTGCAACCCGTTCAACCTGGAACAAGCGTGACCGGGGGGCGCTTACGTAAGCGGCCCCTTATGCAGCGGATGTAACATACTCCAGCGCAATTGGGGTTCCCGTGGTCGGCGCACACCGGCTGTCGAAGCCAAACCGAAAACACGAAACAAACCCAATCTGACCCTTGTCTTCAACAAACACTCGAAACGGGACCGCGGGAAAAGGCACGGTATTCGCAGTTGTGCCGTAAATGGACTGACCGATCTGGCCGAGAGACCCGAACAGGAGCGCGCCTGCGCCCGCAGCGGCGGCGTAACAGTCCTAATCAACGCCACGAAGTAAGTGGGGCAGGCTCGTAGCCTGCAGCGGCCTCGCAGGCCGCCACGCGCGAGCGCGTCTTTTTTTCGTCCCCCGCTGTGGCCCCAGACCATGAGTCACACGCCGAGTTCCGCCTTCGACGAGTTGAAAACAAACGACCAACCCCAATCAGTCCGCCGAACTCTCGTCGCCGGTATGCTATGCTCAGTCCGGGGTAGGTTAGTTCACGGGCGTAGTGTCACGGAATGTTACAAGAAAATCAAGAAAGTCCCGCCCTGTTACAATGAGGGGGACTCCGTCGAAGCCAAATCGAAAAAACCGAACGAACCCAATCTGACCCTTGTTTTCAACAAACGATCGAAAACGGGGCCCAAATCCCACCTGCCGGATGCGGGCCGCACTCCAAAGCCGCGAAAGCGACAAAAGGCGACGAAATGAATAAGTGACTTATCGGATTGATTTGAGTCACACGCCGTACTCCGCCTCAGTAGGTTGGTTCACCGGCGCAATGTCACGGAATGTTACAAGAAAATCAAGAAAGTCGGGGCCTGTTACAATGCGCCGTACCCGTCGAAGCCAAATCGAAAAAACCGAACGAACCCAATTTGACTATTTGTTTTCAACAAACGCTCGAAAACGGAGCCCAGATCCCACCCCGCCGGGGGCGGGCCGCACTCCAGAGTAGCTAAAGCGACGAAAGGCGACGAAATGCAACCCCTTCCATCTTTTTCAACCTGCCGCCTGAAAAGGCGGCTGCGGCCAGGATCGGCCGCCACACAACGATCATGCCACGGCCGGCCGCGCGCAGTAATCGAACAGCAGCTGCCATTCAAGGCGCTGGATCGCTCGCGCGCGAGCCTCCAACTCGGTGCCCGGCTGCCGCCGCGCTTGCTCGCACAGGTCGATGAACGCAAACGGATCCCAAGGCCCCTCATGCCCTGCCGCTCGCGCCAGCGCCGGGAAGATCGGATGCGCCCCCACCTGCCGGAACCAATACGCCGCATTGCCGGCATCTGGCTCCTGCCGGTGCACGATGGCGTGCCAGTAGCTGCCTTCCGCCGTCGGGATGTCCTGCGCCATGGCGTGCGCCTCCTCGAAACACGAGAAGTACACATAAAGCCCGCTGAGCGCGGCTTCCGGCGCGCGCGCTCCGGCAAACAACCGGGCCGCGGAGACCGCCCGCAACCGCTCCCGAGCGGCCTCCGACGAACACCGCTCCATCGCCAGCGGCATCAGCCGTTCGCCGGCGCCGTCCAAAGCCAGAATCGCAACCACTTCAGAGCTGTAATCCGAGTTCATGCTGACTAATGTAACCGGACGTTCCCGACATCCTCTGTCATATTTCATGGCCGAGGTATTCGCGCGGTACCGCCGGCATGGGGCGACGGCGGCTCCCTTAGTCACAGCTTCAGCAATTCGCGCAGCCGCTTGGTCTGCACCCGGCTGACCGGAACCTCCGTATGCTTCTTATCGTCCATACGGAGCTGGTAACTGGATTTGAACCACGGCACGACTTCCTTGATCTTGTGAATATTCACCAAAAACGAGCGGTGTACCCGCCAGAAGGTGTCTTTGTCGAGGTTGGCTTGCAGGTCTTCAATGGTGCGGTAGTTCGAATGCCCTTCCACGTTGGTGGCCACCAGCGTAATCAGGCCATTGTCGATGGTGGCGTAGACCACATCCTGCGCGTCCACGATGAAGTTGCGGTTGGCATTGCGGATCAGCAGCTTCGTGCGGTGCGGCGGCGACGGCGCCGTCAGCGACGCCGGGGTTTCCGGGGTCTTTTTTTCCTTCTCTTGCGCCGACCGCCGCGCGCGATCGATAGTCTCCGCCAGGCGCGCCTTGTCCACAGGCTTCAGCAGGTAGTCCATCGCCTCCAGGCGGAAAGCCTCCACGGCATACTGATCGTAGGCTGTAACAAAAATGAAATGCGGCAGTTCCATGCCGGATTCGCGCAGATCGCGCACCACGGAGATGCCGTCCTGCCCAGGCATGTGGACGTCCAGGAAAACCAGGTCCGGCTCGGCCTTGCGAATCAACTGCACGGCCTCCAGGCCGTTACGGCCGGTAGCCACCACCTCCACTTCCGGGAAGTCCCGCAGCAGGTAAGCCAGCTCGTCGCAAGCGAGTTGTTCGTCGTCGACAATGACGGTCGTCAAAATGGCTGTCGCGCGATCTCGCATCGAGTTGGTATTATAACATTTCGCCCCGCACCGGCAGATGAGCCGCTCTGCGGATAGGCACCCCTGCCTAAGTTGAGAGGAGTAAAGGATTTGCCAGATAAAGAAAACGTGTCCATCGCGCCGGCGGAAGGGAAGCTCGGGGTGTTGATCCCCGGCATGGGTGCCGTCACCACCACCTTCATCGCCGGCGTGGAGGCCATTAAGCGCAATCTCGCCAAGCCTATAGGATCAGTCACCCAGATGGCCGCCATTCGCCTCGGCAAGCGCACCGAGGGCCGCAGCCCCCGCATAAAGGACTTCATTCCACTCGCCAGTCTGGACGATTTGGTCTTCGGAACCTGGGACATCTATCCCGACACCTGCTATGAAGCGGCCGAGAAGGCCGGCGTGCTGGAGATGCCTCTGCTCGAAAAACTCCGCGAGCCGTTATCCGCGATCCGGCCAATGCCGGCGGTCTTCGACCACGAGTTCGTGCGCCGCATCGATGGGCCGAACAAGAAGCCCAAGGCGTCTAAGATGGACCATGCAGAGATGCTGATGGACGATATTCGCGGCTTTCGCGAGTCCACCGGCGCCGCCCGCCTGGCGATGATCTGGTGCGGTTCCACGGAGGTCTTCCACAGGCCCGCGGCCGTGCACCAGACGCTGGCCGATTTCGAGTGCGGCCTGCAAAAGAACGATCCCGAAATCTCGCCCAGCCAGATCTACGCCTACGCCGCGCTGAAGATGGGCGTGCCCTACGCCAATGGCGCGCCGCATCTGACTACCGATACCCCGGCCCTGCTGCAGTTGGCGCGCGAGCGCCAGGTGCCCATCTGCGGCAAGGATTTCAAGACCGGCCAGACGTTCATGAAAACGCTGATCGCGCCCGGCCTGAAGTCACGCATGTTGGGACTGAACGGCTGGTTCTCGACCAACATCCTGGGCAACCGCGATGGCGAAGTGCTGGACGATCCGGGCTCGTTCAAATCCAAGGAAGAATCCAAGCTGGAAGCGCTGGAGCAGATCCTGCAGGCGGACCTGTATCCGGATCTTTACAAGAACTTCTACCACAAGGTACGCATCAACTATTACCCGCCGCGGGGCGACGCCAAGGAAGGCTGGGACAACATCGATATCTTCGGCTGGCTGGGATACCCGATGCAGATCAAGATCGACTTCCTGTGCCGCGATTCGATTCTGGCGGCGCCGCTGGTGCTCGACCTGGTGCTGTTCATGGACCTGGCCCAGCGCGCCGGCATGCGCGGCATCCAGGAGTGGCTGTCCTTCTATTTCAAGGCGCCCATGCATGCGCCCGAGCTTTATCCCGAGCACGACATTTTCATCCAATTGATGAAGCTGAAGAACACGCTGCGCTGGATGCGCGGCGAAGATCTGATCACCCATCTGGGATTGGAATATTACGACTAAGTGCCGCTAATTTATAACCAATCAACCAGAACCCATCACCCCTTATGAAGGTTCTTGTCATCGGCGGTACCTCGTTCATCGGCACGCAGCTCGTCAAGGAATTGTGCGGCGGCGGCCATGATGTTGCCGTAATGCACCGCCAGCCGTCGCATAGCCTGCCGCGGCGCGTCGAGAACCTGGTGGCGGATCGCAACGACGCCCAGGCGGTCCAGCAAGCGTTGGATGAGCGCCGCTTCGACGTGGTTTACGACAACGTCTACGATTGGGAGCGCGGCACTACCGCGGCGCAGGTCCAGGCTACCGTGCGGGCTTGCGGCGACCGCATATCGCGCTATATTTTCATGTCCAGCGTGGCGGCGTATGGCGACGGCTTGAATCACTATGAAGGCGACGCGCTGGCGCCCGACAACCACCCCGACACCTACGTTCGCAATAAGGCCATGACGGAGCGGATGCTGTTCCGGCTGCATCAGCGGCACGGTCTGCCGGTGGTCACTTTCCGGCCGCCGTTCATCTACGGGCCGGGCAATCCGTTCTACCGGGAAGCCTTCTTTTGGGATCGCCTGCGCCTGGCTCGGCCGATCCTCGTTCCGGGCGACGGCCACCGGCTGATGCAGTTCGTCTACGTAAAAGACCTGGTGCGCGCCTTGATCCGCGCCATGGAGGTTCCTAACGCGGCCGGAGAGGCGTTCAACATCGGCGATCCCCGGCCGTTGACGCAAGCCGAAGTGGTGCAGGCGTTAGCGGCGGCTGCCGGCAAGCCTCTCCAGATGGCGCGCATCCCGCGCGAGGCGATTGCGCACTTGGGCGGCAATCCCATGGGCGATCCTGCCTACTTCGGCGTATACTTCGACATGCCGCCGATCACGGAGAAGATGGGCAAGGCCGTGCGGGTGCTGGGTGTGCGCCCCACGCCGTTTGAGGTGGGCCTGAAGGAGACGTGGCGATGGTACCTGCGCCACCGCAATGGCCGGTTTCCGCAGCCGGACTTTACCTTCGAGAACCGGTTGATGGCGTTGGTGCAGTCGAAGACCGCCAGCCACGGCTAACCGCATGAGCATGCAACTGGACGATGTGGAAGTGCGGGTGCTAGGCGCGCTCATGGAAAAAGAGATCGCCACGCCGGAGTATTACCCGCTCTCGCTCAACGCGCTGGTGAACGCGTGCAATCAGAAATCCAACCGCGAGCCGGTGGTGCTGTACGACGAAGATACGGTCGAAACGGCGCTGGATGGATTGCGGGGCAAGGGATTGGCGGCGCGCATCAGCGGCCACGATATGCGGGTGCCCAAGCATGCGCACCGCCTGTCGGAGGTGATCAACCTGGGCCGCAGGGAAGCCGCGGTGCTCTGTGTCCTGATGCTGCGCGGGCCGCAGACGGCGGGTGAATTGCGCGGGCGCACCGAACGGCTGTACCAATTCGACGGCCTGGAAGCCGTGGATGCCTGCCTGACGCGTCTGATGGAATGGGAGCCGGAACCGCTGGCGGCGAGGCTGCCGCGGCAGGTGGGATACAAAGAGGTGCGATACGCGCATTTGCTTGCGGGCGAGCCGCCGGCAGTGCAGCCCGCCGCCCCAGCGCCGGCCGTGCGCGAAGATGCCGTCGCACGCTTGCAGTCCCGCGTGGACGGACTGGAGGCGGAGGTCGCGGACTTGCAGCGGCAGTTCGCAGAATTCAAGAAGCAGTTCGAGTAATCGAACGCAACTGAATAAATGCAGGACACCGGCCTGGTAAAACGGTCCAGCGGATTTCACCCGTGGGATGCCATGCCCCCGATGGCTCTAGCCGCCATCCTGAAGCGAGGCCCTTACCGGATCTCCGTGGAAACGGGTTGCGGGGGCAGCACCATCGTGCTGTCTCACGCGAGCGACCGCCACACGGCTTTTGCCATTGAGGGAAAGGACCGAACCATTACCGAGCTACGAAAGCACAGCGATCTTCGCGCCGAAAAGGTGACCTTCATCGAGGGTGAGACGAAGGAGACCCTGCCGGCACACCGGTTTGAAGGCGAGCTGGACCTGGTGCTGCTGGACGGGCCGCATGCCTACCCGCTGACGCAAGTCGAATACTCGTATCTCTTTCCACGGATCAGGCTGGGAGGATGGCTGGTAGTGGACGATATCCAGATTCCCTCGGTTCACGAATTGTTCGATTTTCTGCGGAAGGAATCCTCGGTAGCGCTGGAAGAAGTAGTCGTGCGTACGGCGTTCTTCCGGCGGACCGGCGTGGTGGAAGCCGGGCCGGACGGCTGGGCGCTGCAAGGCGTCAACCGGCGCACGGTCTTGCGTTACTCCTGGCGCGATCGCCTGCGAAGACTGCTCGGCAGGGCTTGACCGTTCGTGGGCTACGGCGCGCCCGCTGCAATGAACTGCGCCAGATCCGCCTTGAGCTTTTCGAGCGCCGGCTTGTAGGTGTACATCATGTGGCCGGCAT
>DATKFU010000221.1:0-16947 GCA_035511215.1 Bryobacteraceae bacterium | reverse complement strand
CGGGTACAAACAGATCCCGGCGCTCATGACGGAATTGGAAGCGCTGGCGCCGCCCAGGCCCGAAGTTGCCAAGCGGAGAAAGGTGTCGTAGAGTGGGTTACGAGGGAGCCGCTACTTTCCACGGAGCTCCGGGCATTCCCGGCGTCGCCCACGAGAGACTTGCGGAACGCGTGCTTTTCGAATAGGGCAAAGTTAACCTCCATGCTGGCGTCGAAGCGCTGGCGCAAAGTATCCAACTCGTCGCTACCCATACCATTCATCTTGGTGAGTGTGTCTGCAAGGAAGCTGTCCATGTCGCCAGAAGGATATTTCTGCCATCCGAGGAGCGAAAATGCACAGAATCGGTTAATTGCTTCACGGTCTCGCATCCTCCTACGATCAAGGGAGCCACCGGTCGCCCTGAGGAATTGTTCACCTTCGGAGGCGGACTTCAACCAACGCGTTGCCCGGCCATTGTATAAACAATTGCGCATCTGTTGACGTGTCAAAGGCTCCCCACTATTAACACGCTCGAAGATGTCTAGCTTGGCCCGTTCAGGGGCCTTTGAATCGAGAATGTACAGGGTCAATTGAGTGTCCTCGACCCGCTCTCGAAGTTTGACTTCCAAGTCTGCGAACTTCTTCCCCCTCGAGCGGGTGGGGCGGCGCGTCCTCAGACCCTGAGAAGGCAAGCCTGAACTCGCCGTCAAGGTACCGCCGAAATGTAGAAAGGCGCTGGAGGCCGTCCACCACAATGATCCTGCCGTCGCGTGCTGCCTCGGCGACGTAAAAGACGGGCAGCGGTATACGCATGAGACAGGACTCGATTAAGCGCGACTGCTTCTCGGGGGGCCATACGAATTCCCGTTGGAAGTCCGGGTTTAGTTCGAACCGCTCGCTCTTGATGCGCCTGACGACCTCACGGACTGTACGCTGTTCCGTGCGAACAAAGACCGAATCTAGCGGGTATTGACCACCCCAACCGTCGGATTGGACGGGGTAGTCGAGTCCCTCCGGATCCCGAAGGTTGGACGTGCCATCCAGACCAACATTCCCAAAATCGCTCAGTTCGTCGCTCCAGAACGGGTCGCCCTCAGCGCTAGCTTCTTCCGTACCCTGGTCTGGTGCAGGCTCAGGCCCGAGTGACCTAGCCTTGCGACGCTCTTGAAATATCCTTACCCACTTTAGGAAAACAGCGCGGGCCTCCTGATCGGAGAGGTTCGCCTCTCTACCGCGCTCAGTTAGACTCCAAACCCCCCGCTTGGAAGAGTCGATGAGCCCCTCACAAACAAGATAGAAGCGTGCCCAGGCAACTTGGTTGCGATATCGAGGCTCGCCGGACGGCAGCAGCTCATTCTGGAGATCTTCCGGCACGCGAAGGTCGGAAGCAATCCGCGCCACGACCTCATCCGGCGTGCCCGACCCGCTCAACGCCCGAAGGGCTCTCAAGACCGGTCCAAAATATCTAACGAACTGCGCACCGCCCTCAGCCTTCTTTGCCAAAGCCGATCTCCATGCTCGCAGTATATGCTATCGCGTGCCCCTTATCAAACCCGGTAGGTGGGTTAGCTATGGGTGTCGCGTTGGGCGGTTTGGCCGACTGACTTGGAGACGCCTCAATTGCTCATAAGAGCACTGGTCTGAGGTCCTGCATTAGGCTTTATCCCGAATCTACTCTTTGCCCGCCATTTGCAGTAGGCGCCGCTCGTCGATTACCGCAACACCCAACCCGCGCGCCTTGTCCAGCTTTGAACCGGCATCCTCGCCCGCCACAACATAACCTGTTTTCCGGCTGACGGAGCCGCTCACCTTGCCGCCCGCCGACTCGATCACCCGGGTGGCCTCCTCGCGGCTCAGGTTCGGCAGCGTTCCGGTGAGCACGAAAGTCAACCCCTGCAGCGGCCCGCCCTTCTTGCGCTTGACTACATATTCGAACTTCAGGCCAGCCGCGCGCAGGCGCTCGACCAGCTCCCGGTTGCGCGGCTCATGGAAGAATTGGTAGACGCTTTCGGCGACCTTCGGACCCACCTCCTCGGCGCGCTGCAACTCGTCCACGCTGGCCTGCTTGATCCGGTCGAGGCTACCGAAAGCTTCCGCCAGAAACACCGCCGTGCGCTCGCCGACAAACCGAATTCCCAACGCCGTGAGAATGCGCGGCAGCGGGCTTTGCTTGGATTTCTCGATATTGCGGAACACATTGCCCGCGGATTTGTCGGCCATGCGCTCGAGCGCCACCAGTTGCTCCAGCGTCAGCGCGTAAATATCGGCCACGCTGTGCACCAGGCCGCGATCCACCAACTGATCCACCAGCGCATCGCCCATGCCGTCAATATTCATCACACCGCGCGCCGCGAAGTGCAGGATGGACTCCTTCAGGCGCGCAGGGCAGTTGATGTTGATGCAGCGCGAGGCGGCTTCCCCCTCTTCGCGCACGATTTTACCGCCGCACACCGGGCAGGTTTCGGGCATGCGAAAAGGCTTGCGGTAGGAGCCTTGCGACTGTACCCGCACCACCTTGGGTATCACATCTCCGCTGCGTTCGATCACCACCGTGTCGCCGATCTGCAAGCCCAGGCGCTCGATTTCGTCTTCGTTGTGCAGCGTGGCGCGCGATACCGTCACACCGCTGACCTCGACCGGCTTCAGGTGCGCCACCGGCGTCAGGGCCCCGGTGCGTCCCACCTGCACCTCGATGCCATCCACCGTGGTCAGCGCCTGCCGCGCGGGATACTTGTAGGCGATCGCCCAGCGCGGCGCTTTGGCGGTATATCCAAGCTGCTGCTGTTGCGCGATGGAATCGACCTTTACCACCACGCCGTCGATCTCGTAGGGCAACTGCTCGCGCTTGGCTTCCCATTCCGCACAGAACCGCAGCACCTCGTCCACATCCCGGCAGAGCTTGCGGTTGGCGTTCACTTTGAAGCCCATGCGCACCAATTCTTCGAGCGATTCCCAGTGGCGCGGATAGGCCGGCGCGCCGTCCACCTGCAGGAAGTAGGTAAAATAATCCAGGCGGCGGGACGCCGTGATGGACGGCTCCAGCACGCGCAGGGATCCGGCGGCGGCGTTGCGCGGATTGGCGAAGCGCGATAAGCCGCGTTCGTCGCGCTCCGCGTTCAGCCGCTCGAAGGCGCGCCGGTTCATCACGGTTTCACCGCGCGCTTCAAACTGCGCCAGCTTGCTCTTCACGAGCAGCGGCAGAGAGCGGATGGTGCGCGCATTCTCGGTCACATCCTCACCCACCAGGCCGTCGCCGCGGGTGATGGCCTGCACGAACTGGCCGTCGCGATACTGGGCCGCCATGGAAAGCCCGTCCAGCTTCAATTCGGTAACGTATTGGAAATCGGCGCCGCGCAGCAGCTCGCGCACACGGCGATCGAAATCGCGCAGTTCGGCTTCGTCCAGCGCATTGTCCAGGCTCAGCATCGGCGCGCTGTGCGCCACCTTGACGAAACCCTCGCGCGGCTTGCCGCCCACCCGCTGCGTCGGCGAATCGGGCGTCAGCAGCTCGGGATGTTGCGCTTCCAGATCGCGCAATTCCCGCATCAGCGCGTCATATTCCGCGTCGCTGACCGCGGGCTGGTCGAGCACATAATACAGGCGCTCGTGATGGCGTAGCGTTTCCCGCAGCTTTTCGATCCGGGCGGCAGCATCTTTCGGCATCGGCGTTTCTCACTATAGTTTAGTGCGTAAAAGGCTGGCAGTTCTAGGATGGGAGGTGCCAAAAGGGCTTGCGGCCGGGCGACATTTTATCCGCGGTTGCCTGGCTATTAGTTAGCGATCGATGCGCACAACCCGCCGTTTGAAGTTCTCGCCCGCGAGTTGAACCGTGTTCGTCACCGTGAACCCCGCCTTCCGGAAGGCGCCCAGCGATCTGAGGTTGCCTTCCTCGGGATCGGTAATTACGGCGCTAAGGCCCGGGTCTGCAAGAACGATCTGCCTGACGAACTCGCGGATTACAACCGGCCCCAATCCCAGACCCGTCATGGCAAGCTCCCCAATGGCGAGGTCGATACCAGCCGACGTGCTTTCCGCCCCTAGTTGTAGCGCATGTTCCGGGTAATCGGACCAGCGATACCACTGAATCCACCCAACCGGCCGCCCGGCATATTCGATCACGAAAACGTGCGTGGGCTCAGCGCCATCGACCCGTGGGCCGTATTTCGCGTCAACACCTTCCAGATCGAGGCACTCGTGCCACCATGCAGCCACGTGGGGGGCGCAGAGCCATTCTTGAAGTAGAGGAAAGTCCGATCGGGCGAGCGGCCGGAACAAGAGGAAAGCCTGCGTTGCACCGTTCGCGGACTTGGTCATCTCCAGCATGGTGACGGGCAGTCTTTCGTTTGGGAATTCCCGCTCGATTAGCCAGCCCTGCCGAAGATAGAAACCGACAGCCATGGTGTTCGATTTGACAACGCGAAGCCGGAATGTTCCACACCCGCGCCCGGCTATTTCAGCCTCGCCCTGCGCGAGCAGTCTTTTTCCAACGCCGCACCCCCGATTTTCCCGCAGCACCCACAGGTCGCTGATCCACTCTTCACCGGTCAGGATCATCCCTACGATGCTCGAGTCGACGATAGCGACCCAGGCGAGAGACCAGTCCTCTTCATCGATGAGGAGCGGGGCGGGAGCCCAGAGACCGCCATAGATTTCGTCCACGACCGTCTGCACGATCAATCGAACAGAATCCTGTTCACTGGCCCTGGCCCTTCGTATGAATGCCCCCGCAACAGCTTTCGGCATCGGCGTTCTGACTATAGTTTAAACTTAGAAGGACTGGGGTGACACCATAACCGCGGCACGCAAGACCATCGTTATCTACAATCCCTTTGCAGGCAAGATGGGCGATAAGGGGCTGAAACGCCTGTCCGACGCGGCCGAAATCCTGCGCGAAGCGGGGCACGACACCTGGCTGGTTCCCACACAGGGGCCCGGCACCGCGGGCGCCATCGCGCGCCGCAGCATCGCCGACGGAGCCGAACTGATCCTGGCCGCCGGCGGCGACGGCACCATCAACGAGATCGCCGAGGGCGTGGCCTTCTCCGACGTGCCCCTCGGCATTCTGCCCGCCGGTACGGCCAACGTGCTGGCCAACGAGATGGGGCTTGCCGCGAGCATCGAACGCGCCGCGGCGAGCCTCCCCGAATGCGTCCCCACGCGCATTTCCATGGGCAGGCTGCAATGCGTGAACGGCGCCGAACGCACCCGCCTGTTCCTGCTGATGGCGGGCATCGGATTGGACGCCCGGATCGTCTACAACATGAGCCTGCCGCTGAAAGCCAGCCTCGGGAAACTGGCCTATTGGATCGGCGGCTTCAGCCTGATAGGCCGCGACCTGGACGAGTTCGAGGTGCTGGTGGAGGGCCGCCGCGTGAGCTGCGCTTTCGCGTTGATCAGCAAGGTGCGCAATTATGGCGGCGACCTAGAAATCGCGCAGAGTGCCAGCTTGCTGGACGATCGGTTCGAAGTGGTGCTGTTCGAAGGGCGCAATTCGTTCCGCTTCCTGTCGTATCTGGCCCGCGTCGCGCTGCGCAAGCTGACGGGCGTGCCGGGCATATCGTTGATCCGGACCGGCAGCGTGTGTTTGCCGGGCGCCACCGGCCCGCGGGTCTACATTCAGGTGGACGGCGAATATGCGGGGCACCTTCCGGCCAGCGTGGAGATCGTGCCCGATGCGCTTACCCTGCTGATCCCGGAAGCATATATAAGGAACCACAGCTCCGGGGCTCGCTGAGCCGGCTTTGAAATCCAAGGCTGTGTCCTAAAGTTCCGCGTCCGGTTGCCGATAAACAGGGCGAGGAGATCACATTTGACCCCAGTTAGTTTCAGCAGCAGTGCTTTACCGGAAGTATACGCGAAGGCGGCTTCGCCAAAAGACGGATTCCGGGCAGCATCGGCGTCCGCCGCTAACGCGCAGGCATCTCGCCGGCCGGCCGACGCCGTACAACTCAGCCCCGCCGCGTTGCGCGAGATTGCTTTGACCGGCCGTGTCGCCATCGAGTGAGGCCGGCAATCTCACAAGCGGCGAACGGTGGCGCTACAGCGGTTCAGCCTGTCGTGAGCCCGGCGTAGCGGGTTGTCCGGCTGGTGCGTGTCTTAAGAAACGCCGCCACGAACAGCAGCAGCAGCAATGCGTCCGGAATGCCCGTTGCCGCCTGCACCGGCGAGATCCGTTCTTGTAAATACAGGACCAGCAGAGCGCCCGCGTAGCTGCCTTTCGCAAGCGCGGAGAGAATCATCATCGGCCGGAACCGGGCCGGGTCCGTCGCGATGGTGAAGTAGACGAATTGCCAGACCAGCGCCACGCCTACAAAGCCGTAGTAGAACTGCGGGCGTGATGGGGGGCGGATCCAGGCGACTGACCAGGCCGAACGTGAAGTACAGCGGCGTGACCGCCAATACACCAAATGCGCTGGCGCCCCAGAAAACAACCTTGGCGAATTTCATGCCCGCGAGTATAGCAAGGCGCGCCAATCATGGCTGATTGGCGCAGGCGCTCGTTGTTTGTCGTCTGCGCACCGTGCCCGAACTCCGCAGGCCACCAACAACGATGGCCTGCCCCACGGCTAGATGCGCTCGACCCGCACGCCGCCGTTGGTGGTAGTGGCGCGCACCAGCCGTCCGCCGGAGCCCAGATCCACGGCCAGATGCCGGCTGATCTCGCCTTGCACCGTCACCGGGAAATCGATGCTGACGCCCCCGTTCACCGTGCCGGTCTCCAGGTGCGCCGAGTAACTGGATGGAACCCGGATGGTCACGCCGCCGTTGGTGGTGGACACATCGCAGCGATCGCCATCCCAGTGGTCCGAGGCCAGTTCCAGATGCAGCCCGCCGTTGGTGGTGTGGCCTTCCACGGAACCCGCCAACTGGCTCAAGGACACGCCGCCGTTCACCGCCTCGAACTGCGTATTGCCCTGGACGCCGCTGATGCTGATGCCGCCATTGTGAGTGTGCAGCACAAGGTCGGTCCTGAGAGGTACGAAGATTTCATAGCTGACGCCCCAGCCGTGCCGCTCCGAGGCAGGGCCCGTGGCGCGCACCCGCCCGCTGCCCGTCTCTACATGGATCTCGGACGCCACCCGGCGCGAGTCCGCTTCGTCGTCCTGATAAGCCTGCACCTTGCTGCGCACCAGGATGTCGCCGCGGTTGGCGCCCTTGATGGAGATCCCGCCATTGACGCCGCCGTCCACG
This sequence comes from Bryobacteraceae bacterium, assembly GCA_035511215.1. Lineage (GTDB taxonomy): Bacteria > Acidobacteriota > Terriglobia > Bryobacterales > Bryobacteraceae > Bog-159. The sequence goes on along the minus strand of DATKFU010000221.1, from coordinate 9,777 downwards.
TCGAGCCGTCCGCCGGCCGCCACCGTGACCTCCCGAATTTCGCAGTAGTGCCCGCGCTCGCTCGATCGGCTGCCGTCTTCGTCGCAGCTCATGGTCTTTTCCTGCGGCAGCGCCGCCGGCGCCAGGCACAGGGCCAAAATCAGAATCCTGTTCATAGTTTGCTCCCGCTCCGTTAGACGCGCGACCGGCGGGCCGGTTGGGGAGCTTAACTGCGCCGCCGGAACTTTTTCTTGATATCCGGCCAGAATTCGATCGAAATATTGCTTACCAGGTCGAACCCCACGCGTAGCGAACCCTGCAGGAATCCCAGCCGCACGGTATCCAGCCGGTCCGGATACCAAAGGTTGGAAATAAATGCCTCGCCGTATGCGCTGCCCATACGCCACGTGGAGAAGGTCTCGCCGCCCGCGTCCTTGTGGGTCATTATGGTATCCCGCGCGACGTGCGCGATTCTGCGGAAGAAACCCTTGCGATCCGATCGGAAATATCGCGGATCCTGGTGCAGCGTCGTATCCAGACCAAAGGCCAGCACGGAATGGATCACGCCGCAGGCCTCCGTGGAAGCGACCCTCCGGGCGTAAGCAGCCGCGCCGTCTCCCCACTCCTTGGGGGCGTTCAACTCCTGGAGCAGTCCGGCGTAGGCCAGCGTGCCCGCCAGCGGCCAGATCCCGTAAAGGGCTTGGGCGTGGTAGCGCAGCTTATCGACGGACGGCACCCAAAACGTCATGCGGTACACGCCGGTCTCGTGGTTGCTGTTGGTAACCGCCAGCAGGTACGAACCGGACGCCCAATCGACCGGCAGACTCGCCGCGGCGCTTTGGTCGGTGAACGACACCAGGGTGAGCGTGGCGCTTTCGACTGCCACGGTGGGGGGCGCGCCAGAAGGGCTGAAGTTGGACCCGGTGATGGTGACCCGATTCGCGGCGTAGTCCACCGTGGCGCTCGCGATGGCCGGCACATCGGCTGTCCCGGCACGCACAGTAAGCGCCGCCAGGGTCAAGCACGCGAATAGTGAATAGGAGCCAGTCAGGTGACGCAATCCAACGCGGTGGTTTATTACGAAACCTTTATGTTAGCAAGATTCCGGAAGTTTTTGTAAGGAAGTCCGCGCCCCGCGGACTATACCAGCGGAAGGCAACGAGCGATATGATCCAAGTTCAAGACCTGGCCAAGAGCTTCGATAACCGGCCGGTGGTGCGTAGCCTGTCATTCACCGCGCCAGATGGCGCCATCACCGGCCTACTGGGCGCCAATGGCGCCGGCAAGACTACGACCCTGCGCATGATCTGCGGAATGCTGCAGCCGGAGTCCGGCTCCGTGACCATAGACCCAGCCGGTACCGGCGCTCTGCTCGACCACATGGGCATATATCCCCGGCTCACGGTGCGCGAGAACCTGGCGTACTTCGGCATGCTGCGGGGGATGCCGCCCGCGGTCCTGGCCGGACGCGTCGACCACGTGCTCGGCGCCCTGGGCCTGCAGACCGTCGCGGACCGCCGCACGGCCGGCTTCTCCCAAGGCGAGCGCATGAAGACCGCGCTCGGCCGGGCCATCCTGCACGCGCCCAGGAACCTCCTGCTGGACGAACCCGCCAACGGGTTGGATGTCCCCACGGTGCGGTCGCTGCGGGACCTCTTGCGGCGTTGGCGCGACACGGGCGCGTGCGTGCTGTTCTCCAGCCACGTGCTCGAAGAGGTGCGCGTGCTGTGCGACCGTGTGGTGATCGTCCACCGCGGCAGCGTGGTGGCGCAGGGTTCGCCCGCCAGCCTTTGCCGCCAAACCGGCAGCGCGTCGCTCGAGGACGCCTTCGTAAAACTAACCTGCACAGAGGAGACCGCCGTATGCTGAATCCAGTCCTGGTAGTCGCGCGCAAGGAAGCCGTCGATAGCCTGCGCGACACGCGCTCTGTAATCTCATCGTTGATGTACGCCCTGATGGGTCCCGCGGTTGTTTTCATGGTTTCCATGGCAACGCGGGTGGACGCCGTGCTGATGGGGATGATGTCGGTCTTCACCCTGGTGGCCGCGTTTGTGGGAGGCATGAACGTCGCCATGGACACCGTAGCGGGCGAAAGGGAACGCCAGTCGTTGCTGCCCTTGCTGATGAACCCGGTCCGCAGGCGCGAGATCGTGTTGGGAAAATGGCTGGCCGTCGGGATGTTTTCGGTGGCCGGCCTGATCCTCAACCTGGCTGGCTTCGCGGCCGTGTTTGCCGGCGCGGGAATCCGCCTGCCGATCAGCGCGCCGCGCCTCTTGCTGGCGATGGCTGCCGGCATCCTGCCGCTGGCGCTGCTGGCGGCGTCGCTCGAACTGCTGATATCCACCGTTTGCCGCGCCGTGAAGGAAGCGCAGACTTACCTGTCGATGCTGGTCTTCCTGCCTATGGGGCTCGGCCTGTTTCAGGTGTTCTTTCCGGCGGCGGCACGCGGGTGGTTCGCTTTCCTGCCACTGTTAGGACAGCAATTGCAACTGGAACGCTGGATGAAGGGAGGGGCTGCCCCATTCGTTCCGGCGGCCGTGCTGGGCTGCTTCACGGCCGCCACGGCTCTTCTGGTATTGGAAGTTGCCGCGAACAGATTGCACCGTGATGAAATCGTCTACGGAAGCTGACGCCGCTTTGGCGGACGTGCGGCTCTTCGCCACCCCTGACAGCATGGACCGCGGTATTTTGGAGCAGGAATTCGACGGCCTTCTAGCCGCCAACGGGCCCGCGCTCGCGCGGCTTGCGGCTACCTATACCAACACGTCCAGCGACCGCGACGACCTGCTGCAGGAGATCGCGATGGCGGTCTGGCAGGCTTTGCGCACCTTTCGCGGCGAATGCTCACCGCGTACGTTTCTGTTCCGCATCGCGCACAATCGCGCCATCGCATATCTTTCGCGCAGCCAGGCGCGATTCTCTTCGGGCGCCGGCGATGCCGCAGTGGACGATCTCCACGATCCGGCTCCCGATCCGGAATCGGGCCTCGCGCGGGAGCAGGCCGCCGCGCGCCTGCGCCGCGCGATTCATCGGTTGCCGATGGTCTACCGGCAAGTCATCATGCTGGCGCTCGAAGATATGGGATATGCGGAAATCGCCGAGGTGCTGGGGATCTCGGAAAGCAACGTGGGTGCGCGTTTGACGCGTGCCCGCCAACTGTTGCGGGAATCGTTGCGGGAATCGTTGGAGAAACGGAAGTGAGTGCGATATGAGCATCGATAGCGAACTGGAAACCTGGCGCCGCGAGTGGCAGTCGGACGCCGCCGCGCCCCCTGATCTGCGCCGCCGGGTGCAACGGGAATCGCGCTGGCTGAAGATCGGCATCGCGGCCGAGGTCCTGGTCACAGTCGTGATTGGCGGAGGCGTCATCGCCCTGGCGGCGCGCCTTTCCCAGCCCCACATGCTGCTGCTGGCGGCAGCCACGTGGTCCTTCATCGCCGCAGCCTGGGCCTTCCGGCTCGCCATCACGCGCGGCATCTGGTCGCCTGCCGCCATCGACACGGCCGCGTTTCTGGATTTGTCCATCAGGCGGTGCCGCGCCCAGCTTAAGGCCGTGGTATTCGGCGCCGGACTCTTTGTATGTGAGATAGCGTTCTGCCTGGGATGGATCTACCGGTACTCCGCGGCGCGCACACCGTTGTTGCAGTGGCTCTTCGGCTCATGGTTCAACGGCCTGGTGTGGCTGTTTTCGCTTGCATTTTTCGTCTTTATCGTGTGGTACCGGCGGAAGAAGCGCGCGGAGTTGGCTTGGCTGCTGAGTCTGACGGATTAAGCTCATTGCGCCCGTGTCGGTGGGACGAGCATGGTGGCGTCGGGCGATGCATGAACGCGAATCAGTGCCAACACATCGTCGCCTTCACCGGAACTCCATGCTTTGGCAGTCTCGGATGCTTGCGTGCGAATCTCCTTAATCTCCACATCCGTTAAAGCTTTAGACCGCTGCAACGCGCTTTCGATCGCGTTGATCTCCAGCCGCTGGGCAAGAATCAGCCTCAGCAGCAGTCTCCATTCCGCGGTTGTTACGTTATCCATCGTCTAGCCCACCACCACCACATGAATCTCGCCCGGCCCGTGCACGCCGCGCACCAATATCTGCTCGATGTCCGCCGTGCGGCTGGGGCCGGTGATCAGGACCATCGAACTGGTCTGGGCGGCCGGGTCGGGCAATATTGTGAACAATTCGTCGAGGCCCGATAGCACCCGCTCCTTGGGAACCACCGCGATGTGTATGGGCGGCAGCAGCGAGATCAAGCGGGCTTCGGCCGGGCTCGACAGCATCACCAGCGTGCCCGTGTCCGCGAGGGCGTAGTCCGCGCTGGTAATGCCCACGTCCGCCGTGGCGCAGAGCGCCCGCAATTCGGCCGCATCCGTGAAGCCCGACAGGACACCCGCCAGATCCACCACGCCGCATTCCAGCAGGAACGGAGAGTTGGAGGCGACCGCCGTCCGCCCGTCCAGCACCGCGCCCACGTATGCCCGCGCCGCTTCGCCCGAGGCCGCGAGCCGAGCCTTTCCGGCCAACGCCTCCACCGCGCGCAACATGCTCCCGACGCGCGCCTCCGCATCCACCTGGTCCACGTACAATCGAACCGGCGGCGGTTCCGCGATCCCCTGCCCGGCGCTGCGCCGCAACGCCGTGCGCACCTTGTTCAAAATAGCTTCGCGGGACATCAGCGCTTTCTCCACAGATCCCTGAAGCTCTTGCCTGGTGCGGGCGGCAGGTCCCGCTGGCTCAGCCAGGCGCGTACCGGCGGCAGATTCATCATGGCCGGCGCGCTCCGCAGCCACTTGCCGTTTTCCGCCGGCGCTACGCCCGCGGCCACCATCGCGGCCATCTCATAGATGCGCGGATGGCACATGACCCAAGCCCAAATCCTGAACGCCAGGCGCTCCAGACGATTCGTCCCGCCCCGCTCTTCGGCCTGCTTCACTTCCGCGCGCAACTCCAGCAGCACGCGGGGTATATCGATCTTCACCGGACACACTTCCGCGCAGGCGCCGCACAAGCTGGATGCGAACGGCAGGCTGGGCTCGTGCTCGATGCCCATGAACTGCGGCGTGATGATGGCCCCGATGGGCCCCGAATACACCCAAGGAAAGCTATGGCCGCCGATCTTGCGGTACACCGGGCAATGGTTCAGGCACGCGCCGCAACGGATGCAATAGAGCGATTCCCGCTTACCGGCATCCGCGAGCAGCTTGGTGCGGCCGTTGTCCAGCAGCACCACGTAAAATTCTTCGGGGCCGTCGATCTCGCCCGCGCGCCGCGGCCCGGACAGAAACGAGGTGTAGACGGTCAGCGCCTGGCCGGTGGCGCTGCGCCCCAGCAGCTTCAGAAACACGGCCAGATCCTGCGCGCGCGGAATCAGCTTCTCGATGCCCGCCACCGCGATGTGAATCTTCGGCGCGGAAGTGGTCAGGCGCGCGTTGCCCTCGTTCTCCACCAGCAATACGGCGCCGGAATCGGCCACCAGGAAATTCGCGCCGCTGATCCCGATATCGGCCGCCATGAACTTCTGCCGCAGCACCAGCCGCGCGATCAGCGCCTGCTTCTCCACCACCGTCTCGTTGGCAACTCCCAACGTGCGCGCGAACAGATCGCCTACGTCGTACCGCGTGAGGTGCAGCGCCGGCGCCACGATATGATACGGGCGCTGGTGCGCGAGCTGTAAGATATACTCGCCCAGGTCGGTTTCGACCGATTCCAAACCGTGATGCTCCAGCCGCTCGTTCAGATCGATCTCCTCGGTGGTCATGGATTTCGATTTCACGATTAGCTGCGCGCTACGCTCCTTCGCCAACCCCAGCACGAAATCGGCGACCTCGGTGGCGTCCTGGCAATAAATCACCTTGCCGCCATGCGCGGTCACGTTAGCTTCGAACTGCTCCAGATAGTAGTCCAGATGATCGATGGTGTGCCGCTTCAGAGCGTTGGCCTGCGTGCGGAGATCCTGATAATCCGGCAGCGCGGCGGCCGTCACGGAGTGCTTGCGATGATCGATCAGGCGGGCGGTCGCCTTGTAGATCGCCAGTTGCAGGTTGGCGTCCGCCAGCGTTTTGTGGACTTTCTCGTCGAATGCGACAGACATGAATTTAGCGGCGGTCTAATGGCTCGCGAGGACCTCGGCTAGGTGCATGGTGCGCACCGGCAGCGCGGCCCGCGCCAGGGCCCCCTGAATCTGCATCAGGCAACTGGAATCCAGGCTGACTACTGTTCTAGCGCCGGTACGCACGATGGAATCGATCTTGGTGCCCGCCATGCCGCCCGAAATTTCCGGGAATTTGATCGAGAACGTGCCGCCGAAACCGCAGCATTCTTCAGCCGCGTCCATCTCGCGCAGCTCCAGTCCGCGCACGTTCGCCAACAGGCGGCGCGGGCCGTCCCGAATACCGAATTCGCGCAGCGCGTGACAACTGTCGTGATAGGTGACCACGTCTTCCAGCCGCGCGCCCACATCGTCCACGCCCGCCACCTCCAGCACGAACTTGGAAAACTCCCAGACGCGCGTTGTCAGCTCGCTCGCGGCGCGTCTGGCATCTTCGTCCGCGGGAAACAGGTCGTGGAAATGGTGCGCGACCATGGACGTGCACGAACCGGAAGGCACCACCACGTATTCGGAATCGCGGAAGACCTTCAGGAAGTGGCGCGCCACCTGGCAGGCTTCCTGGCGATATCCGGTATTGAAGGCCGGCTGGCCGCAGCATGTCTGATCCTCTGGGAAGTCGACCTGGTAGCCGAGGCGCTCCAGCACATCGGCCATCGCCAAACCCACCTTGGGGAAAAGCTGATCCACGATGCAGGTGACGAAGATCGAGACCCGCTGTGCCATGAACAAGGATTGTAGCAGAGTGGTCCGGCAAACCCGGCAGGCCACCAACAACGATGGCCTGCCCCACTAATCTAGATCGACGCTATCGATGAAGCCTATCACCGCCGAATCGATGGGGGACGGCGTGCGGCCCACGCTGGTCATGGCCGCATAGCCATCGGTAGTCAGCAGCACTTTGTCGCCGATGCCCGCGCCAATGGCGTCCAGCGCGACCACCGCATCGCCGCGGTTCGACCCATCCAATTCGAGCGGCTGCACCAGCAGCAGATTGCGCCCTGCATGGCTGGGGTGCTTCTGCGTAGCCACCATCTCACCGACGACGCGCGCGATCAGCATGGCTCAGGCCTCCTGAGGTGAATGGAATCCACGATGCCGACGATGGTGCTATCGACCGGCACTTCCGCGGGCAGGAACGCGTAGCTGGCTTCCTTGCTACGAGTCCAGTAGACCAGTTCGCCGGCGCCGGCGCCGGTCCAATCGGCGCATACCAGACGCTTGCCGGTGGGCGCAAGTTCGGGCGTGAGCGGCTGCACCAGCAACAGGCGTTGGCCCTCCAGATGGCTATCCTTCACGGTTGACCAGACGCACCCGACTACGCGGCCCAGCTGCATGTCAATCCAATTGAATACAAATTCAATCGAGGCTGACATCGTCGACGATGCCGACGATGGCAGTGTCCACAGGCAGATCCTTGCAACCCTCCGCCATGCGCGCGGAGCTGCCGGCCACCACCAGGACGCGCTCCTTGAATCCGGCGCTGACGGTGTCCACGGCGACCACGTAGCCGGCTTCGTCCTTTCCCTCGGGCGATACGGGCTTTACAATGAGGAGCTTCTTGCCCTCCAGCCGCGGGTCTTTCCGTGTCGCGACCACGGTGCCCACTACGCGGGCCAATATCATGGCAACCCTATGAGCCGGCTACTTCCCGGCCGCGGCATTCTGTGTTTTGCCGATCGGCAGAATGTCTTCCAGGCTCTGGTGCGGGCGCGCGATCACGTGCACGGCGATCAACTCGCCCACGCGGCGCGCCGCCGCCGCTCCGGCATCGGTGGCCGCCTTGACGGCCGCGACGTCGCCACGCACCATGGCGGTTACGTATCCGGAACCGATCTTCTCCCAGCCGACCAAGTTCACTTTGGCGGCCTTCACCATGGCGTCGCAAGCCTCGATCATGGCCACAAGCCCGCGTGTCTCGATCAATCCTAACGCTTCACCCATCTAGACTCTCCCAAACCGCTCCCTCCCGGTCGCGGCTCTGCAATCCACGGCTCTGAACAACTTTCAACTCACACCGCGCGCGCGCAGCGCTTCGTCCACCATACCAATCAGTTCCTCGCGCGTCACGTAGAATCTGTCCTGCTGCGGCATTTGCTCGGCATACACGGGACAGCCAGGCTCCATGGAAGCGCGCGCCTTCACGCCATATCGCGTTCTGGATTCGAACAACTTCTCCACTTCCAGTTTGGGCAGGACGGTGGGCCCTCCCAACAGTTCCGCCACCAGCGAAATGCGGGCGAAGTGCTCCACGGTCTCCATGCGGAAGAACGCCTTGTAGACGTCTTCACCGTAGCTCACGACGCCGTGATTTCCCAGCATGATGGCTTCATACTTCGGGATGTACGGGATCAGCGGCTCGGTGAGCGCCGGCGTGCCGGGCAATCCATATTCCGCCAGCGGCACGCAACCGAGGCCGATAATCACTTCCGGCAGCAGGGCCAGGTTCAGGGGGCGGCCAGCCGTGGCGAACCCGGTGGCCACCGGCGGATGCGCATGCAACACGGAATGGATATCCGGCCGCATCTCATAGATCTTCATGTGCATGGCGACCTCGGAGGTGCACTCTTTCCGGCCGCTGAGCTTCTTTGCCTGCATATCGACGACGATGAGATCGTCGACGTGCATCATGCCCTTGCTCACGCCCGTGGGTGTGGCCAGGACGCGCTCGGCATCGAGGCGGATGGTAATGTTACCGTCGTTGGCGGCCACCCAACCCTTCTGATACACCAAGCGTCCGATATCGACAATATCCTGCCGGTACTCTTGCTCCGTCTTCGCCATCACGGGAAAAACGATTGTAACAGACGGAGCGGGCGACGCGGGGACGGGGCGACACTTTGGCGACAGGATGCGGAAAATGGCGTAACACGCTACATCACGTTACATTCGGTCGCCCTTTGTCGAATTTTTGGCGGCGGCCGCTGCGATTACCGATCAGGCGACAGGTCCGCGGGCGGGATGTTATCCGGTTGCGCGTCCGCGAACTGGCAGCGCTCCAGGAATGCGAGGGCCAGGCGCTGGCGCACTGCGACGGTCGCTTTGGGTCCGTCAGCAGAGCGTGCAGCGTGGCGAAGACGGTATGGCTGAGATCCTGCAGCTCTTTGCGCAAGGCAATTTGATAGGCGCCGCGGGCGTCGCCGAGGGCCGCTTGAAACTGTTTTTTGGTTTTGAGCCACTTATAGATGGTGGCGCGATGCAGCCCGGCGGAGGCGGCAGCTTCCGTGATGGTGGCGCCTTTAGCGAGGGCATTGGCTACGCGCGCCTGGCGGGGCGTAAGCACCGATGGTGTCGAAGGATCAGAGCCGGAAGGTGACATTCTGCCCACACAGTAGCACGGCGGGAATCGCGGACAAGGCGATTGATAAGGGGTTGGCGTGTGTTTTCTATGGGATAGGGTGGGGGCTCGGCGTGTGACTCATGGTCTGCGGCCACAGCGGGGGACGGAAAAGACGCGCTGGCGCGCGTGGCGGCCTACGAGGCCGCTTGCAGGCTACGAGCCTGCCCCACTTACTTCGTCGTGTTAATTAACACCATTACGCCGCCGGTGCTGTCTGGTGCTACGATGTCCGGCAGATGAAGCTTCGGCGACTGGCCGTGCAGGTTCTCCAGAAGGATCTGCGCCGCTCCGGGACCCACACCTTGTGATGCCATCGTTGTGAACGTGCCATCCCCATTGCCTAGCTGGATCTGG
>DATKFU010000220.1:0-4416 GCA_035511215.1 Bryobacteraceae bacterium | reverse complement strand
CTTCGGCGAGAGCACAGCGCGCCCGCCAATTTGTCTGGCAGCCGGTGCCCAAGCTGGAACTGCGCACGGACTTGCAGTCACCGAATGTGCTGGCTATTCGTGCGCCGCGCCCGGAGCCGCCGCCAAAGCCGAGGCTGTTTGTGCCGCCTCCGGAAAGGCCTCCACCCACGGCGGAAGCGCCGGTGCTAGCGGCCCCCCCGGAGATTCGCGCGGCGCGGAACGTGAAGGGCGCGGCCAACTTGCCCAGCACGCAGCCGGCAAAAGCCCCACCTCGTGCGTTCATGGCGCCGCCGGCGGGCCACCCAATGGAACAGCCCGCGCCGCCGCTGCCTACCCTGCCGGATGTCCCGGCCGTAGCCACAGGCGCAAGGCCCAGCCCGTTCGGCGCTCCTTTGCCTGCGCCTCCGCCGCCGGAACCGGCGTCCACTGCCGCTGTCAGCATCGCAATCGTGGGATTGAGCCCCAATGCGAAAGCACCCGCACCGGCGCCGGAAGGCTCGCGCAACGCGCAGTTTTCGGCCGGCCCGCAGCCGCGCCCCACCGGCGGAACGGATGGCTCGGTGGAGGGGGCCATCTTGACTGTGCCTGGCTTGCTGATCCGCAGCGGCGTTCCGGATGCCAAGCCCACTTTAGCGGCGCGCATGTCTCCAACATCGGAGGCTAATTTGCGTGAGGCTTTGCGCAGCAGCTTGCCGAAGACCTCGATCACCGGACCGCATCCCGCGATTCGCGTCTCGTCGGCGCCCGACCCGCAATGGAATGGGCGCGAGATTTACGCCATGTCCGTGCAGATGCCCAATGTCACCAGCTATAGCGGAAGCTGGATGATCTGGTTCGCGGAACGGCGCGAAGATACCGCATCGGGCGGCGCGTTGACTCTGCCGGTGCCCTTGCGCAAAGTGGACCCCAAGTACTTTCCCGCGGCGATGGCGGACCGCGTGGAAGGAAACGTGCGCCTGATCGCAGTAATTCGCAAAGATGGCCGGGTGGACGCGGTGCGGCTCTTGCGGCACCTGGACGACCGCCTGGACCAGAGCGCCGAAGAAGCGATGGGCAAGTGGCAGTTCGAGCCGGCGCTGCGCAATGGCCAGCCCGTGGACGTCGACGCCTTGATCGAAATACCGTTCCGGTTGGCGCCCGCGCCCAAGAGATGACCCAAAGATGGCAAGAGATGATTCGCCAATACCTGATGATCGACGCCGACGACACGCTTTGGGAGAACAACATCTACTTCGAGCGGGCGTTCGACGAGTTTGTGGAGTATCTGGATCACTCCACGCTGAGCGGGCCGGAGATACGCGATGTGCTGGATGAGATCGAGCTGGCCAACACCAAGATCCATGGCTATGGCTCCTTCAATTTCGGGCGCAACCTGCGGCAGTGCTACCAGCATCTTGCCGAACGGGACGTGCGCGAGGAGGATCTGCGCGCGGTGATGTCATTCGCGGAGCGCATTCTGGATCGCCCCATGGAAGTCATCGACGGGGTGCCTGAGACGCTGGAGTATCTGGCGTCGCGCCACGATCTGACTCTATTCACCAAGGGCCATCCCGACGAGCAAAGGCTGAAGATCGACCGCTCGGGCCTGGGCACTTACTTCGTCCACACAGCCATAGTGAAGGAGAAGGACGTGGCCGCGTACCAGACATTGGTCCAGCAGCGAGGCATCGATCCCGCGCTCACTTGGATGGCGGGTAACAGCGCGAAGTCCGACATCAATCCGGCGCTGGAGGCGGGCCTCAATGCGGTCTTCATACCACACGCCCATACGTGGGTCCTGGAGCGGCAGGACATCCGGCCGGGCGAGGGACGACTGTTGATGCTGGAGCGGTTTAGTGATTTGCGGCAACACTTTTGACCATTCTTGAGGAGAGTGACATGGTAATAACCGCGGACCTTCTGCGTTCTCAAATCGGTTACACCGCCTGGGCAAGCGGCTTGCTGGTGGACGCCGCGGGCGCACTCACGCACGAGCAGCTGATACGAGATTTCGGCACGGCGGACAAGAGTGTCTTGGGCACGTTGGTGCATGTGTTTGGCGCGGATCGCTTGTGGCTGGCGCGGTTGAAGCGAGAACCTGCGGGCGTTTATCTGACAGACGCGGACTACCAGGTTACTGTCCTACAAAACGACTGGCCCGTTTTGCATCGGCGCTGGAAAGAGTGGGCTGACGGACTGACAGACGAGGCCGCTCAGGCAGAGGTCTCTTACTCCGACATGCGCGGCAACCCTCGGCGGCAGCCGCTCGGCCAACTGGTGTTACACGTGGTGAATCATGGGACGCACCATCGCGGGCAGGTCTCGGGCTTTCTGCGCTCAATAGGACATGCGCCGCCCAAGCTGGATTTGGTGAATTACTATCGAGATGGCCGATGACGTGGCTACGCCTCCTTAGTTCCACAGGCGGTTGACGACCCGGATCAGGATGGCCCCGGTCACAATGAATATGCCCAATAAAGCGAACGCGTAGTCCATCCGGCCATAGAGAAAGTTACCCACGGCGAACAGGGCGGACCAGATCATGGCGCATCCCGTGCTCCATCCGAGCAATGAGAGGGGAATATTCTCGTGCTGCGCCCAGGTGGCCGCTTCAGCGGCGGAAATTCCAGCTAACTCGCGGACGCGCCGCCAGCCCGGACCGAACGGGTGTACTTTTTGATAAAACGAAATGAGCACCGCCGGATCGGTTTGGGGCCCAAGATATGCGGTAGCGACCCATCCGGCTGTCGTAATTGCGATGGTAATCAGCAACTGCTGGTAGGTCCCTACGACGACTCCGCTCCTGGCCAGAGCCAGGAACCCTAATGAGACACCGAACGAGCTGCACATAGCCACGATCTCGCACCAGGCAGTGACACGCCACCAAAACCACCGCATCAGATAGAGCAGTCCCGTGCCGGCCCCTATCTGTAAGATGATGTTGAAGCTTTCCTTAGCCGTAGCCAATGCGAATACCAGGGCCGAAGAACAAACGAAGAGCAGGACTGTCGCCAGCCTTCCCGCCAGAACGTAGTGTTTCTCGCTCTTGCCCGGGCTGAGAAACCGGCGGTAGAAGTCATGTACCAGATAAGACGCTCCCCAATTCAAGTGCGTGAGAATAGTGGACGAGTTAGCCGCTACTAAGCCGCCCAGCATAAGCCCCATCCAGCCGACCGGCAGGAACCGCAGCATCGCCGGGAATGCCAGATCGTGACCCATCAGGCTGGGGTTCACATTCGGAAACGAGCGTTGGATATCCGATAACTGGGGATAGATGATAATCGAAGCCAAACCCACAAGAATCCAAGGCCAGGGCCGCAGCACATAGTGTGCGACATTGAAGAACAAAGTGGCTCCCAGGGCGTCCTTCTCGGACTTGGATGCCAACATGCGCTGCGCAATGTAACTGCCTCCGCCCGGTTCGGCGCCAGGGTACCAGACGGCCCACCACTGCACGGCCAGCGGCATGATAAATATTGCGACCGCGAGATCCCAGTTATTGGTGAAGTCCGGAAGTATGTTGATGTAGTTCAGGCCTCCGGGTCCGTGTACATGCGAGAGCTTCTCCACCAGCCCGTGCAAGCCGCCCACCTGTGGCAGTTCCACCGCGAAGTAAGCCGCGGCAATGACGGCTGTCATCTTGATGAAGAACTGAAGCATGTCGATGACCAGCACGCCCCAAAGGCCCGAATGCGCGGCGAATACGACATTCAGCAGGCCGACGGCGAGCAGCGTCTGCCACCGGTCGAATCCGAACAGGACGGCGGCGATCTTCACGGCCGCGAGATCGACGGTGGCCATGATCATGCAGTTGAAGAAGAAGCCGAGATAGACCGCGCGGAATCCGCGCACCGCGCTGGCGGCCTTCCCGGAATAGCGTATTTCATAGAATTCCAGGTCGGTAAGTACGCCGGAGCGCCGCCAGAGACGCGCATAGAAGAACACCGTGAGCACGCCGGTGAGCGTGAAGGCCCACCACTGCCAGTTGCCCGCAACCCCTTGTGTGCGGACGAAGTTTGCCACCAGGTTCGGCGTGTCGCTGGAGAAGGTGGTGGCCACCATGGACAGGCCGGCCAGCCACCAGGGCACGGAGCGCCCGGACGCAAAGAATTCCGCGGTGCTCTTGCCGGACCGTTTCCCGAAGAAGAGAGCCGGAACGAAGCAGACGAGGATGGAAGCGGCGGCGATAATCCAGTCAAGCGCGTAAAGGTGCATTGATTTCCTTAATCGACTTGCAACGCGCCGGGTCCGGGTTCGGCATGGATCAGATGCATACGCTCGTCGAATTGCGGCAAACCCGCATAGTAACGCTGAATCAGCCCGCTGCGCACGGCGGGCAGGTCCGGCCTGCGGCAGAAGACCACGGCGCATCCGCCGAATCCCGCGCCCGTGAGGCGCGCGCCGAGTGCGCCGGAATCCATGGCCGCTTCGACCAGG
>DATKFU010000219.1:0-2215 GCA_035511215.1 Bryobacteraceae bacterium | reverse complement strand
GGGGATCGAAATGCGGCTGCTTGAGCCGGGCGACGCCGAAGCCTGTTACGCGCTGGTTCAGCGCGACCGCGACTATCTGCGCGAATGGCTGCCGTGGGTGGACCGCACGCAATCGCCGGGAGACGTTCGCAACTTCATCGAGACAGTCGCGATTCCGCAATATGAGGCCAACAACGGTCCTAACTGCGGTATCTGGGTGGATGGAGAATTTGCGGGCAGCATCGGCTGCCATGTGATCGACTGGCCCAATCGCCATTGCAGCATCGGCTATTGGGTGAGCGCCGGGCGACAGGGCAAGGGCATCGTTACCCAGTGCTGCGCGACCCTGCTCGACTATCTGTTTAACGAGCTGCGGCTGCACCGGGTGACAATCGATTGCGGCACTGGGAACACGCGGAGCTGCGCCATTCCGGAGCGGCTGGGATTCAGGCGCGAAGGCGTGAAGCGCGAGGCTCAATGGGTGAGCGGGCTCTGGCTGGACCTGGTGACGTGGAGCATGCTGGACCGCGAATGGCGCGAGCGGCGCGGGTGAAGCGATAGCGTCCCCTTATGGCGAAGAAGCGCCCGGCCGCAACCGTGAGTTCCAGCCCTCGCGGCTTACCAGACATCGCGATGGCGTTACTGCTGCTTGGCGCAACGCTGGCGGCCTACTCGCCTGCCCTGAACGGTCAACTGGTTTGGGACGATGACGGGCATGTGACTAAGCCGGCGCTGCAGCCGCTGCACGGTCTTTGGCGCATCTGGTTTGAGGTGGGAGCTACGCAGCAGTATTATCCAGTGCTGCACAGCGCATTTTGGATAGAGCACCGGCTGTGGGGAGATGCGGTGTTGGGCTATCACCTGGCCAACGTGTTGCTGCATGTTACGGCGGCCTGCCTGGTGGTGTGGATTGTGCGCCGGCTGTCGTTGCCCGGCGCCTGGTTTGCGGGGTTCATCTTCGCGCTGCACCCGGTGTGCGTCGAGGCCGTGGCGTGGATCGCGGAGCAAAAGAGCACGCTATCGGCGGTCTTCTATCTGGCCGCCGCGATCGCTTATCTGCGTTTCGATGAGACGCGCCGGAAGACGCTGTACTTCGCCGCGCTGGGCCTGTTCGCGCTGGCGTTGTTGAGCAAGACAGTGACGGCGACGCTGCCGGCCGCTTTGCTGCTGGTCTTCTGGTGGAAGCGAAAGCGGGTCCGTTGGAAGCGGGACGTCCGGCCGTTGCTTCCGTGGTTCGCGCTGGGCATCGCCGCCGGACTCTTTACCGCGTGGGTAGAGCGAAAGTACGTTGCGGCGGAGGGCCCGGATTTTGAGCTGACGCTGTTACAGCGGTGCCTGTTGGCGAGCCGGGCGATCTTCTTCTACCTGGGCAAGCTGGTGTGGCCTGTCAATTTGACATTCACTTATCCGCGGTGGAAACTGGACGCGGCCGCGTGGTGGCAGTACGGGTTCCTGCTGGGCGTATTGGCGATAGTGGCGGGACTCTGGCTGGTCGCGCGGCGGCGGCGGGGACCTCTGGCGGCGTTCCTCTTCTTCGCGGGAACGCTTTTTCCAGCGCTGGGATTCTTCAATGTTTACCCTTTTATCTACTCCTATGTCGCCGACCATTTTCAGTACCTCGCAAGCTTGGGAGTGATCGTTCCGATAGCTTGCGGCCTGACTGTGACAGCCGGACGGATTCCCATGGGGGCGCGGTGGATGGCCCCGTTGGCGGGCATCCTGCTGTTGGCGGCGTTGGGCTCCCTCACCTGGCGGCAGAGCGGTATGTACCAGGACTCCGAAACGCTCTACCGGGCCACGCTGCAACGCAATCCCGCCGCGTGGATGGCGCACAACAACCTGGGGAGCATCCTGGCGAAGATCCCCGGCCGCGCGCCCGAGGCCATTGCCGAATTTGAAGCGGCTTTGCGGATCAGACCGGATTACGCGGAGGCGCACAACAACCTGGCCAACGTGCTGGAAGAGATGCCAGGGCGGCTGCCTGAAGCGGTTACCCATCTGCAGGCGGCGCTGCGCGCGCGTCCCGGCGAGGCCGCGATTCACAACAACCTCGGAAGCGTTTTGGCGAAGATGCCGGGGCGATTGCCGGAGGCGGTCGCGGAGTACGAAGCGGCGCTGCGGATCGATCCGAATTTCGTCTATGCGCACAATAACCTGGGAATCGCGCTGACGCAGATTCCGGGAAGGGCGCCGGAGGGAGTCGAACATCTAAGAACCGCGCTGCGGCTGGCCCCCC
>DATKFU010000218.1:0-7041 GCA_035511215.1 Bryobacteraceae bacterium | reverse complement strand
ACAGATCCCGGCGCTCATGACGGAATTGGAAGCGCTGGCGCCGCCCAGGCCCGAAGTTGCCAAGCGGAGAAAGGTGTCGTAGAGTGGGTTACGAGGGAGCCGCTACTTTCCACGGAGCTCCGGGCATTCCCCGTCCGTAGTCAACTGGACTCGATTAGCCAACCGATCCGCAACGTCCCGAAGAAACTCCGTCGCACACCCGGCGTCCCTCCGTCCTGCCATCCAAGACAGTATGAGCTTGCTCTGCGCTTTAATCGCGGTGAATGTCCAAACATCGCCACAGATCCCAGCTTTCATTTTGGCGACGGTGACGTTCTTTTGCTTGCCCCGACAAACGACCAGATCTCATCGACCTGAACCCGCTTGGCCGTCACGTTGCGGACCACGCGGTTATGGTATTCGGTGCAAGCGGCTCCGACGCTAACCAGCAGGCGAAGGACAGCGCCCTTCGATACGCTCGTGAGGCGAACGGTGGAGCGCACCGAGCACCCTTCGACCAACGCCGAAAGCACCGCGACTTTCTTCTCGAAGCTGATTACGTTTGCCATGATCCAAGTATACGACAGCGCTTTCGCATAGTCAATAGGCAAACGCAAAAAATCAAAAATTACGCGGTTTTCTTTGCCTTGGCCCATCGCGCCCTAGCAGCCTTTCGGGCGCTGCGGCGGCGCTGTTCGTCGGTCATGGTTTCAAGACGGCGCTTCCCGCCAATCCTTCCGCCTTTGGCTCCCATGTCACGCATGACCTGTTGGACGATGGTAAGCTCTACGGTTTCAGACATGGCTATGGCTTCCAGGCAAACGCGCCTGGCGTTTTGGACAGTATCGAGCGATTCAGTACTTTTGCGAGTCCGCTTTGGCATACCTCCAGCGTGACACGAAACGCGACGGCGCGTCAAGAGCCTGGAATTTCAAATGGACCCACTGCCGAGGAGCGGGTTTGGAAAATACGAAGTGCAACCGCACCCGGCTTGGCCAGGGCAGCGACGGCCAGATTCGGTAAGAAGGAACAGCCAGGAGCGTTGCGCAAAGAGAAGGGCCGCCGTGAAAGCGGCTGTGGCCGCGAAACCCAGCCTTCCGGATCCTGCGCGGCCATCTCGGCAAGCCGGATCGGCCGCGCCTCGAACCTGGGAAAGCCGTACGGCCCTCTTTCTCGCGAACCGCGCGCGAAACAGTCAGCCGCGCTCGAAGGCAAGCCCTCGTCGGATGCGCGGCGCGCTGCAAGGCTTTCGGCCGCGTGAAGCGGTTGGAACTGGTTTAGGCTTCCTTAAATGGATCAGATTCTGCGAATGATCCACACAACTAAAACAACCACAATAACGGTTCCGAGCAATCCTAAGCCGAGCATGTCGTTTCTCCTTTGAAAGTAAACTTACACCGAGGATGTGCGCGGCCTTGTTCGCTCTGGTTTACCGGCCTTTAACCTCGCTGCCACTCTTGCTATTGCACGGCTGTCTCCAACGTCATTCCATGTTGCGAGCTTGCCTTGGAAGGAGCGGTGCCCTCTGCCGATAACCACGGGCGGTCGAGTGACGGCTGGCGGTCAGAGCCGCCGAGCATTTTTTCAACTGAGACTTTTCTCCAAACCCAGCCACTAACAATCCAGGGATATCACCCGCCAGGTTATATGTGCGCCTGCCGGTGCCCATCTTGCACAACGTCACCCAATCTTACACAACGTCACACAATGCTACAGAATGTTACGCAAACCGTGCCTTTGTGGGACCGCGATCCCAGTTGCAACCGGCTCCGCCCCCTACGCATCGGCCGGATCGCCAGTTGCCGCATGGCAACTCAATGCTTTCAAGTACATAGGCTTTGTTCGTTCAAGACTTGTGCACCGTCTCGGGCGCGCCCGGCCAGAGACATAGGTGTCTCCGGCCGCTCTGCTGTAATCTATAAGGATGCGTTTTCCCCATCTCATCGCCGCGGCGCTGGCTTCGGCCACCTGCGCCTGCGCGCAGGCTTCCTTCACCCTCGAGCAGGTGTTGAGCGCTCCATTTCCTTCCGCCCCGGTCGTATCGACCACCGGCGGCAAAATCGCCTGGGTGTACAATGCGAGCGGCGTGCGCAACGTCTGGGTCGCTGAGCCGCCCGCGTACCGCGGCCATAGTGTCACCGCCTACACGGAAGACGACGGTCAGGAGATTTCCGAATTACAGTGGACCCCCGACAGCGGCCAGATCGTCTACGTGCGCGGCGAAGGCTCCAACGGCGCAGGCGAGTATCCCAATCCGACCAACGATCCCAAGGGCGCGGAGCAACAGGTCTGGGTAGTGGCGATCGACGGCGCGGCGCCCAGGAAAGCGCCTCGGCTGATCGGCGAAGGCAACCAGCCGGCCGTATCTCCGAAAGGCGGACTCGTGGCCTTCGTGCGCAAGGGCCAGGTGTGGTCGGCGCCTTTGGACGGCGACCAGAAGGCGGCGCAATTGATCCATGCCCGCGGGCAGAATGGCGGACTGAAGTGGTCGCCCGATGGCGCGCGGTTGGCCTTCGTGAGCAGCCGCGGAAATCACAGCTTCATCGGAGTGTACGACGCCACGGCCAAAGCGATTCGCTACCTGGATGCCAGCGTGGATCGCGACGGTGCCCCGGTGTGGTCGTCCGACAGCCGGCGGGTGGCGTTTGTGCGTATCCCCACGGTTGACGAGCACAAGCTCTTCGCCGCCCTGCGCAGCGGGCCGCCCTGGTCCATTCGCGTAGCCGATGCCGCCGGGGAGAGCGCCGGCAACACCGGCAAAGAGATCTGGAAAGCCTTGGAAGGCGACGGCAGCGTCTTCCGCCAATTGGGATCCGAGCAGCAGTTGTTCTGGGCCGGCGACCGGTTGGTGTTTCCCTGGGAGCGCGACGGCTGGACGCACTTATACTCGGTGGCCGTAACCGGCAGCGACGCCCAACTGCTCACCCCGGGAGCCTTCGAGGTGGAACACGTCTCGATCACTCCGGACGGGCGGGAGATGGTCTATTCCTCGAACCAGAACGATATCGATCGCCGGCACATCTGGCGCGTGGCGGCTGCCGGCGGCGCGCCGGTCGAGGTCGCCGGTGGCACGGGCCTGGAGTGGTCGCCCGCCGTCACCAGCGATGGCGCGCTCGTTTTCATTCACGCGGACACTGCGCGCCAGGCGCGGCCCGCGGTCCGGCTGGCATCCGGAGAAGTCCGCGACCTCGCGCCCGACGCGATCCCGGACAGCTTCCCGCAAGCCGCGCTGGTGACTCCGCAACAGGTGATCTTCTCCGCCGCCGACGGCGTCACCCTGCACGGCCAGTTGTTTCTGCCGAAGACGGCCGCGGGCCAGCGGCATCCCGCGGTGGTGTTCTTCCACGGCGGATCGCAACGCCAGATGCTGCTGGGTTGGCATTACATGTATTACTACAACAACGCCTACGCCATGAATCAGTACCTGGCCAGCCGCGGCTATGTGGTGCTCTCGGTGAACTATCGCAGCGGCATCGGGTATGGCATGAAGTTCCGCGAAGCGATCGATTACGGGCCGGGCGGCGGCAGCGAGTTCAACGATGTGATGGGCGCAGGGCTGTTTCTGAAGAGTAACCCGGAAGTCGACCCGGCCCGCATCGGATTGTGGGGCGGGTCGTATGGCGGATACCTCACCGCGCTGGGCCTGGCGCGCGCCTCGGACCTCTTTGCCGCCGGCGTCGATATGCACGGCGTACACGACTGGACCGAGGAACTGGGCATCGGGCGAGACGATGCGGAAGGCCGGCTGGCATTCAACTCGTCGCCCATGGCGAGTGTCAAAGACTGGCGCTCGCCGGTGCTGCTGGTTCACGGCGACGACGACCGTAACGTCAATTTCCGCCAGACCGTGGAATTGGTCGAAGCGTTGCGCGGGCGCGTGCATGTGGAGCAGTTGATCTTCCCGGATGAGATCCACGATTTCCTGATGCACGCGCATTGGCGGCAGGCTTACCATGCGGCCGCGCAGTTCTTCGATGCGCAACTGAAATAGCGTTGCGCACGCACTCGTGCTTCAATGCCACTTACTCTTCCCAAAGCCGTGCACCTGCATTGATATTGGGGCAGGACTCCGGTCCTGCGGCCGGCGTCTACGCCGGCCTACTCGTGCTCGGATATGGCTGATTGGTTGTGCGAAGAGCGAGTCACGTCGGGTGATGGAGGACTCGCGCAGACCTGGAGGTCCGCCCCACAAATTAAGCATTGCAGTTTGTGCGAAAAGTAAGTGGCATTGCGCACTCGTGCTTGCCGCGTCCCCACTCATTGGGACGCAGGCGTGGGTGCGCCAAACTCTCTCACCACCAGAGCCAGCGCGTCTTCTCTATTCTGCAAACGCCCCTCCAGTTGGGCGTCCTCCACCGCGGCCAGCATCTTCGCGAACGCGGGCCCCGGCTGGTACCCGTGTGCGATCAGATCGCGGCCCGTCAGCAAAGGCTTGGGCCGCAACTCTTCTTCGCCCAGTTCCTCCGATCGCGCCAGCACGCGCTTGTAAGTGTCCAGCTTTCCGTTGCTCGACAAACAGTCCAGCCGGTGCAGCTCCAGATGTTCGCCGAAATTCTCCATGCGCAGGAAGCGCTTCATGGTGCTCTCGCGCATCTGGCCGATGTTCATGAAGCGCATGTGATTGGCGATCAGCGCTTCGATGTGCTCGATCTGATCGCTCGAGAACCGCAGCCGCGTTAGGATGCCGTGCGCTATGCTGACGCCTTCCTCCACATGCCCGTCGAAGCGGATGCGGTCGGCCACGCGGAAAGTCGGCGGCTTGCCGACATCGTGCAGCAGCGCGCCGGCGGCCAGCGTCGCCGTTGGATGGCGCAGCTTTTCGAGCAGCAGCATGGTGTGCGTCCAAACGTCGCCTTCCGGATGGAATTCCGGCGGCTGCGCGACGCCTTTCATCGCGGCTACTTCGGGCAGGATGTCGCCCAGCAGTCCGGTCTCATCCAGCAGCTCGAAGCCGCGGCGCGCGCCGCCTTCCGTGAGGATGCGCACCAGCTCGTCGCGCACACGCTCGGGCGAGACGCTGACAATCAGACCGTGCAGCCGCTGCAGGGCAGCCATGGTAGCGGGCTCGATCTCGAACTCCAGCCGGGCCGCGAATCGCACCGCGCGGATCAAGCGCAGGTGGTCTTCCTGGAAGCGCTCCTCCGGGTCGCCGATGGCGCGGATGGCGCGGCGGCGCAAGTCCTCCCGGCCTCCGGTGAAGTCCAGCACTTCGTTCGTATCGGGATCCAGCAGAAGCGCGTTGATGGTGAAATCGCGCCGCATGGCATCCTGCCGCGGATCGCCCTCGAAGTGCACCGCATCGGGGCGCCGGCCGTCGCTGTAGCTCGCGTCGCTGCGGAAGGTGGCCACCTCCACCTGGGCGGTGTTCTCGCGCACCAGCACCACTCCGAAGTGTGCGCCCACCTGCTCGGAGCGCTCGAACAACTCGCTCACGCGATCGGGACGGGCGTCGGTAGCCACGTCGAAATCCGTCGGTTCGCGGCCCAGCAGCAGGTCGCGCACGCAGCCGCCTACCAGGTAGGATTGGTGCCCAGCGGCGCGCAGCCGTGCCACGATCGAGCGGGCCAGTGTTTCGGACGTCATCTTAGCAGTTCCAGTGTATCGTTTTGCTCATGAAAACCCTATGTTAAGATGTGATTGCCAGTCTGCACACCCTGAGCACCCTCGCATGACCCAGCCGCAACGGCCCCGTGCCGTTAACGTCGTAGTCGCCACCACAGTCATGCTGTCGTTCATCTCCTTCTGGAGAGCGGCAGCCATCGTGCTCAGCGACCTGGCTTCTTCGGCGTACTACGTGGGCGGCATCGCAGAACAGGCCATCGGCAAAGCCGCGCCATGGTTCATCCTGGCGATCATGCTTTTCTCGTATGCGGTGCGCGCCATCTACATCGAAAGCTGCAGCATGTTCGTGCGCGGCGGAGTGTACAAAGTCGTGCACGAGGCCATGGGCGGCACGCTGGCCAAGTTCTCGGTTTCCGCGCTCATGTTCGATTACGTGCTCACCGGCCCGATCAGCGGTGTGAGCGCGGGGCTGTACCTGGGCGGGCTGATCAACGAGACTGGCGAGTACTTGAAGATCCCCGGCTTGCACGTGCATCCGCCGTATTTCGCGGCTGTATTCGCGGCCGCGGTCACCATATATTTCTGGCGCAAAAACATCATCGGCATCCACGAATCGAGCGAAAAGGCCCTGCGCATTATGCAGATCACCACCGTGATGGTGGTCATCCTGATCGGCTGGTGCCTGATCACGATCTTCAAGAACGGCTACCAGCCGGTACCGCTGCCGACGCTGGCCAATTTGCATTTCAGCAAGGAAGGGCTGGGCTGGCTGCGTGGTACGGCGGCGCCCTCGATCACTATTATCGCCATCATGGTCGGCCTGGGCCACTCGCTGCTGGCCATGAGCGGTGAAGAGAGCCTGGCGCAGGTGAATCGCGAGATCGCTTACCCCAAGCTGAAAAACCTGGAGCGCGCCGGCTTCGTGATCTTCATCTACAGCATGCTGTTCACGTCGCTGGTCTCCTTCTTCGCGGTGATGATCATACCGGACTCCGCTCGGCATAAGTTCCTGGACAACCTGATCGGCGGACTCTCCATGTTCCTGGTGGGGCCCATGTCCGTGCGGCTGCTGTTCCATGCGTTCGTGGTGTTGGTGGGGACCTTGATTTTAGCGGGAGCGGTGAACACGGCCATCATCGGCTCCAACGGCGTGCTGAACAGAGTGGCCGAGGATGGCGTGCTTCCGGACTGGTTCCGCCATCCGCACCATAAATTCGGAACCAGCTCGCGCCTCATCAACCTGATCGTCATCCTGCAGCTGGTCACTATCTTGATCAGCCGCGGCGACGTCTACATGCTGGGCGAAGCGTACGCGTTCGGTGTGGTGTGGAGCTTCGCCATGAAGGCGCTCTCGGTGCTGGTTCTACGCTATAAACAGCCGGGAGGGCGCGAGTGGAAGGTGCCCTTCAATCTGCACTTCGGAAAGACCGAGATACCGATCGGCCTGATTCTGATTACCCTGGCGCTGTTCGCCCTGGCCATCATCAACGTGCTCACCCC
>DATKFU010000217.1:0-2593 GCA_035511215.1 Bryobacteraceae bacterium | reverse complement strand
TGCCAGGCCCCCATCACGACGGTCACGCCTACATCGATGCAGCGTTTGAAAAAGGCGCAATAGCAGTTGTGGGGCAGGCTCTCAGCCTGCGGCGGGCTCCAAGTCCGCCCGTCCTGATGGTACCCGACTCGCTCCTGGCCATCCAAAACCTGGCCGCTTGGGCGCGTCAGGAATGGGCCGGCCGCATCGTAGGCGTAACGGGCAGCGCCGGCAAAACCACGGCCAAAGATGCCATCGCCCACCTGCTGGCCGTCGAATTGCCAGTTGGTAAAACCGTGGGCAACCTCAACAATCACGTCGGCCTGCCGTTGTCAATCCTGCGCTTGCCCGACGAAGCGCGTGTAGGCGTCCTCGAAATGGGCATGAATCACGCAGGCGAGATTCGCACGTTGGCGGCGATCGCCAAACCGGATATCGGCGTAGTCACCAACGTGGGATATGCGCACGTGGAAGCTTTCGATTCGATCGATGGCGTGGCGCTCGCCAAGCGCGAGCTGATCGAAGCGCTCGACCCCCAATCGGGCATCGCCGTTCTCAATGCCGACGATCCCCGCGCGCTGCGCTTCCGCGAAATTCATTCCGGCCGCACCATCACGTTCGGCCTTTCGGACGCGGCGGATGTGCGGGCAACGGACCTCGCCCTCACAGCCCAAGGCACGTTTTTCCGTGTGGATGGAAACGATTTCCACACCACTCTGGCCGGCCGCCATGGCGTCCTCAACCTGCTGGCCGGCATGGCCGTAGCGCGCGCATTCGAGATCCCGCTGGAACGCCTGCGCGAAGCCGTGGCCACGTTCACCATAGGCAAAATGCGCGGCGAGCGCCTGGAGCACAACGGCGTCATCATCTGGAACGACTGCTACAATTCCAATCCCGAGGCCGTCCACGCCATGCTGGACGTGCTGCACGCCACGCCCGCGCGCCGCCACATCGCGGTTCTAGGCGAAATGCTCGAACTGGGGCACGCCGCCGAATTCCTGCACCGGCAGGCGGGCCGCTGCGCCGCGGAAAGCGGCCTCGATGCGTTCATCGCCGTCCAAGGAGAGGCCCGCTTTATGGCCGAAGAAGCCGTGCGCGCGGGTATGCCGCCACACTCCGTGCACTTTTTTGAACGTCCCGAAGACGCTGGCGAATTCGTCCGCCTGCTGGTCCAGCCCGGAGACGCCATCCTCTTCAAGGGATCCCGCGGCGTCCAAATCGAGCGGACGATGGAGAAGGTCCTGGCGTAACCATGCTGTACTTCCTGCTCTACGAAAAGCTGTCGCCGCTGGTCTCGGGTTTCCGCGTATTCCGTTACGTCACCTCCCGGACCGCTTTCGCCAGCCTCACAGCATTATTTCTGTGCATCGCCCTGGGTCCCTGGCTGATCGGCAAGCTGCGCCAGTTCCAGATCGGCCAGTACATTCGCGAAGAGGGGCCGAAGTCGCACCAGAAGAAAGCCGGCACCCCCACCATGGGTGGCGTGCTGATCATCGTTTCGATCGTAATCCCTACGCTGCTATGGGCGGACCTGCGCAACTCCTACGTGTGGATCGCGGTCCTCACGCTGCTGGCCTACGGTGCCATAGGTTTCGTGGACGACTACTCCAAGGTCGCCAAGCACCGCAATCTGGGGCTGACCGCGCGGCGCAAGATGCTGTACCAGGTCGGTCTGGCCTTCGTCGTGGCAGCCGTGCTGATGTTCATGCGCACTTTCGGCGGCTATTCCACAGTGACCAACGTTCCGTTCCTGAAGAACTTCAAGCCCACGCTGCTGATCTCTTCGTTGCTGGCGAACAACTGGACCTATGTTGTGGGCGTGCTGCCATTCTTCATCTTCGTAGCGGTAGTGATCGTGGGCTCGTCGAATGGCGTGAACCTCACCGATGGTCTGGATGGCCTGGCCATCGGCCTGATGGTGGTCGCCTCGGGCGCGCTGACTATACTGACCTACGCCGGAGGCCACGCGACACTGGCCGAGTACCTGCAAATCGCCCGCAACGCGCGCACCTCGGAGCTGACCATCTTCTGCGGATCGATGACGGGCGCCAGCCTCGGCTTTCTCTGGTACAACGCCCATCCGGCTGAGATTTTCATGGGCGATGTCGGCTCGCTGGGGCTGGGCGCCGCACTGGCCATCGTGGCCATCCTGATCAAGCAGGAGATCCTGCTGCTGTTCATCGGCGGCATCTTCGTACTGGAAACGCTGTCGGTAATCCTGCAGGTAGGCAGCTTCAAGCTGCGCGGCAAGCGCATCTTCAAAATGGCCCCGCTGCATCATCACTTTGAGGCGCTGGGCTGGACGGAATCGAAAATCATCGCCCGGTTCTGGATCGCCGGGCTGGTGTTGGCGCTGTTCGCGCTGACGACGCTGAAGCTACGGTGAAGAACGGGTGCTGGGTGCCGGGTGCTGGGTGGACGGTAGGTAATGCGCGGCTTTAGAGATCTTCGGGTTTGGCAAGGTGGCATGGAATTGGTTGAGTCCGTCTATCTCGTAACTCAGTCGTTCCCCAAGCAGGAACTCTACGGCTTGACTAGCCAGTTGCGGCGAGCGGCGGGTTCAATTCCCGCGAATGTTGCGGAAGGACACAGCCGGGAGCACATCAAAGAGTAC
>DATKFU010000216.1:0-2378 GCA_035511215.1 Bryobacteraceae bacterium | reverse complement strand
GCAACCTGGATCAGTTATTGCCCAACACCGCCAACTACCAATCGCGCGGCTACCACTGGATCACCGCCGCCGGCCGCCTGCAGACCGGCGTCACTCGTCCGCAAGCCGCCGCTGATCTCGCCGTCATCGCCAGGCATCTTGCCGAAACCTTCCCGGAAGCGGAGAAGGACGGTGGCTTTAGCTTCGAGCCGGCCGGCTCATTGGCCCCGCGGGATCGTAACACCGTGGTGATGTTCCTCGCGGCACTCACGGTGGTCGGGCTGCTGGTCCTCCTGATCGCCTGCGCCAATGTCGCCAATCTGCTTCTGGCACAAGCCTCCGGGCGCCAAAGGGAGATGGCGGTGCGTCTCGCCCTGGGCGCATCGCGCGGGCACCTGATGCGCCAGATGCTCACGGAAAGCGTATTGCTGGCGCTGGCGGGCGGCCTGCTCGGGGTGGTTCTGTCGCTATGGGCTACCCAGGCGTTATCGGCCTTCCGCTTCCCCGCGCCAGTGCCGCTCGACCTCAACGTGGCCGTCGATTGGAGAGTCCTGCTCTACACCTTCGCGCTCAGCGCCGGCGCCGGGATCCTGTTCGGGATGGCGCCGGCATGGGCCGCCGCACGTACCGTGCTGGCAAGCGCGCTGAAAGGCGAGGATGTGCTGGCGCGCCCCGGGCGCCGCTGGACTTTGCGTAACGTGCTGGTCGTCACGCAAATCGCCACATCGCTAGTGTTGCTTTGCGCCACCGGGCTGTTTCTGCGCAGCCTGCAAAGCGCCTCCGCTATGGACATCGGCTTCCGGCCGCGCGGTGTGCTGGCGATGTCGGTCGATCCGCGGGTGCATGGGTACACGGCCGAGCGTACGGCGCAGTTCCTCACCCAGTTGCGCCAGCGCGTGTCCGCTCTGCCGGGAGTCGCTTCGGCCGCGTGTACCGATGTTGTTCCGCTCTCGCTGGGCGGCCGGCGCGACGAATTTCACGTGGAGGGCCGGCCGAATGCCGATGGCCCAGACCCGGGCGTGGATCTCTATATGGTTAGCCCCGGCTACTTCCAGACCCTTGGCATCCCGCGCATTGCCGGACGCGATTTAGCCAATGAAACACCCGCCGCCCCGAAAGGGGTCCAGGTGGCAGTCGTCAACCAGGCGTTCATCGAGCGGTTATTCAAGCACGAGAACGCCATCGGCCGGCGTGTCACTGGCGGCGGCGTGACTTACGAGATCGTCGGCGTCGTAAGAAACATCAAGTCCCGAACCCTCGGCGAAGAACTGCGGCCAATCCTCTTCCGCTCCCTCGACCAGAGCATCGGCGGCGATCCATCCTTCCTGGGATATTCGTTGTTGGTACGCTCCTCGGCCGCTTCCGTGGCCAGTCCCGCGGCGCTGGCGGCGGCCGTACGGCGGGAGATTCACTCGCTCGACCCTACCCTCGCCATCTTCAACGCGGAAACCATGGCGGAACACCTCCGCAACGCGCTCTTTCTGCCGCGCCTGGCCGGCACATTGTTCGGCGTTTTCGGCCTTGTGGGCCTGCTGCTGGCGGCCGTCGGACTGTATGGCGTGATGAGTTACTCGGTCGGTAAACGCACGCGTGAGATCGGCATCCGTCTGGCGCTTGGTGCGCAGGCCGGCGAAGTCCGGCGTCTTGTCGTCAAGCAGGGCATGCTACTCACGCTGATCGCGGTGGCGTTGGGCCTGGCCGCCGCATGGGCCGTAGCTAACATCTCGGCCAGCTTCCTATACGGAGTTCGCCCGCACGACGCAGTAACTTTCACCGCCGTGCCCGTATTCCTCGCCGCCATCGCATTTCTGGCCTGCTGGATCCCTTCGCGCCGCGCGGCAAAGGTAGATCCACTTACAGCCCTGCGGCACGAGTAGTAAGGCTGCGGTGGGACGGCGAAGGCGGCAGACCACGAAAGGCGATGGTCTGCCCCACCAAAGTGATCCGTTAGGCGGCCTCCGATTCCGCAGGGGATGGGTCCGGATTGGGAATTTGGGGCGGCGCGGGGAATTGGGTTCGTTTCGCTTTTTCCGTTTTTGGGTTCGCCGCGGGGCTATCCGGTTGACGCGACTCAGTTTCCGCAGCTGCATCAGCTTCGGCCAGCCGGGCGCGGCGCTCATTCTGTAGCATGGACAGGTCGCGGAGGGCGCGGGAGAACTCGCGCTGCAGGAAGCCCTCGTAGCGCGTCAGCTTGGAGAAAGAGTTGTAGTACGCGGAATCGCCGGCCTTGTTGAACTGTTCCGGCATGGGGTTGGTTTCGGCCTAATAGTGGAACAGGCCGGCATCCAGGTAGCGGACGGAGCGCATTTTGAATTCGGCGGCGACCAGGCGTTCGACCAGGGCGTCCTCGACCTCATCGAAGGGTTGCAAACGGTTGCGGAACTGGTCGCTTCCCCCCT
>DATKFU010000215.1:0-4784 GCA_035511215.1 Bryobacteraceae bacterium | reverse complement strand
GGGGGACATCGTAGCACGAGGGGCTGCCGCCACTGATGCAGCCGGCCGGAGCGTTCTGCCAGGAGGCCTGTTTGATAAAGTGGTTGCGTGTGACGGTGATATCGGACGGCGCCGGACAGCTTGGAATGCCGGATCCGGCATATCCTGTGGCCACGCAGGAGGTATTGGTCATCACATTCTCGCCCGTGGCCTCTAGGTCGTTGTTGGAAATCAGGATCGGCCCCGTAGTGTTTTGGATGTTGATAGCCTGCGTATCCTGGCTCACGGCTATGATTCCCCAAATGTTGGAAAAAATCACCGCGCCGTACACGGCGCTCAAATCGATTCCGCCGCGCACATAGTTAGTTATAGTGCTGGACGGATGCACCAGGCATCTGTCGAACGTAATGTAAGCGGGAAGAGCAGCCACGCTTGTCGTGGCATCTCCCATCGCCACGATGGGATAGACGGAGTTCGCGGAAGGAGTCAAAGTGAACTCGATTCCAGCGAAGTACCAGCCCGCGGCGCCGTCGCTGATTTGCAAAACCGGGAGGTCGTTCGGAGTTGCCAGCGTGGGAACTGAACTGGATCCTGCCAATGTCCGTACAGGGATCGTGTACTGCGGGATGGAACCGATTGCCGAACTCACCACCAGCACCGGGCTGGAGCTCGGACAAGCCAGCGCCGGCACAGTGAAATTGCCGTCGTATTGAACGCCTGCCTGCACGCTGATCGACTGGCCGCACTGCGCTGCGTTCAGCGCCGACTGTAGGTCGGCGGCCGAACTGACGTTCACAAAGCTGGTCGGCGCCGGGTACAACGGAACCGTGCAGATCTGCGGGAGCGCGGGCAGCGTCACTGATGGGGGAAGTGCTGGTAGCCCCGTCGCGGCCTGCGCGCAGATCCGAACGGGCGGAGGCGCCGCCGCCGGCACCACCGTAAACGGATTCGCGGGAGCGTCGATCCCGCCCAGGCTGGCGCCGATCGTGGTCGTGCCTACTCTCCGGGCCTTGGCCACACCTGAACTCCCGATGGTGGCCACTGCGGGGCTTTGAGAGGTCCATGTCGCGGCCGACGTAAGGTTCTGCGTAGAGCCGTCGGAATAGGTGCCGGTCGCGTAGATCTGTTGCGAAGTGCCAACTTGGATCGTCGGCTCGGGAGGCGAGACGGCCAAGGTGACGAGTATTGGCGCTGAAACCGCTAGCGCCGTCGAGCCTGAGATTGTGCCGAGCATCGCCGTGATGGTTGCCGGACCTGGCGTCAGTGCCTGCGCCAGCCCGCTTAGGGCGATCGTCGCGATAGAAGCGGGCGCAGCCGACCACGTCGCTTGAGTGGTGAGGTCCTGGGTCGAGCCATCGGAGTACGTGCCGGTGGCGGCAAACTGCTGGCTCAAACCGGCTGGGACGGTCGGATCTGCCGGCGTCACAGCGATGCCGGTTAGAGCGGCGCCTACCGTCAGGATTGCGGAGCCGGCAGTCGATGCGAAGGATGCGGTGATGGTGCTGGATCCTGCGCCTACGGCTTGGGCGAGTCCCTGGCTACCGTTTGCATTACCGATGGTGGCAACCGTGGCGGGGTTTGTACTCCAGATCGACGTGGCGGTCAGATCCTGCGTGCTGCCGTCCGAGTAGTTGCCGGTGGCCGTGAACTGCTGCGTACCGCCCATGCTGATACTGGCTGTGGCCGGGGAGACCGTGATGCTTGTAAGGAGCGGCATGACGGAGAGTTGGGCGGTAGCCGTGATCGTACCCTCTGTGGCGGTAATCGTCGCCGATCCCGCGCCCAGCGCCTGCGCAAGGCCTTGGCTGCCGGGACTGTTGCTAATGTTGGCGACAGCGCTGGAGCTGACGCTCCAGGTTACGGTGGCGGTGATGTTCTGGGTGCTGCCGTCCGAGTAAGTGCCGGTTGCGGCAAACTGCTGCGTGGATTCGGCGAAGATCGTGGCGCTGGACGGGCTGACGGAAATGCTTGTGAGTTGCGGAGGCGCGGGGTTGATGGCCAGAACGGCGGCGCCGTTGATGGCGCCGGACGCGGCCGTGATGCTTGCGGTACCCACTGCCAGGCCCTGCGCCAGCCCTTGGCTGCCCGCCGCATTGCTGATCGTGGCTTCCGCGGCGGGGCTTGCGCTCCAGGTGGCCGTAGTGGTGAGGCCTTGCGTGCTGCCATCCGTGTAAGTCCCGATGGCGGTGAACTGTTGGCTGCCTCCCGCCATTATCGTCGGATTCGGTGGCGTGACCGCGATGCTAACCAGTTGAGCCGGAGTCACGATCAATGGCCCCGAACCCGAAATTGCGCCTGAAGCGGCGGTGATCGTGGCTTGCCCTTGGGCCACCCCAAGCGCCAATCCTCCAGTCCCAGGGGAGTTGCTGACAGTCGCCGTGCCCGGCGACGAAGAACTCCAGGTGGCTGCCGCCGTCAGATCCTGCGTGGAACCGTTGGCATAGGTTCCGGTGGCCGTGAATTGCTGCGTGTCGCCCGCTACGACCGTCTCGTTCTGCGGACTGACGCCGATCGAAATCAGATCAGGTGCGGCCACGCTGAACGGCGTCGAACCGGCGGCTGAGCCGAGCGTTGCGGTGACCGTGCTCTCTCCGGCGGCCAGTCCATAGCCGAACCCTTGGGCGCCCGCGGCGTTGCCGATGAACAGTGTACTGGGATTTGAGGAGGACCACATCACCGATTGCGTAAGGTTGCGAGTCGTCTGGTCGTCAAACGTGCCTGTGGCGTAGAATTGAAGCGCGGTTCCCTCCGCAACAGTGCGGGTCGCGGGCGAAATGGCGATTGAAACCAGCACAGCCGTATCCACCGCCATAGCCGCTTTTCCGTAAATCGCCGGCATGTAAGAGGCCGTGATAGTGGCGCTCCCCGCGGTTAGGGCGTTCGCCAAACCCTCCGATTGTAAGGTGTCCGCCACCGTGGCCACCGCCGCGGCCGAGGATGTCCAATGCACTAACAGGCTCACATCCTGGGAAGACCCGTCGCTGAATGTCCCGATGGCGGTGAACTGTATAGATGCGGCGGCCGGCATCGATAGCTTGCCTGGCGCGACGGCGATGCTTGTAAGACGGCCCGAACCGACCGTTACACCCGTGGACGCGGTGAGTCCGGCAAAGCTTGCAGATATAGTGCCGGATCCGGCTTGCGCGCTACTGATGCGGCCGATCGCGCTCACTGTCGCAACATTCATGGCCGATGAGGACCATGATGTCAGGTTCGTTAGGCTGCGCGTGCTCCCGTCCGAGTACGTGCCGGTAGCCTGCAGTTGCAGAATAGTGTGCCTTGTCATCGCCACTGTGGCCGGCGAAATAGCGATCGATTGCAAGGTCGCGCCGGTAACCGTAAGAGGTGCCGATGCGCTGACCGAACCGAGCGCCGCGGTAATTGATGCACTCCCGGGCGCGAGCGTGCTCACGAGGCCCGTCGTGCTTGCCGCGGCCACCAGGGGCGCCGAGGATATCCATGCGGCCTGATTCGTGAGTATCAGTTGGGTGCCGTCGGAGTACGATCCGATGGCGTTGAACTGTTGCGCGTATCCCTGTGGCAGGGAAGGATAGATCGCGTCTACCGCCATGGAGACCAGTTTGGCCGTCGTCACGTTCACACTGGTATTGGCGGCGACTGTCGTCCATGCCGCGGTTAACCTTGCGCTTCCGGCCGCGATACCCGTAGCCACCCCTGAATTGCCGGCCGCCAGCTTCGTTGTATCTGACGAGGTCCAGGTGGCCAATGCGGTGATGTCCTGAATGCTGCCATCGCTGTAAGAGCCGAGCGCATGAAACTGCTGGCCTGCTCCGATCGGAATTGAAGCCGTCTGCGGCGTGATTGCTATCGAGACCAGCGCATAGGCTTGGCCCCACAGGTTTGCCACCGTTGGAGTTGCCTGGCCGGTGTAAGTGATGGCGAGGCTCCCGGAACGCAATCCGGAAGCGGCCGGGGCAAAGGTAATGCTGGCTTGACAACTTGCGCCGGCGGCGAGCGATGTGCGGCAAGTGGTCTTGTACGAAAAGTCCCCGGAGATAGAGATGGAGATCCCTGTAACAGGCGTCGCACTGTTGTTTGTTACGGTCATCCCTTCCGGCCCACTTATGTATCCTGCCTGGGCGGTGGGAAACTGAAGCTGGGACGGCGCGACGGCGACCGTGCCAACCGGCTGCCCGAGAGCCTGACTGGCAGCCAGGATGAATAGCGCCGGAACCGTCCAACGGTATTTAGCGCTAATCGACAACCTTACAGTAAAAAGACCGGAGTTACCTCTGAAGCCGCGCATGACACTCTTTCAGCGCTCATATCTATAAGATATCGTCCGGGCGCTTTCGTAATAAAACACTGCTCGCAAACAGTCGAGATATTCACGTGCAGAGCAGTTTGGTGGCCGCTGGCTGCATTCGCTTCAAATAACTCGGCGCGCTTTAGCGCCTTATGGCAAGATTTGTCTGAACGCCGGCCATTTACTCAAAAATGCAGATGATGGTATTTGCGGGGGACCCGCGCTAGGTTTTGCGCCCATACCCGCGACCGCGGCCACAAGTCCGCAAACTGTCCACGTGCGTGTACACCAGATCCTGCGCGGTGCACAAGGATCCCGGACTTGTAACAAGGAGTACGGTCCCCGGCCGGGGGAGAGAGTTTGTCGGGTCGCCTAGCCGAGGCGGACAAGTTTTCGTTAATTGGGGTATCCATTTCACTCAGGTGACCCCTACAGCTTGTGGCCGGCTTTCGGCAGCATCGGCATAGCATTTGACCATTGATCTGTAGGGCGCCGGTCCCACAATCACGGCCTGTTCGGCAAGGCGCAAGAAGAGCTT
>DATKFU010000214.1:0-22271 GCA_035511215.1 Bryobacteraceae bacterium | reverse complement strand
CCCAATGCGGGCGGGCGTACGCCG
Organism: Bryobacteraceae bacterium; assembly: GCA_035511215.1. Taxonomy (GTDB): domain Bacteria; phylum Acidobacteriota; class Terriglobia; order Bryobacterales; family Bryobacteraceae; genus Bog-159. The sequence goes on along the minus strand of DATKFU010000214.1, from coordinate 22,247 downwards.
AAAGCCATGTTCTGGGCGTAGCAGGCGCAAGTGGCGTGGTTGTCGCCGCAGATGCCACAGATCCGGCTGGTGATGAAGTGGGCATCCCGCGGATCCTTGCCCTTCATGAAGATGCTGTAGCCTCGGAAGATCGAAGAAGTACTGTGGCACTCGGCGACCTGCCGGTTCTCGAAGTCGATCTTGGTAAAGATCCCCAAACTGCCCACAATGCGGGTAATCGGGTCCCAGTTCATCTCCACGAGCTTTCGGGGTTTTGCGGGTGTGTCTGTAATCGTTTCAGTTATGGTGCCCATTCGACGGCTCCTTTTGCCTGTTAGTAAGTCCTCGGGCGATAGCCGGTGGTTAGTTCGCCATGCGCGTGCCGCCACTTCGGTTCCTTATTGAGAGTCGCATTAGTGAAGGAGCGCAAAGTCCTAAGTGCCCGGCCATAAACCAGGACAGCGTTTGTCGATAGCATGGCGCCGGGAGGTTCGTCCATGAACGGCATGAACTTATCCGGGAAGCCGGGCATGGTGCAGCCGATACAGATGCCGCCTACATTGGGGCAGCCGCCGATTCCCGCCATCCAGCCGCGCTTGGGGACATTGCAATTGACCACCGGGCCCCAACAGCCCAGTTTCACAATGCACTTAGGCGAACCGTACTCGGTCGTGAAGTCGCCCTGTTCGTAATAGCCGGCGCGGTCGCAGCCTTCGTGTACGGTTTGGCCGAACAGCCACGTGGGCCGTAACTCGTCGTCGAGCGGAATCATGGGAGCGAGGCCAGCCAGTTGATACAACAGATAGAGGACTGTCTCCATGAAGTTGTCCGGCTGGACCGGGCAACCGGGAACATTGACGATGGGCAGTCCCGCCTTGGACCGCCAGTCCCAACCGAGGTAATCGGCCAAACCCATACAGCCGGTCGGGTTGCCTTGCATGGCGTGGATGCCGCCGAACGCCGCGCAGGTCCCGATGGCCACCACCGCGGTAGCTTTGGGAGCAAGCCGATCGATCCAGTCGGTGGTCGGGATGGGTTGGCCGGTATCCATATCTGTTCCGAGCGCGGCCCAATAGCCCTCTTTTTTTATCTTCTCGTTGGGAACGGAGCCTTCTACAACGAGCACGAACGGCTCGAGCTTGCCTTCCTCCGCGAGATACCAATACTTCAGAAAATCGCCGCCATTCTCATAAGCGAGGACTGGATTGTGCAGGTGGACCTTGGGTAGTCCCGGAATGGCCCCCAGAAGGACGTCCTCGATGCTGGGCTGGGTGGCTGCCGTAACGGAAACGGAGTCGCCGTCGCAGCCGAGACCGGCGGTGATCCAAAGAATGTGAACTTCGGGAACGGGTGACGGTCGCTGAGTCTTGTGACCGTAAGGAACAGCTTCGGTTGGCATCCTGGCCCTCTCCTCTTCCTCTTGGGCGCGCGAGACACGTTATCAGTTACGTGCGGCGAAAATCGCCTTGTTACTTTGGTTACAGATCCGGCGGGCATAAGGCACTTTTTTCACAAGCGAATGCCAGTGCTTTTTCTAACATTTGGGTAAACGCCAGTGAGCCAAGGGTCGTCTCCAGCGCCTGGCGCGTTCTATCGCTCCGGCCGTCCGTACCCTCGGCGCCTTTCGAGCGATAATGGGGAGTTGAGGTGTTGGAGTTCACCTTGAACCGCCCATTGGGCAGATGACTCCTACAAAGGACGATCCCCCATGGCGACCGAAAGTCCGTTGAACGAGGCGCAGCGGCGGCGGCTTTTCAGCCACGCCCAATACGCCGATAAGCTTCTGTCGGAAATCGAAGCCATACTCAGCGCTTCGGAATCGAAATCCATTTTCCCGAAGTACGTTGCGGATCTCTCTCCCCCTCAGGTGCAGTTGGTTCGGAGTTACATAGCCCGCTTCCGCGTTCAACTAGCGCGCGCTATGGATGGTTTGGGTATCGTCTCCGAGTCGCCCGCCCTCGGCGCTCTCCACTCCATCCGGGTAACTCTGACATTCGTGCGCATTGCGGTGCAGGAGATGGCTCCCCATTATCTGCGCGGCTATGGTCCGCTCCCGGAGAGTGTGACGCCTCAACTCGACGGGCTTTGCGCCGAGCTGGAAGGTCTGCTGGAGAGACTGGGCGCGGCCTTGGCGGATGGGCCAGCGGCCGACCTCCAGGCCCGGCTGGAGCACCTGCAGCAAGCCGGGGAAGGACTCGACCTGCTGCGGCTGATGGATCGAATCGTCGCAGACCGCGGACTGGTGGAGCTGCGTCCCCGCCTCTCGATGATTGTGGAGCGCCTGGAATCCAACCGGTTTGAGATCGCAGTGTTCGGCAGGGTCAGCTCGGGAAAGTCGTCTCTGCTGAACCACGTCCTGCAGACCACGGCACTCCCGGTCGGGGTGAATCCGATTACGGCTGTCCCCACGAGGCTGGTCCACGGCGCCCAAGCGTTACTGACGGTCACGTTTGCGGATCGCAGGGTGGAGCGGCTGCCCATCGAGCGGCTGCCGGAGTTCGTGAGTGAGACGCATAACCCCGCCAACGGCAAAGGTGTCGTGCGCCTGGTGGTGGAACTGCCTTCCGAACGTTTGCGAACCGGGCTCGCATTTGTGGACACGCCCGGCCTGGGTTCGCTGGCGACGGCGGGAGCCGCCGAGACGTTAGCGTATTTGCCGCAATGCGATCTCGGCGTGGTACTGATCGGCGCGGGAAGTCCGCTGAACGACGAGGATCTCTCGACCATCCTGCGCCTCTTTGAGGCGGCTATTCCGGTGAAAGTCCTGCTGAGCAAGGCGGACCTGCTGTCGGCTTCCGATCTGGAATCCGCGCTCCAATACACCGCCCAGCAGCTTCGTACGCACCTGGGTGTGGAGATCGGCGTACACCCGGTCAGCACGGCCGCCGCGCACGCGCATCTCCTGGAGCAGTGGTTTTCCGGGGAGATCGCGCCGCTCTACGAGAAACATCAGCAGCTCGCGCAGGAATCCAGCCGCAGGAAAACCGCCGCGTTGCATGAGGCGGTGGCAGCAGCGCTCCAGGCCAAACTGAACAGGAGTGGAACCAGCCAAGGGCCGGCGCAAGAGGAGCTCCTTACCCTGGAGCGCGGCTTGCGCGAGTCCGCCGGCGGACTCGAACAGGCCAGGGTGTTCTGTCTGCGCTCCTCCGGCGAAGTACGAGCATTGACGCCGGCTGCGCTGAACGATGCCGCGGATGCACTGCTGGAGGTGTGGTCCGGCACCTCGGCGAACGGGACGGACGCGGGCGCCGCCGTCGCGAAGGCCATCGCCAAGACGGCCTCAGCCGCAACCCAGGTGTATACACATCTGCAGGAACTCGCCCGCGCGCTGGCGGAGGCATTGCAGCGGGCCGCCGAGAGGCTGGGCAGTAACGATGCGCCGCCTGAGGAGGACCTTCTGCGCGCCATCCACGAAATGCCGCGCTTCGATCTGCCACCCGTGAACGGGGACTTCCAACGCCCATGGATTCGGTATCCGAAAGCGCTGTCGCGAAAACGGATTCACGGTCAACTGCAAATGGTTCTCGAAGAGCCGCTCGCGCAGGCATTCAACACGCACGGGCGGCTGGTCGAAAACTGGGCGCGCGGCGCCTTGGCGGAACTCCAGTTACGATTCGACGCCGCGGCGGATGCCTACAGGGCGCAGGCGGCCCGGTTAATGTCCGGCGGGCCCGTGGCAACCGGGGAGCGTCAGGCGATTCTCGACGATCTGGCCCGGCTGGATGAGGGCCGCGGGTGACTCCCATTTCGATCCCCGACGGGACTGGCGTCGATTCCCGGCAATATCGTTTTTCGTTCGCGATACCGGCGCTCTCCCAAGTTCCAGCCGACTTCGTTTTGCCGCCCGATCTCGGCCCGTTCGACGCCGGCGTGTTTCTGCCGCGCGACGATGTGGACTGGTTAGGCCGCCGCAGATATCCCGCGCGGATTCTGCTCCTGAGCGGCCGCGAGGCGCTGGTAGTGCCACATCCGGCGGCGGGCGAACCAACAATCCGAGTGCCGCTCGATCGTATCGAGCGCATCGAGTGGGGCCGCATCCTGCTGACTGGCTGGGTCGTCCTCACCTGGGATGGCGGCCACGTACAGTTGCCTTACAACACGCGCGCACGCGGCGCGGTCGAGAAGTGCGTGCGGACCCTCCAGGACCGCTGGCTGCCGGCGCTGCCAATCCACCAGCCCTCTTCCACAGCCGCCTTCGGCGAACCGCTCGATCTGAAGTTCGGTTATGCGCGATCCGCGGAACTGCTCACTGGAGAAGCGCCGTTGGCGCAGTTTTTCGAGCCGGCGGTTCGCGGAACGCGCCGATTCTTCTGGTTCCGGCGGAACCACTGGCCGGCCGCCGATCTCGTGTTAGTAACTCCGCGGCGGTTGCTTTGGATCACCGAGCGTAACAAGAGGCGTTACGAACGATACGGCACGGTCAGCCATTCGGCCCGCCTGGCGTCGATTGCTGGAGTGCGGTGCGTCCGGACTGGCGAGGATGGCGGCTTGGAGATTGCATTTTACTCCGGAGACACCTGGCACGTTCCTGTCCAGGAGGATCGAGAGGAAGAGGCAAGCAGGTTTGAAGCGGCAATGCGAAAGATTGTGGGGCAGGTGCGTTAACACTCGAACCCAGTCGACCCGTCCTTTATATGAAAAGGCGGCGAATATGCTTCAACCCAACGGAAAGTGCGCCCACCGCGGGCTGGTCATGATCCGGCGGCCGGCTCCGAGTCAGTTGTCGTGGCGGACGCAGATCGCCGGAGAGGACGAACCGGGCCGGTCTTTAATCGTAAGCGGCGGCGTTCTGGCTTCGGACGGCAAGACATCCGCCGCGGGTGTAACCGTCTATGCCTACAATACAGACGTTCAAGGCTACTACGGCAAGAACCACGCGGAATTTCCGCAGCGCCTCTATGGCTGGATGAAGACCGATGCCGATGGCCGGTTTGAGCTGCTCACCATCCTTCCGGGGATCGTACCCTGGAATGCACGTTCCGGCGCACATGCACTTTTCACCATGGGGGGAGCGGGTTATCCTCTTCAGTGGGTGGAGGATCCGGACATTTCAGCCGTTGGGCCGAGGAGAAGATGGAGAGCTGCATTGCAGCTTTAAGATCAGCGTCAGGTCGACAAGCAACTTCAGGGCTGGGTAGATCCTTCGCCATCCCGAAAGCGGGCAAAGGGAGAACATCATAGCAGACGGGTCAGTCGAATTGCGGCATATGGTCGGCGCAGCGCGCGCCGGCGACGATGCCGCTTTCAGCAAATTGTACCGCCAGTTCTTCCGCATGGTGCATGCCGTGCTCCTGGCGCACGTGCCTCCGGGCGACGTAGACGATCTTGCACAGGAGGTCTTTCTGCAAGCGTGGCGCAAGCTGGATGCATTGCGCGATCCATTGGCTTTCGGCGGATGGCTCCGGCAAATCGCTCTCCGCCAGTCGGCCGATCATCTGCGCCGCGGTCACTTTATGGATCGGTTGGAATCCGATACCGCGGTGTCGCCTGCGCGCGCGCCGAACGACGAAGGGGCCTGGTTCCTGCTCGCGGAGGTTCGCCGTTTGCCGGAGGCGTATCGAGAGACCTTGGTTCTGCGGTTTGTCGAAGGGCTGACGGGGCCGGAAATAGCCGAACTGACCGGTCTCACGCCCGACTCGGTGAGAGTGAATCTGCACCGCGGCGTGAAGCTTCTTCGCACCCGGCTGAAAGGAGGTACGCGGTAATGGAGCCGGATCCGGATCAATATCTATGGGACAAGGCCGGGCAGCCGGATCCCGAGTTGCAACGCTGGGAGCAGTCGCTGGGACGCTTCTCGCGGGAAGCGCCGGCATTAGCTTTTCCAGTACGCGAAAGCCGCGCGTCGCACCGCATATATTATTGGCTGGGTGCCGCCGCGTGCCTGTCGATCGCCGTGGGCATAGGCCTACGCTCTGCATGGCAACCGGGTCCGGACTGGAAGGTAGTGACGTTGTCGGGCGGTCCGACGATAGACCGCCAGCCCATCGCTTCCAACGGACGAATTGGCGTCGGCGGAGTGTTGGAGACAGACAAACGTTCGCGGGCGAAGCTTCGTTTGGGTCTTATGGGAGTCATCGAAGTCGAGCCGGACACGACCGTGCGGCTTGTTGCGACCCGCGCAGGGCGCCACCGGATCGCCCTTCAAAGCGGAACCATCGCGGCGCGGCTGTGGGCGCCACCCGCGACGCTCTATGTGGATACGCCGTCCGCAACAGCCATCGATCTGGGCTGTGCGTTTACGGTGCAGGTGGACGAAAAAGGCTCTGGCCGGTTGCGTGTCACGTCGGGATGGGTGCAGTTCCAACTCGGCGATCGTAAGGTAGTCGTACCGGCGGGCGCCGCTGCGCTGACGCGGCCGGGAGTTGGTCCGGGGACGCCATTCTTCGAGGATTCGAGCAGCGCGTTCCAGTCGGCGCTCGAGCGGCTTGATTTCGGCGGCGCCGGATACCACGACGCCAGTGCGCTAGGAACGGTGCTGTCCGAATCGCGCCCCAAAGATGTTTTGAGCCTGCTCAGCCTGTTCCAGCGGCTCCCGCCGTTCGCCCGGGGCATGCTGTTTGATCGCGCCGCGCAACTTATTCCGCCGCCTGCCGGACTCACGCGAGAGGCGGCCATCGAAGGAACGAACCAAGCGGGAATGGATGCATGGTGGAAGAAACTTGGACTGGGTGACGCGAAAAACTGGCTGCTGGACTGGCGCGACATCTTTGCGCCCGCGGAGGCGGCGCCTACATTTTTCCTCCGGATACTGCATCCCGCGTCGCCTTAAGGGTATGAATCAATGTTTCCTTCGGCAGGCTCCGGACGATTGGCTCGATAATCCACCCTAATCTCGTGGGGATGTCGCGCGTCAGCGAAATCGCGCGGCATTCGGCGTACACGCCGGCATCGCGTTCCTCAAATCGCCAGTAGGTATCCAGGCGCCACAAGAACCCGTAACCGGCGTCGGGTGGCTGGACCTTTTCGTTTGGCTTACCGGCGTCATCCACCTCAGCCGTGCGCGTGGTGTATGAACGGCATCCCCAGCGCGCGCCGCCGGCGTGGAAATAGTGCACGTCATGATCGGTGTCGAGCACCACTGTGATGATCTTCTTCTTCAGCACCCGCAGGTAGATTTGAAAGTCGCTGCCCTGCTGGGAGATCAACTTGGAGTCGATCACCTCCGGCTGATAGATATTCTTGTGATTGTTATAGTCCTGAATGCACGCCAGCGTGCGCGCCACGGTCGCGCCTGGCATGAACACGGCGCCGATCCAGTCGTGGATTAACCCGGCCGGCGCCTTAACGGGACTCTTGCCCTGCCAAAGCTGCGCTACGATCTTTCCCTGGCGCACCTGCTTGGCCCGCTTGGGATCGCCATCGGACCACAGAAACGCATCGCCGTGCAGCGTCTGTTCCATGGCGGCTTCGGCTTCCTGTACATACGTCGCGAAGGCCTGCAAGGTCTCGGGCTTCAACTGCACCGGCGCTACATCTTTCGCCATAGTCGGCGCTGCCGTTATTCAGGATAGCAGGATGCGGGCTGAATCGGACTAACGGGCCCTTGATTACTTGAATCTTGTGCGTCATAATCCTGGAAGGAGGCCAATGTATGCCCGCCGCCCTGCAATATGAATTGGAAGCCCCGGTAAACGAAGAAGTGGTCGATCGCGAAGAGCTCGGCCGCCTGGCCCACTGGCATTGGGAAATGCGAGGGTCGCCGGAAGGAAGCAAGGACGAGGATTGGTTCTGGGCCGAAGAAGAACTGCGCCGGCAGCGCTTGGCCGCCGGATACGAACTCGAAGACGTCTGAAGGCGGAGCGCGCTCCGATGCCGTCCCGATATCCGGCGCTCGGCTATAATGAACCCGCATGCCCACACTAGCCGGTAAAACCGTCTTCGTATCGGGCGCCAGTCGCGGCATCGGATTGGCGATCGCGTTGCGCGCGGCGAGAGACGGCGCTAACGTCGTGATCGCCGCCAAGACCGATAACCCGCACCCCAAGCTGCCTGGCACCATCCACACCGCCGCCGCCGAGATCGAAGCGGCGGGCGGCCACGCCCTGCCCCTGGCCGTGGATATCCGCTTCGAGGATCAGGTCTACGGCGCGGTGGAGCAGGCGTTTCGGCGTTTCGGCGGCATCGATATCCTGGTCAACAATGCCAGCGCCATCAGCCTGACGGGCACGCTCCAGACGCCCATGAAGCGCTTCGATCTGATGCTGGGAGTGAATCTGCGCGGCACGTTTCTGTGTTCGCAAGCCTGCCTGCCGCATCTTGCCAAGGCGGCCAACCCGCACATCCTGACATTGTCGCCGCCGCTCGATATGCGCGCCAAATGGTTCGCGCCGTGCGTCGCTTACACTATGGCGAAGTACGGGATGAGCATGTGCGTGCTGGGCATGGCGGAGGAATTCCGCAGCCAGGGCATTGCAGTGAATGCGCTGTGGCCGCGCACGATCATCGCCACTGTGGCGCTGCAGGTGATTCCGGGCGCCGAACCGGAGCGCGGGCGCACGCCCGACATCATGGCCGATGCCGCCTGGCAGATTCTGACCCAGGACAGCCGCACGACTACCGGCAATTTCTTCATCGACGAAGACGTATTGGCCGGCGCCGGTGTGACGGACTTTTCGCGTTATGCGGTGTCGCCGGGCAAGCCGTTGCGGCGCGACCTGTTTCTGGATTGAGAGGCGTGCAACCAGGGATCGGGCGCGGACGGGCGCTTCCTCCCGCGTCGTTCATTCCAGATCTAGCATCCAGCCTTGCTTGCCCACGTTCATCGCCTGGGTTTTGCCTATCGCGACCCGCGCGCCGGCGGCCTCGTGGATATGTCCGCAAAAGAAATGCTCAGGCTGCTCGCGCAGCAGAAAATCGCGCACGGCCGTGGAGCCGGCATGCAAGCCGGGGCGGACCTGGTCGAGGGCCGTGCCATGCGGCGGGCAATGGCAGATGAGCACCAGGGGCGCGAATCCCGCGAAGGCTTCCAGTCTGGCTTCCAGTTCCGCCTCACTGTATTCGCCGGGCGTATGAAAGGGCGTTGGATTGGAATAGCCCAGCCCGGCCACCGTATATCGGCCCCACTGCGCGTGCCGCTCGTGGAAGTCGTGCAACCCGAAGTCGCGGCATAGGCCGGCAATCTGCGCCGCCGTTTCGTGGTTGCCGGGTAGCACATAAACGCGGTCCGCGCGCCGGGCCAGGATCTCGCCGCAGCGGTCCAGGCCCCGCCCGAAGTTCACCAGGTCGCCGGCGGCCACATAGTAATCCGCTTCGGTGTCCATTAGCCGCGCCAGCGCGCGGAGGTCGCCATGTATGTCCGAAAAGATCAGCGCTTTCATCGGGCGGATTGTACTACGGGGCGCGGTCCGGCTTCATCCCGCCGGGCCATGTCGGCCGCAATGGTGCGCGATCCGGCGTACAGCACCATGGCCAGGGCTACCGATATCGCCGGGATCACGTACATCGCCTGGTGCAGCCCGATGGCCCGGTACGCTGCGCCGGCCGCCGCTGCACCGGCCGCATGAGCTGCCCTGCGCGCCAGGTAATCGCTGAGTTGTCCGGTGATGAGCGGTCCGAACGATGCGCCGCACAGATACATTGCCAGGAAATAAACCGCCATAGCGGTGGCGCGCACGGCCGGCGCCACGACGTCGTGAATCGCCGCGTACACCAGCCCATAATAGGTGGTCAGAAAACCATACGCAATCATGATCAGGGCGATGGAGGCCGCCGCGCGGCCAGCCGGTTGCCGGATGCCAACCAGCGCCAGGGGCGCCGCTACCAGTGCGGCGGCGGCAGCCGAAAGCATGCGCCCGTCCTTTCGTATGTAGATCACACGGTCGCCCCAGGCGCCTGCGATCAGCCCGCCCGCGATGCCCGCCGCACCGTATCCAACGCCTGCCCACAAGCCCGCCTGGCCGACCGACAGGCCATGATAGCGCGTCAGGAAGGCCGGAAAGAAAGTGGCCAGCGCGTAGAGATTGAAGTTCACCAGCGCGCCCGACGCAATGATCCACCACATGGTGGGGATGCGCAAAATGGACATGCTGGAATGGACGGGCGGGGCCGTGGCCACCGCCGGGAGCCGCGCCTCGCTGGCTCCGCGCGCCGGTTCATCGAGGCTCAACAATGCCGGTATGAGCAGCACCGCGGGCAGCGCCGCCACCACCAGGGCCGCCCGCCACCCCCAGGCTTGTGCCGCTGGTCCGCTGATGGCGTAGCTGAGCGCGCCGCCGATGGGCACTCCGAGCATGAAGGTGGCCAGTGCCCGCGAACGCCGATCCGCCGGAAAAAGATCGCCGATCCAACTGGTGGCGGCCGGTGCGCAGGCGGCTTCGCCCACGAACACGCCCAGCCGCGAAACCAACAGCATCAGGTAGCTTTGTACCAGTCCGCCCAATCCGGTGAGGGACGCCCAGACAGCTACGCCGGCTGCCAGCAATTTTTTGCGGCTCCCGGAATCGGCCAGCCGACCGAGGGGCAACCCGACCAGCGCATAAAGCACGATCGGCAGGGTACCCAGGGCGCCCAGTTGCGTGTCGGAAAGGTGGAACTCTTTGCGAATCGGCTCCAGCAGCGCGCCCAGCACTTGGCGGTCGTAGAAGTTGAGGATATTGATGGCGAACAGGACGGCCAGCGGGCGCGCCAGGCTCTTGGAAGGCACTGGCAGAGCATGGTATCACATGGGCGGGTGTGGCTTAGAGGGGATGTGAAAATCGGTCTCAGCGCCCATGCTCCAACTCCGCGGCCCTCCGGTTATCCGCCGCGGCCCCCTCTTCGTCGTCTAAGCGCTGCCGCGCAATTGCACGGTTGCGGTAAGCGTTTGGATATTGCGGGCGCAGACGAATAGCGTGGGAGAACTCCGATATCGCGTTGGCGAAATTCTGCAAGCGCAGGTAAACGTAACCTCTTGCGTTGTAGAAAGTGGCATTCTGAGGATTCAGTTCGATGGCCTCGCTAAGCGACCGCAAAGCCCCCCAGAGATCGTTCCGGGCGGCCTGCTCTTTGCCAAGTTTGTAGTAATAACCCGCATCTGCCGGTGCGGGCTTAGCTGCAGCCGGCGGGGGCGTAGCGGCGTTAGGCGCAACGGCCTTGGGCGGGGCCGGAAGGCCTGATTCACAATCCGCGCCGAGCCACTTGAGAATAGCCGTCGAACTCATCTTCATCGTGCGGACGCCATCCGTCGCGGACCAATCTGAGAGGACCTTCGCATTCTCGGGATCCCTGGCTTCGATCCGGACAGTTCCGCCTCCGCGTGGCGCCCCTGTACCGCAATCCACGTGAATCTCCTGCCCGGTGCGAGACGCGCTGGCTACAGTCTGGCGGCAGCCCTGGCCGCCGCCAAACGCAAGCATTAGCGGTTGACGGAGCTCTTTCTCGTCCAGGCAGCTTCTCTTGACGGAGGTCCGCGGTCCCTCCGCCGCCCTCTCCCTGGCCTTTGCATCGATCCTGGCACGCTCCTCGGGGGTCGATTTCGCCAAGGCTTCCGGCGGCATCGGCGGCAGCCCGCTGGTCCGGACAGTCAGGGTAATCTCCCAAAGGCCGGGCTTGATATTGAGCGGCTCAATCGCGTCGCCGGCCCATGCGGGCGCAACCGCGGGCATGACCGCTAGCGCGACTGCCAGCGCGACCGCAAGCGCGATTGCAAGCGTGGTTGCAAGCCGGGCTCTGCCCGGCGGATACTCTCCGACCACATCGGCCTTCTTTACGCGAGTTGCCTTTCAGGATACACCACTGCCTGGGCGGGCCTGGGCCTGCCGGCCGCTCGACGAGCGCCTCCGACCTGCTAAAATCGGAGAAATGGCAAAACAAACGCAACCCAAGGACCCTATGCCGCCCTTGAGTGTCTGGGCCGGCCCTGTCGCGCTTGGCTGGTTGGTTCCGGGCGGGGGGCATTTTCTGCTCAAGCGCCCTGGCCGAGCCGTATTGTTACTGGTCTCCATCACCCTGATGTATCTTTGCGGGTTGATGATGCGCGGGGCGATGTTTCAGCCGCAAAGCGGCGACCTGCTGACCATCCTGATCAACACCGGCGGTTTCATCGGCGACCTGGCATCCGGCATCTTGTATCTGCTTACCGTCTGGTTGGGCTACAATCAACCCGACGTGGCCGGAATGGTGCACGACTACGGCACAAAGTTCCTGGTCACCGCCGGCTTGCTCAACATTTTGGCCATGGTGGATGCCTTTGAAATCGCGGCAGGGAGGAAGAGCTGATGTTCAAGATGACTCTTTCCCACTTTGAGGCATCGCTGCTTTTTGCCTTGTTCACCTCCATCGTCATGGGAGTGGTCACTAAGCGCGACGACCGCGAACGGCTGCGCTACGGGCTGTACGTGTTCGGCTGTTTCGCGGTTGCGCTCGTGGGCCTCGGCTGGCTGATGCACTTCGGCCACGGATAGAGGGTCAGGCATGAGTTTGCGGCCGGCGGTTTCAGCCTCCCGCGGTTAGTCGTAGAAATTGCGGTCCCAGGCGTGCCGCCGGAGCGCCGCCAGTGTTTCTGGCGACAGCGCACCCTTATCGGGCGCCTCGCAGTTGGCCTCCGCGTTCCGCAGGCTGCGCATTCCGGGAATCACCGTGGATACTGCCGGATGCGAAAGGCAGAAGCGCAAGGCGATGGAGGGCAGACTGGCCGCATCCACGCCGAGATCGCGCAGCAGGCTCTCCACATGTTCCCGCACCTGCTTCTTCCGGTCTCCCTGGAAGTACTCTTCCCGGAAGTCGCCCGGCGGGAACCGCGTATGCTCATTGATCTTGCCGGTCAAGCTGCCTTCGTCGAGCGGCACGCGCGCGATCACTCCAATATCGCGCGCTATCGCCAGCGGAAATAAGCTGCGCTCCGGGCTCTGATCGAAAATGTTGTAGATCACCTGCACCGTGTCGATCAAGCCGGTCTCGATTATTTCAAGCGCCGAATCCGGCTGATGGTCGTTGATCGAAATTCCCACCGCGCGCACTTTTCCGGAGCGCTTCAACTCTTCGAGCGCCCGCCGCCACTCGTCGCGCGCGATCCACTCCGGATTCCATACGTGCAGCTGCTGCAGATCGATGGTCTCCACGCCCAGATTCTTGAGGCTGCGTTCGGTCGAGCGCAGGATGTAATCGTACGGAAACACCTGTTCGATGCCGATGCCGGGCCGCGCCGGCCACAATTCGTTCTTCGGCGGAACCTTGGTGGCCACATAGATGCGGCGGCCGGCTTCGCGCACCACTTGTCCCACCAGTTGTTCGCTGTGCCCCTCGCCATACGCCAGCGCTGTATCGATAAAATTCAAACCCAGCTCGATGGCGCGGCGCAGTGCCGCTAGCGACTCGTCGTCGCTTCCGCCCAGCCACTGCATTCCGCCAATGCCCCACGCGCCATAGCCCATCTCGCTGATTTCGAAGTTGGTCCTTCCCAGTTTGCGATATTTCATAAGACCTCATTATAAGAACATGAAACGCCGAAGGCGCTACACTAGTCGTATAGAGGATATGCGGCGGGCAATCATTGCGCTGTTTGTTCTGACGCTGGCGGCCTTCGCGGCCAACATCAAGCTCTACCTGAAGGATGGCGGCTTTCATTTGGTGCGCGAGTATCAGGTACAAACAGATCGCGTGCGCTACTACAGCGTGGAGCGCAGCCAGTGGGAAGAGATGCCACTCGACCTGGTGGACCTGAAGCGCACCGAATCCGAAGTGGCCGAACGCCAGTCTCAACTCGCCGACGAAACCAAAGTAGTCGTCGAAGAGGAGAAAGCCGTGCGCGAGGTCCGCGCCGAAGTTGCCAAAATCCCCCAGGACCCCGGTGTGTATTATGTGGAAGACAACACCGTCAAGCCCATCAAGGTGGCCGAATCCAAGGTACACAATCACAAAGGGCGCACCGTTCTTCAGGTTCTGACGCCGATTCCAGCGGTAAGCGGAAAGGCCACTCTCGAGCTGGACGGGCTGCATTCGCAGAATATCCTCAACAATCCCGAGCAGGAATTCTATATCCAGCTTTCGGCCGAGGAACGCTTCGGAATCGTCAAGCTCACGCCGGATCATGGCATCCGCATCGTCGAGAAAATAACCATAGTTCAGGTCACCAAAGAGGTCATTGAGGAGCCCATAGAAGTCCAGGTTTTCCGCAAGCAGGAGACGCAGGACGGCCTCTATAAGCTTTGGCCGATGAAACCCATGGAACCCGGCGAGTACGCGGTGGTCCAATACACGCCCGGCAAGACGAATATGCAGGTGTGGGACTTCGCAATCCAGCTGGCTGGTAAGAGCTAGAAAGAGAGTGAGTAAGAAGCCGCATCGCACCAGGTCCGGGCAGCGGGTGACTTGAATTGCTTGTGGCATCGCGTCAGCCACCCGCCGCCTTATCCTACCTTCTTTGCCAATGGCCGCGAACGAAGCGGTAACGGTTGCCATACTGGACCCAGCGGTGCGGCACCCACACGAATCCTGGTCTCGGCGGATGCACCCAGGCTCCGCCAACCCAGAACCAGTTTCCACCACGCCAATCCCAATATCCGTCGGTCCAAACATAGCCCGGTCCGGGTGCTACCCCGACTACTCCAACAAACCGGGGCGCAGGGGGAGCCACCCGGACATAGACACCTCCGCCGCCGCAGGCCCCTAGCACCAGCAGCAACAAAGTAAGCATCAACAACAATGTAAGTTTACTGTTCATTTCGTACGTCCTCCTCGTTCTAAACGTAAAATGGGGTGGGGTGGTTGCGGTCTGAGTACGAAACTGAACATTATTTAATCGGCCGGGGCGCGTTCGGCGCTTATCTCTGCGTCACGAAGTCGCCGCCACGTCGTAGATGTACCTGGCGCACGAGTCGTTGCCGACCACGTATCAAGGCAAGATGCCCGGCTGAACTAACAAGTGGAGGATTGCCAATGTGCGGTACTATGAATGTTTGCTAACCGCCCGTCGCGCATCGAGGGGCGATGCAAAACTCGACAAAATCTGGAACCGGCAGGATGGCTCATGAGCGACCGATTGGAATTCGACATTGTCTGTCCGAACAACCATAACCAAACAGTTACATTCACTCGGGAAGAATTCGAAGAAACGCTGAAGTCCGGCGCGTTGGTGTTCCACTGTAACACATGCGATGTGGACTGGCCTCCATCCAGCGAAGAAATCGCCAATCTTCGGAAGCAATTTTCGAAGGAGTCGCGCTGAGCCAAGGCGTCAGCTCTCGATCAACTTAGCTGTCTCTCCCGTCATTTGGTGAGCCGCCTTCACTAACTTCGGTGGCGGTGAAGAGCGTGATCCACTTATTAACATGGTATGCGTCAGATCGAGCGGGTTTGCAGCGCCAGGCTAGCCTGGACCATGCATCGTGCCGGTAGGCGACGCCGCGTCAGGCTTCAGTCGCTTTGAGTTCTTCCAACCGCCGAGTAATGCCCCCGGACCCAAGCCAGCCCGGCGAACGCACAAACCATCGAAATCGCCATCGCATACCAGTAGGTCCCTGCTCCGGCCTGAATAATATACGCGCCGAGCAGTGAAATCAAGAGTCCGCCCAAACGGCCGAGCGTCGCCGCATATGCCACCCCAGTTGCTCGTACGCTGCTGGGGTATACGTGCGCCGCCAGCGCGTACATGGACGTCTGGACCGCATTCGTCAGGAGACCGCTGATCCCCAGGCACGTGAACAGCAAGATGTGACCACCATGTGCGTGAATAGGGATCAAGAGGATTGTCAATGCACTCGCGGCGCCAGCGAGAGCTCCCGCTAGCAGGGGCCTACGCGATCCCAGGAAAGACACCAGCATGGCCCAGATCAGGATTCCAACCACGCCGCCGAAATTGTACACAGCAAGTCCGGAACTGGCTGTAGCGAGGTCAAGGCCCTGCGCGGTCAGCATGGTCGGAAGCCAGCCAAATACAAGATAAACCGATCCAAGGCAGAAGAAAAAGGCGATCCAGAGGCCGGCTGTATCGCGAGCGAGTCCGGGGCCGAAAAGGGCGCGCACGGAAGCACGACCCTCGATTCCGCGTTCGGCGCGATCCTCGAAGGAGGCGTCCACCGGTGTGGTGTGGCCCATGCGAGTCAACAAGAGCGCGAGCCGGGGCCATAGTGCGGGCCGCCGTGAGAGAAACCGGGGTGACTCCGGCAGGACCGCCCAAAGAGCAATTGCAAAGAGTAACGGCAACGCGCCGCCCACGGCATAGAGCGACCGCCATCCGAACTCCGGCACTATCCGTGCGGCGAGAAGGCCTCCCAGCATACCGCCTAGAGGAAAGCACACCAGCGTCAGTTTCACCGCCGCCGGCCGCCGCCTGAGTGGCGCAAACTCCGCGGCAAGTGTGCTGGCGTTCGGCAGGGCGCCTCCGGTACCCATCCCGGTTATCACGCGCAAAACAGTGAGGCCCGCAAACCCATGGACAAACGCCGTAGCTACCGTAGCCAAGCCGAAAATTGCCACGCATCCGGTAAGAGCGGTGCGACGACCGAAGCGATCGCCACAATAGCCCGCCAGTGGACCTCCCACCGCCATTCCAGCCAAGCCCATTGCCAGCACAGGACCGAAATCCGAGCGGACTACATGCCATTCCCTGATCAGAGATGGGATCGCAAATCCCAGGATCTGAATATCGAAGCCATCGAAAATGACAGCCAGCGCCGCGAGACCAGTCAGCAGTTTCTGATAGGTTGACCAGGAACTGCCATCCAACAGTCCTGCGACGTCGACGGTTTGGCTCATCCGATGCTAAACCAACGCTAAACTAAGGCTAAACAAAAGCTAAATGAAAGCTAACCCAGCTGGCGAGCCATGCAGAACTGGTCGAACACGTTCGTCAGGATGCCGGCGATTTCGGCTGCCTCGCGGCCTTCGATCTGGCTACGGTGCAGCATGTAGACTGGCTTTCCATCCTGGAAGAGCGCCATCGACGGAGAGGAAGGCGGGTAGTCCGACAACCGGGCGCGCAAGCGGGCCACCGCAGCTTCGTCGCCGCCGGCAAAAACGGTAGCCACCCTCGAAGGACGCACCGGATGTTGCAGTGCGAGCCCTACTGCCGGCCTGGCCCTCCCGGCGGCACAGCCGCAAACGGAATTCACGATCATCAACACAGTGCCGCCGTCCGGTCCGAGCAGGCGGTCCACATCTTGCGGAGTTCTGGCTTCTTCTACACCGTATCGGGTGAGATCCTGGCGCATTGCGGCGATGAGTGGTTCAGGGTAGGGCACAGTTTAATTGTACCGCCCCTCATGACCCGGACAACGCGTAGTTGTAATTGAGTCCGGCGCGCGAGACTCGACACGCTGCGCCAGCATTTGAGGTGCACCTCGATCGCACCGAAAAGCGACTCGTCCCCTCACCCTGGCGCGCGTTATCATGCACTACAGTATGCATATCTTTTCGAAATTGGTTGTGGCGGCCGGGTTGCTGCCCCTTCTGGCGGCGGCCGAGCAGCCGCTACGCCTGTGCATCGTGGGGCTGGTACACGGCCACGTGGACGGTTTTCTGCGCGCCGCGGCGCAGCGTAAGGATGTCGCGATCGCCGGTATCTTCGACCCAGACGCCGCGCTCCAACGGCATTATGCGCAGCGATATGGCCTGGCCGACTCCATCTTCTTCACGGACCTGGGCGCGATGCTGGATCGCGTAAAGCCGGAAGCGGTGGCCTCGTTCACCAGCACACTCGATCATGCCATGGCTGTGGAGGCGTGCGCGCGGCGCCACATCCACGTGATGATGGAGAAGCCGCTGGCCGTGAACATGGCGGACGCTCGGACCATCGAGCGCGCCGCGCATGCGGGCGGCATCCATCTGATTGTCAATTACGAGACCACCTGGTATCCGAGTCACGGCGCGATGTGGGACCTGATCAAGGAGAAGAAAGCCGCGGGTGATATTCGCAAAATGGTCGCCATGGACGGGCACCAGGGGCCCAAAGAGATCGGCGTCGGGCCGGAGTTTCTCGGCTGGCTCACCGATCCTGTGAAGAACGGCGCGGGCGCACTGTTCGACTTCGGCTGCTATGGCGCCAACCTGATGACGTGGATGATGGACAACCAGCGTCCCGTGGCGGTGACAGCGATTATCCTGACCACCAAGCCGCAAATTTATGCGCGGGTAGACGATGAAGCCTCCGTGCTGGTCGAGTATCCCACGGCGCAGGGCATCATTCAAGCTTCGTGGAACTGGCCTTTCAACCGCAAGGATTTCGAAGTCTACGGCGAGCGCGGGTACGCCATTGCGACCGGGGGCGACTCGTTGCGTGTGCGGCTGCCGGGAGGGCAGGAAGAAGCCCGCACGCTCGAGCCGCTCGCGCCCGAAGAACACGACTCACTATCGTATCTGACGGCGATAGTGCGCGGGAAGCGGAAGCCGGCCGGGCTGTCGTCGCTGCAGAACAACATCATCGTGACCGAAATTCTGGTGGCTGCGCGCGAGTCTGCGCGGACCGGCCGCACCATCAAGCTGAGCCCCGAAGGGGCGCGATGAACCTTTTTGGCGCCGCGGCAATCGAACTGCTGGCGATGTGGGGGCTGTGGCTGTATCCGTTCATGCGCAAGCGCTTCACCGGACCGAAGCGCCAATCGAACGTGATGGCGCATAGCGGCGACTGGGGGTTGGCGCTCGAAACCGCAGGCATCTTTTTCGCCTGGCTCTGGTTGCCGCATACACCTGTGCCCGGCTTGGCGTGCATCATCGCTTCCATGGTGCTGGCGCCAGTAGGGGCCGTGTTCGGTTGGCTGGCGGTGCGGCACCTAGGGAAACAGCTTCGCATTCTGGCGGGGTTGTATGCGGACCATGAACTGATCCGCACGGGGCCGTATGCCATCGTGCGGCATCCGGTGTATGCGTCGCTATTTCTGATGATGCTGGCCACCGGGCTGCTTTTCGCGCGATGGCCGTTATTGCTGCTCAGCGTCGCACTCTATATCGCGGGGACGGAGATTCGCATTCATGCGGAGGAGGGACTGCTGCGGGCGCGTTTTGGCGAGGAGTTTGAGAAGTACCGGCGGAGCGTGCCGGCTTACCTGCCACTGTTGAGGTGAAGCTCCGCCAGCGCCAGCGCGCCATACAGAACGCTGTCGTCGCCCAGCGCCGCGGGAACCACATCGATACGCGCGCCCGACCAGGCAGTGATCTGCCGGCGCAGTTCGGCGCGCAGCGGATCGAACAGGCGGGCGCCAGCCTTGCTGATGCCGCCGCCAATTACAATGCGCGCGGGGTTCAGCAGCATGATGCAAGCCTTCAACCCCAGCGCCAGGTCCACCACATAACGGCTGACGAAAGCAGGATCGCGCATCAGCTCCTCCGCGGTTTGGCCGTAATCGCGCGCCAGCCACAAGCCGCTGCACATGCGCTCGAAACAGCCGTGCCAGCCGCAGAGGCACTCGGGACCGTCTGGCCGGATAGTCAAATGGCCGATCTCGCCGCCATAGGAATCGGCGCCGCGCCAGATGCGGCCATCGTCGTAGATGCCGCCGCCGATGCCGGTGGAAAGTGTCATGTAAAACAACGGCGAACAGCCCCGTCCGGCGCCGAAACGAGCCTCCCCCAGGGCGCCGGCGTTGGCATCGTTATCCATGATGGCAGGCACGCCGAGCAGGTCGCGCACCCATTCGGTGAGCCGGAAGTCGCGCCATCCGCCGACGTGCGTGGAGAGCGCTACGCGCTGCTCGGCGAAGATCACCGGACCGCCGAAGCCGATGCCGCAACGGTCCGTGGGCGTTTCGAGTTGCCAGGCGCGCGCGATGCCGGCGATCTGATCCAACATCCAGTCGCGGCCGCCTTCCGCATCTGTGCGGCGTGACTCGCGGCGCACCATGCGCTCGCCGTCAAACGCCGCGATGGAGAACTTGGTGCCGCCGACGTCAATCGCCAGCGTTCGTTTCTCGGACATTGAGTTGGGCCTCGACTCGGGCATGGGCTGCCAGAACCTCCTCGGGCGAGGCGGTGCCGGTTCCTTTCTTCATGATCGTGATGGAAGCCACCAGGTTACCGAAACGCGCGGCTTCCGCCGGCGAGCCCGTCACGCGCAGGACCAGTGACGCGCCTGCGGAAAAGCTGTCGCCCGCACCGCAGATGTCTATGGGGTTGGCGACGGGCGCGTTCTGGAGAACCCGCGCAGGACTAGAGTCCTGCCCCACGATAAGCACGCCATCGGGGCCTTCGGTTACGAACATCAGCGGCGATTGCGCGTGGCGCAGGAGCGCCGGCAAGTCCACCCGGCCGAACAGTTCGCGGCAGGCGCTCTCGGCTTCCTGCCGGTTTGGTTTGAGGATGACATTGCGGAACAGGTGGATGCGAGCCCGTGAATCGGCGAAGAAGATGCGCTCCGGGTATTGCGGCGCCAGCTCGGCGAGCAAGTCGCGCACGGCGGGCGTGATCACGCCGCCCTGGCTGGTTTCGGCCTGATCGGCAATCAGGATGATGTCGTACGAGTCGACGGCCATCTGCAGATTGTCGAGAATCCGGCGCTCCACTTCGGCCGGCAGCGGCGTGGTATTGATGAAATCCAGGCGCGGCTGGTCTTCGATGCCGGTGCGCACGTTGATCGCCTTGGTATATGTGAACGTCTGCATGGCGGGCGTGCGCACGCACAGGTCCGTCGAGATGCCCCGCGCGGCCAGCGACTCGGAAAGCTCCACGCCGAAGCCGTCCAGGCCGATGGCGCCCATGACCGCAACCCGGCCGGCTCCCAGGGCTGCGAGATTGTTGGCGACTGTGCCGCCCGCGCCCGGCGTGACTTCCGTGCGCACCACGCCGATGCGCGGAATGCCGGTTTCGCGCGATGGCTCGGAGGCGGCGGGATCGTAAGTGCACCAGCGGTCGAGGCAGATATCGCCAACCACCAGCGCGGAAAGATGGGGGAACCGGGCGAGAATTTCCGCGATGGTCATGGGTGTTCGAGAATGGCGCGGCGCAGGGCGGGCAGCGTGGCGCGATGATCGCCCCGGAAATAGAAGCTGGCGCCGCCATCGGTCACGGTGCGCACTAGCAGTGTCTTGTGCGGCCGGAAATAGTAGCCAGGGTCGGTTTTGGGAAGCTCCCGCTTAATGGCGTCGATGTCGCCCTCAATCGCCGCCAGATCGAAGACGGCGGTGGCGAAGTCGCGAATGCTGCGGCCTTCCCGATGTGCCACATTGCGCGCCATGGCCAGCGCCTTAAGATAAACTTCAGGCGCCATGATGGCCGAGCCGAAGCTGAGCAGCACGCCGCCTTCCAGCCGCTCGATGGTGCGCGCGAAAATCAGAAAGTCGCGGTAGCTGGCCGCGCCGTAGGATGCGCCGTCGCAATTGGGATGCTCGTGCAGAATGTCGTAGCCGATGCCCACGTGCACGGTCACCGGCACGGAGTGTCGCCAGGCGGCTGCCAGCACGCTCAGGCCGCGGTGCGGGTAATCGCTCTCCGCAATGCGCCGGCCGGCGTTTTCGCCTAGGCCCAGGCCGCTGGCCGCCGCTTCGCGCACCCAATCGTTCAGCTCGCCGGTCTCGCGCCACAAGCCGAATTCGCCGGTGCGGATGTAGCGCGCCACGCTCTCGGTGGTAGCGCCGATGCGCGCTAACTCGTAATCGTGGATGACGCCCGCGCCGTTCATGGCGATGTGATCGAGAAAGCCGCGTTCCAGGAGGTCGATGATCTGGCGGTTCACGCCCGCCCGCAGCACGTGCGCGCCCATCATCAGGATGCGGGCCGCGCCACGCTCACGGGCTGCGACAATGCGGGCCGCGACCTCGGACAGGCCGGGGTGCGCGTACGGCGCGGCGATTTCATCGAGCTGCAGCCAGTGCGCGGCGTCCAGGTCGCTGATGCGCTCAGCGAGCGGTTTCACCAGCAACCGGGAGCGATCGAAGGTCTGATATTTACTAGCCATTGGGAAATAGCGCGGCGAGTAGCTCGTCGCGGCACAGAAAGTTGGGGACGATGAAGTCCGCGCCCACGCCCGCGAGCCGCTGACGTTTCCATGGGTCCATGCGCCACTTGTCGGGCGGGACTTCGTGGCAGCGCAACTCTTCCAGACGATCTCGGATGCGCGCGTGCAAGCGGCCCCGATATATCTTCTTGTATTCGAGCGGATCGCTGGGCGCGCCGCCGCGCCAGATAAAGGCCTCTACCACGACGCGCAGTCCGGCTTCCGATTCCCCTGGCTGGATTTGACGCATTTACCGTCCTAGGGCTTTCGCGGCCTTCCCCCTAGCTTTCCATTTATTCGAGATGCCGCCTTCTTAGCCCCGCTCCTGGATAAGCCACCAATCTGGCCCAGTCTTGCCACCATCCACGTCTTGGACCCCAGGAAGCCCTCTAATATCCCTGGCACGTAGAGGTCTGCCTCTCTCTCTTCC
>DATKFU010000213.1:0-37388 GCA_035511215.1 Bryobacteraceae bacterium | reverse complement strand
GAAATCGCCCACCAGCGCGCGGATTCCGTGCGCCATAAAATGGACGTGCTCTTCGCTCTCGATGACGCAGGGCCCGGCGATCAGGACCAGCGGCTTTCCCGCGGAAAATGCCGAAAACTCAATCGCCACGCGAGTACATTTCCTCCGGCTGATCGTCGGCGAGCACCGGCATCATGCGTCGCCGGCGGTTGGCGTACGATGCGCCGATGAAGGCCTTGAAGAGTGGATGCGGCTCCATCGGCTTGGATTTGAATTCCGGGTGGAACTGACAGCCGAGGAACCAGGGGTGGTCGGCCAGTTCACAAATTTCCACGTAGGTGCCATCGGGAGTCTCGCCGGTAATGCGCAGACCCGCGGCCTTCAGGCGATCTTCGTACTCGCGATTAAATTCGTAGCGATGGCGGTGGCGCTCCTGAATTTCACGCGAGCCGTAAGCGCGATGGGCGAAGCTGTTCTCCGTCAGTTTGCAGGGCCAGCTGCCCAGACGCATGGTGCCGCCAAGATCGTCGATTCCCTTTAGTTCGCGCAACTTGAATATCACGCGATGGGGCGTGCCGGGGTTGAACTCGGTGGAGTCGGCATCGCGAAGGCCAACCACGTTGCGGGCGAATTCGATTACCAGGGTCTGCATTCCCAGACAAATTCCGAAGTAAGGCACTTTACGCTCGCGCGCGAAGCGAATGCCGTTGAGCATGCCGTCGATGCCGCGCTTGCCGAATCCGCCCGGCACCAGGATGCCGTCGTACCCTTCCAGTTGCTTTTCCCAGTTCTCGCCCACTACGCCTTCGGCCTCGATCCAATGAATATTGACTTTGAGTTGATGCGCCAGGCCGCCATGGAGGAGCGCCTCTTTCAGGCTTTTGTACGAATCTTCATACTCCACGTACTTGCCCACGATCCCGATACTGACTTCGTCTTGGGGATTGCCGAGCTTGTCCAACATGGCGGTCCAGCGGCTCATATCGCGAGCGGGCGCATCCAGGTGGAGCAGCCGAAGCACGATCTCGTCAACACCTTCGGCGGCGAAGGTCAGTGGCACCTCGTAGACCGATTTCACGTCGCGCGCGGTCACTACGGCTTCCGCATCCACGTCGCAGAAGAGTGCAATCTTTTCCTTCATTTCTTTGCCGATGAATCGCTCCGAGCGGCAAATCAGGATATCCGGCTGGATACCGAGGGCGCGCAGCTCCTTGACGCTGTGCTGCGTGGGCTTGGTCTTCAGTTCCTGCGCGGCGGCGATCCAAGGCACCAAGGTCACGTGCACGAAGACGCAATTGTCGCGCCCCTGCTCGTGGCGCATCTGGCGGATAGCCTCCAGAAAGGGCAACGACTCGATGTCGCCGACGGTTCCACCGATTTCCACAATGACCACGTCCACATCCGCCGCGACTTTGCGCATGGCGGCTTTGATTTCATTAGTCACGTGCGGAATGACCTGCACGGTCTTCCCCAGATAGTCGCCGCGCCGCTCACGGGCGATGATTTGCTCGTAGATGCGGCCCGAAGTCAGATTATTGGCCTGCGTGAGCTTGGCATGCGTGAAGCGCTCGTAATGGCCCAGGTCGAGGTCGGTTTCGGCGCCATCGTCGGTGACGAACACCTCGCCATGCTGGAAGGGGCTCATGGTGCCGGGATCCACGTTCAGATACGGGTCGAATTTCTGCAGAGTGACCCTTAAGCTGCGGCTCTCGAGAAGGCAGCCGATGGAAGCTGCGGCGATGCCCTTGCCCAGCGACGAGACCACGCCGCCGGTCACAAATATGTATTTAGCCATATGGTTTCGCAAGTTGCACCGAAGCCGCGAAGAGCTTCGACACACGTTCCAGATCCTCGGGCGTATCTACACCCAGCGATTCGTACTCCGTCTCGACTACCCGGATAGAGTAGCCATTTTCCAGCGCGCGCAACTGTTCCAGCCGCTCGGCCTGTTCGAGCGGGCCCACCGGCAGATCGGAATATCCCAGGAGAAAACTCCGGCGGTAGACGTACAAGCCGATATGTTTATATAGCGGTACAGACAGGCTGGAGCCTGTCCCACTATAAGGACCACTATAAGGAATGGTCGACCGGGAAAAATAGATGGCGTTGCCGGAACGATCGGTGACCACCTTGACCACGTTGGGATCGCTCATTTCGCGCGGATCGTCGATGCGCTTTTTCAGCGTACCCATCTCGATATCGTCGTCGTGAAGCAGCGGCAGAACGGCGGCGTCAATCGCGGCGGGGTCGATCAGCGGCTCGTCGCCTTGAATGTTAACGATTAATTCGGCGGTATCGGCGGATGCCACTTCCGCCACGCGGTCGGTACCCGAGAGATGATCCGCGCGCGTCATACGCACAGGTGCGCCGAAACCGCGCGCGGCATCCGCAATGCGTTCGTCGTCGGTGGCGACGATGACGCTGGTCAGGTAACGGGCTTGGGAGGTCCGTTCGAATACATGCTCCAGCATTGATTTGGAGCCGATTCGAGCGAGAGGTTTGCCTGGGAAACGGGACGAGGTGTAACGCGCAGGGATCACGCCCAAAATTTTACGGCGCACAGGCGATTCTACCACAAAAGCGCTGTGCTACACTCTTGGAAGAAGGAATGGCTGGGAAGCTGTGACAGGCCTGCGATTTAGCCGCGTGCTGGTAGTGGCGAGCGTCGTTGCGCTTCTCCCGATTTCCCTGGCCCTGGCGCACGGCAACGCCGACGGAAAAGGCGATGAAAAGACAGGTGGGGATCCGCAGGTTTCCATTGTTCCCCGGCCCAAGCCTCCGGCGACCAGCGAGATTCTGCCGAAGGGCAACATCCGTGTAGATACCAATCTGGTATTGATCCCGGTGACCGTCACCGACCCGCTCAACCGGTTTGTCACGGGCCTCGAAAAGGAGAACTTCCGCATCTTCGAGGACAAGATCGAGCAGCAAATCTCGCAGTTTTCGAGCGAAGATGCGCCCTTGTCGGTAGGTATTATTTTTGATTGCAGCGGCAGCATGGGAAGCAAACTGGAAAAATCGCGCCAGGCGGTGGCTCAATTCTTCAAGACTGCCAACCCCGAAGACGAATTCTTCCTGGTGGAGTTTAACGACCGCGCAGATCTGGTAATCAAATTCACTACCAGCCTGGAAGAGATCCAGAACCGCCTGACGTTTACACAGTCCAAGGGCAAGACAGCGCTGCTCGATGCCGTGTACCTGGGCTTGCACGAGATGAAGAGGGCCAAGAATCCCCGTAAGGCACTGCTGATTATCTCCGACGGCGGCGACAACAACAGCCGCTACACCGAAACCGAAGTCAAGAACCTGGTGCGCGAAGCGGACGTTCAAATCTACGCCATGGGCATTTTCGAGTCGGCGGGCACGCGCGGCCGGACCGCGGAGGAAATGGGGGGACCGAGCCTGCTGACCGAAATTTCGGAACAGACCGGGGGCCGTCACTTCCCGGTGGAGAACCTCAGCGAACTGCCCAATATCGCGGAGAAAATTGGCATCGAGTTGCGCAATCAGTATATTATCGGCTACTCTCCGAAGAACCTGGAAAGGAATGGCAAATACCGGCGGGTGCAAGTCAAGCTGGTGCAACCGCGTGGGCTTCCTCCTCTGCGGGCCTTCTGGAGATTGGGCTACTATGCTCCTACCCAATAAGAGAGTCCTGACATGGGCGCTGTGCGCCGTCGCTGTTTTTGGCCTGTGGGCGGCCGATACACCCGGACAACAAACGCCCGTCATCCGCGTGGATACGCGGCTGGTAGTCCTACCCGTCACGGTCATGGATAAGACCGGCCACCTGGTGCTGAACCTGCCGGAGACCGCCTTTCAGGTGTTTGAAAACGGTGTGCCGCAGCTGATTAAGGTATTCAAGCGCGAAGACGTCCCCGTATCCATGGGCCTGGTGATCGATAACAGCGGGAGCATGCGCGACAAGCGCGCCAAGGTGGAAGCCGCCGCGCTGGCGCTGGTCAAGGAATCCAACCCGCAGGATGAAGTCTTCATCGTTAATTTCAACGACGACGCTTTTCTGGACAAAGACTTCACCAACGATATCAGAGATCTGCAGGAAGGTCTGGCGCGCATCGATTCCCGCGGCGGTACGGCCATGCGCGACGCTATCCGCATGTCCATCGACCATGAGAAGGAGAAGGCCAAGAAGGACAAAAAGGTGCTAGTGGTGGTGACTGACGGGAACGACAACAGCAGTCTGATCAGCCTGGAAAACCTGGTCAAATCCGCGCAGGACAGCGGTGTTTTGATCTATACGGTGGGGCTGCTGAGCGAGGAAGAGCGCCGCGAGGCCAAGCGCTGCCGCCGGGCTCTGGAAGAGTTGTCCACCGTCACTGGCGGCGAATCGTATTTCCCCAGAGAACTGGCTGAGGTGGATCGCGTCGCGCACCAGGTGGCGCACGACATCCGGAATCAATACACCCTGGGTTATACGCCCGCGAATATCGCATTGGACGGATCGTTCCGGCAGATCAAGGTGACGGCCAACGGGCCTAACCGACCGACGGCGCGCACGCGGTCCGGCTACTACGCCACACCGGAAGGCGTTGGCGCCACCGCCGCCGCCCGAAACTCCGGCAGCAATTAATCCATCGAGAAATGCTGCGAGTTCTGTGGCGGCTTACGCGGGGTTACCGGTTGAGCCCGTGGCGCAGCCCCTATCTGCGATGGCGCATGGAAACCTACTGGGGCTGGCACGCGGAACAGATCGGCTTCACCGATTTCTGGCGATTTGCGTGGCAGCGGCGCGGGGATCTATGGCGTTACCTGCGGTGGGCGGGGCGAATGACCCGCCGGCCGGAGCGCGGATCGCGGGCGGGTTGATTTGCGATGAAGCTCGCCATCAAATTCAACGTTGCTTTGTTGGCCATCTTCGGACTCGGATCGGCCGGGGCGTTTTTGAGCGCGCGCGCTTATCTTTTGGGCCGAGCCCGCGACCAGGTCTCGCAGCAGGCCCGTCTGATGATGGAAACCAGCGCCTCCACCCGGAAATACACATCCGAGCACATCCGGCCCATTCTTGATAAGTATCAGCACAACAGCGCCGCCTTCTATCCGGAGTCTGTACCGGCGTTTTCCGCAACCCGGATGTTCGGCTACCTACGCGACATTTACCCTGAGTACACCTATAGGGAAGCGACTCTTAACCCCACGAACCCAAGCGACCGGGCGGTGGAGTGGGAAGCCACGGTGGTCAACATGTTCCGAAACACTCCAGCGCAACGGGAGTTTATCGGCGAACACGAAGCTCCCAATGGCCGCCTGCTGTATCTGACCCGGCCCATCAAAGCAGTGGAGAGTTGCCTGGAATGCCACAGCGCTCCCAGCTCCGCCCCGGCCGCGATGGTCAACGTCTATGGCAGCGGCAACGGCTTTGGCTGGAGGTTGAACGAGATCGTCGGCGCTCAGATCGTGAGCGTCCCGCTGTCCGTACCGCAAGCTTTGGCGAGGCGCGCGCTGGGGCGCTTCATGCTGTGGCTCGCGGGCTTCCTGCTCGGGACGCTCGTCTTACTGAACGCCGCACTGTTCTTGACGGTGATCCGGCCGCTGGCCAGAATCTCGGCGGTTGCCACCGAGCTTAGCAAAGGGAATCTGAGCGTCGCGGAAGTTCCGGTGACTGGGCGGGATGAGATCTCGAAGTTGGCCGATTCGCTAAATCGAATCAACCGCCTGGTGAAGGCTCTGAAGTTGCTGGGGCAGTGAGAAGGAGGCAGGATTGTATTCTAGAACCGGCAGCAGGACAGGCCCGCAGGCCTGTCCTGTTTAAGCGATCGGTCATCGTTGTGAGGAGGTCGGCTCGACAAAAACGCTCAACGTATTGGCGTTATCGTCGACCGCGGCCAGTCTCACGGCCTGCCCGGAGAAGCTGCTCAGCGCAAGTCCGAAGGCGCCGCCGTTGTTCGCGTCCACGGAGTATTGAGCGACGAACTGGCCACCGAGAGTGAACTCCACCAGTTCGCTGGGCTGATTCGGATCTACGTTGGAGCCGTCGCTGTTGGCGGCGATGAGGTTGCCGGTGGGCGTCATCACCAAGTCGATCGGACCATGCAGGTGCGTGGTGTCCTGATAGATCACAGTACCCTTGCCTGCGCTAGCATCGGTTATCCAGCTCGCGCCGGAGATCGCATAGACGGCATTGTCGGCCGAGGAGGCCACGTACAGTATGTCGTTATCGGCGTCGAGGTACAGGCCGGACGGTCCCAGGACCAGTGCGGCGGGATCCAGCCGGTGATTATAGCCGCTGGCAATGGTGACCGCACTCTGTAATGCGATGGACTCCCCATCGTCCGAGAACTGGAGGTTCAGGCGCGTGACACTCCCGTTCAGCACGTTCGAGATAAATACTCGCGCCGCTCCGCCGAAGTCCTGAATCGCCATGCCCCAGGGGCCGTTGATGAGAGTGGCATTAGAGTAGCTCCAGACCAGGTTGCCATTGCGGTCGAGCACCAGCAACGAGCCGGGCTGCACCGTGGCCGAGGTGCCGTCCGCCGTCGGCATGTTGCCGACAAAGACGAATCCGTGCTGAACGATTCCCAGCGCGGCAGTCAGGCCCAATCCGGGCTTGCCCTGATAGAAGGTCGACACGGTGCCGTGCGCCGCGACCCGCACGATGGTGGTTCCGGTTCCTTGCAAATTTTGCGAGTTGTTGAAATTGGAAACGAGTATGTCCTCCGGTTGCAGCACTCCGTCCGAATAAACGCGGCGCGGCGCGTAGGCCACCCCGTACGGATTCACATCGCCGTTCGAGGGGATGGTGGAGACCACGGGCGGAGGCAGCGGAAAGAGCGACGCCGGGGTCTGTCCCATTGCCAAGGACGAAATCGCCAGCATGCCGGCGCCGAGGGTACAACAGAAGGCTGCGGTTTCCGCGAGCCTGTTAACGAAGTTCTTCGTGATGGAATTCATTTGTTTTCTCCTTAAGTGTTTGTTTTATACTTGGTGAGAGGCTCGCGGCTGGCAAGTCCTCTCACCATAGAAAGCGTTCTTTTCAGGCGGACTCTCTCACGCCGCGGCAGTTTTTTTGAGGGGATTCTGGGATGCCGGAAAGCGCCGCAGTCACGCAGCTTTTGAAAGAGGCCGGCCGAGGCAACAAGGAGGCGGTCGACAGCCTCATCCCGCTGGTATACGACCAGCTTCGCCATCTCGCCGCGCGTTGTCTGATGGCGGAGACTCCCGGGCATACGCTGCGCGCCACGGCATTGGTACACGAAGCATACCTGCGACTGGCCGGCGCGGAGACGGACTGGCAGGATCGGGTGCAGTTCTACGCGGTGGCTGCGCGTATGATGCGAAGGATACTGGTAGACCATGCGCGCGCGCGTTCCCGCCAGAAACGCGGCTCGGGAGCCGAAAAGGTTTCGCTCGACGAGGCCATCATGGTGGGCGAGGAGAACTCGCTGGATCTGGTGGACCTGGACGAGGCGCTGCAGCGGCTGGCGGAGCTCGACGCACGCAAGAGCCAGATCGTCGAATTGCTTTTCTTTGGCGGCATGACGGTGGAGGAAAGCGCCGCCGCGCTAAGTATCTCACCCGCGACATTGCATCGCGAACTGAAGCTGGCTAAGGCATGGCTGCACCGCGCGCTGACACAGACCGAAAGCTAGGAGATCCGCTGCCGCCTCCACGCCCGCCGAGGGACCGTTGGAGGACGGTAGAAGACATCTTCAATGCCGCCTGCGATATGGACCGCGCGGACCGGCCCGCCTTTCTGGCCGCGGTTTGCGGCGAGGACGCGCTCCTGCGGAAAGACGTCGAGTCCCTGCTCCATTCCGCGGAAAAGACTCTTGACCTGCTGCACAAACCCGTGCGCGAAGCGGCGCGCGCGGTGGCGGGTGGCGCGCCGCTTTCGAATCGCCGCATCGGCAATTTCGAACTGATCAAGCTCATTGGCGAAGGCGGTATGGGCGAGGTATATCTGGCCGCCAGAGCCGACCAGCAGTTCCGGCAGTACGCGGCCATAAAGCTGATGCGCGTGGGTCTGGAGCAAAACCCAGGTTTGGTTCCGCGCTTCGTCGCAGAGCGGCAGATTCTGGCGAACCTGGATCATCCGAACATCGCGCGCCTGCTCGATGGCGGATTGACACCCGAAGGCTGGCCTTATCTGGTGATGGAACTGGTGGATGGCATTCCGATCGACGAGTATTGCCGCCTTCACCGGCTCTCGACAGCCGAGCGCCTACAGTTGTTCCGCGCCGTTTGCGATGCCGTGGACCATACGCACCACAACCTGATCGTGCACCGCGACATCAAGCCCGCCAACATATTGGTCAATGCGAAAGGCATCCCCAAGCTGCTGGATTTCGGCATCGCTCAACTGCTGGATGCTGAAAATGGCGATGCGGAGAAAGAACGGCCAAACCTGCGGCTGATGACGCCTCAATATGCGAGTCCCGAACAGATTCTCGGACTTAGCATTACAACAGCGACCGATGTGTTCGCGCTGGGAGTGCTGCTCTACGAGTTGCTGGCGGGTTGCAATCCATTTTGCGCACGGCGCGACACACTGGTCGAGATCACGCGGGAGATTTGCGAGAGCCAGCCGCCGCCGATAAGAAAAATGGCGCGCTCCAACCCGGGCCTCGTTGCGCCGGATGCCGGGAAGTGGACCGGGGAACTGGACGGCATCCTGCAAAAGGCAATGCAAAAGCAGCCTGCTGCGCGCTACCAGTCGGTTGCCCAATTCTCGGCGGACATTGCTGCTTATGCGGAAGGGCGTCCGGTTTCCACACACGCGGGGACATGGCGGTATGTGGTGGCCAAGTTTGCCGTCAGGCACAAAGCCGGCGTCGCGCTGGCGAGCTTCGTCCTGGCCGCGCTGGTCGCGATCAGCATCACCATGGGAGCGCTGGCGCGGCGGGCCAGCGTCGAGCGGCTCACGGCCGAGCGCGAGGCGAAGTTTCTGGTGGATATGTTTAAAGCGGCGACTCCCGAAGTTGCGCGTGGTGAGACGGTCACCGCCCGCAACCTGCTCGATCAGGGCGCCAAGCGTATCGATACGGACCTGGCCTCGGTGCCGGCGGTGCGCGCCGCTATGCTGCACAGCTTGGCCGAAGCATACCAAAGCTTGGGGCTGTTCGAAGAGGCGCGGACCCTGGCGGAGCGTTCTTACAAGCTGAAGACGGCCATCCTGGGATCCAGTGACGCCGGCACGGCCGATACTTTGTTTCTTTTGGCTAATCTGGCCCGCCTCGAAAATGAGTATGCCAAGGCCGAACCGCTGTTTCGCGAACTGGTTGCGATCCGCGGAAAGACGGCCGGTGAAAACAGTCTGGAATATGCCGCCAGCCTGAGCGCGCTGGGCGAGTGCCTGTACCTCGAAACCAAGGATGCCGAAGCGGAGCCGCTGCTGCGTAAGGCGCTGGCCATCAACCGGCGGAATGGGCCGGACTTCGGCACCGACAGCCGGAACTACCTGGCCCTGCTGCTGGAGCGCAAGGGCGAGTACCAGGAAGCCGCCGCGTTGCTCCGCGAAGCCGTGGCTATCGACCAGCGCACGGAAGGGGTGAACAGTCCGGACTACGCCACCAGCTTGCATAATCTTTCCGGCGCTTTGATCGACATGGGCGATCTTTCGGGCGCCGAAGCAAGACTGCGGGAAACCCTGGCGGTTCGCCGGAAGGTGCTGGGCAATGCTCATCCGGAGCTCGCCTACACATTAAACAATCTGGCCTACGTGCTGCTCGAGAAGGGTGACTGGCGGTCCGCGGAGCCGTTCTTGCGGGAGGCGTTGGATTTGGATGCCGGCGTCGGCGGGAAACGTCCGGCGCTGGCGGGCGTGCAAAGCAACTGGGGCCGATTGCTCGAAGCCAAGGGCGACGCGGCCGGCGCCCGGCAGTATTTTCACGAAGCGCTGGATACCTTGCGGCAGGCCAATGCCTTTCCCGGTTGGCCAGCGTCCCAGATCCTGCTCAATCTGGGCCTCCTGGAGTTCGACGGGAAAAACTACGTGGCGGCCGAATCCTTCGATCGGCAGGCGTTGGAGATGCGGCGTACCCTGGGTGGCGAGAACACCCCGGGTATGGCGTCCGCGCTCATCGATCTGGCCGAATCGCAGCTTTTTGAGGGTTACCCGCGGGACGCCGTGCCGCTGTTGCGCAAAGCTCTGGAGATTCGCCGCAACAGATTTGCGCCGACCCATCCCGCCCTGATTGCCGCGAAGGTTCGCCTGGGCGAGGCGTTGATCGCCACGGGCGATGCGCGTGAAGCGGAGCCGCTTCTGCGCGAGGCGCTGGCCAGCGCGCGCACCGCGCCGTTCCGGCTTCTTCCCTGGCAGGTAGCCGAAGCGGAGAGCGCTCTGGCTGCGGGTCTGGCGGCCTTGGGCCGCAGTAGCGAGGCGGAATTACTGGCGCATCAAAGTCACGCGGGATTGGCAACGCATCCCCGCCCGGCATTCCGTGAGCCGGCCGCCACGCGGCTGATGGCTCGAGCGCCCCGTGACTGAGGCACAATCCCACCCGATTAGATTGCCGGTTCATGGATAGTTGGACTTTCCGAGTGTTACCCCGTTCTTCTCGGCGATGGCCCGCATGCTTTCATAGAGCGCCTCTTGCAGCGTCATACTCACAGGCGGCGAGATTTGTCCGGGTTGCCAGAACTGCCAAAGCAACTGCATCCCGCGAGGAAACTGTGCCAGCCTCCCTCGCAATCCATCTACCGTCAACGAGTCATATTGCAGAACCGAGAAGGTCGGGTTGTCCTCGGGGAACCAGCTTGGAGTGATCATTGCGGGCCCTTGCTTCCATTGTTTGATCCAGATCTCGAGCTGGTCGGCCTGGCGCTTAGTCACTGCCAGTTCGGCAATGCGGGCAAGCTTTTCAGGCGCGCAAATCCAACCAGCGCCGCTCGCAATGGCAGATACCAGCGCCTGTTCCAGCGCCGCTTCATGGGCGTCGCTACTCTGGTAATCCGGCGTTTGGCGGAGCTGGCCCTCGCGCCCAATCCACTCCTGGTGGAAACGCCGCAATCGCGCCCAAAGTGCGTTCTCGGCGTCGGCCGAGCCCCGCCGTCCCAAAGCCAGCACGGCGCCCTGCACCATCTCAGGATCGGAATCGTCGATCGCGTCGATCGCGCTCTGCTCGGCTTTCGGGAATTCATCGCCCAAATCCTGCAGCAGGCTGCTGTAGCAGTGCGTGTCTTTCCGGGCGCCTAGAGACGCGCTCACCTGCATTGCGCCGTATGCCGGATCCACGCGAAGAAAATAGCGCAGCATTGCCGATTGCGGTGCGCAGGCCCATTTGCCCAAGCGCTCCTCGAAAGCTGTTTGCACCACTCCCAGGACGCTGCCATCGGCGTAGCGGTCGAGCAGTTCGTAATCCAACTCTCGGGCATTGTTGTCGCCAATCCGTTGAATGGCAGGCTGCATTACAACCGCGATGTCTTCCTTGGGGAGAAGCTTGACGACTTCCAGGCTCGGCTGGCTGTTCCGATCCAGCAAGTCGCGAAGGATCAGTGCGCGGCCCGCCGCGGGATCGACCTCGTATATATGTTTGAGGGCGGCATCTCGCGCCCCAGCCAGTCGGGTCCGGGGAAGCGGAGGAGGTTCTGCCAGCATGCGGCGCAGTATGGGCAGCATCTCCGGGCCCGCAATAAGAGGCCATCGATACTGAATCAACTCCCGCTGTGTTTCGCTCGGCAGGTCCCTCCACGCGGCGATCAAGGCCGGGCGGATTGTCTGCGCGACCGCCGGGTCCCCTCCGCCTGCTAGCAGCAGACCATTCAGAGTCAGCGCGCGGGCGCTACCGGTCTTGCGTGCGAGCGCAGCAGCCACGCTCTCCATCTCTGCATTCTCTAACACCTGCGTGTGAGCTGCCCGCCGCTTCCAGAATTCCTGCCCGGATTCGTCCTGGCCGGCGAGCGGCGCATCCCACGCCGGATCGCCGCTGACTTGCAAGTTGACAAGCGTGCTCAGAAACTCCTGCGTGTTGGCGTGGCCGGGAACTGCGATCTGGTCGCGCATCGAATGGATGGCCAACTCGCGATATGGCGACCCGTACAGACCAAACATCAGGTCCCACCCGATCGGCTGTTGCTGATTCAGGCCCCAAAACAGCCGGGCAAGCTGCCTGGTGGAGTCTTTCGTATTCAGGAAGCGCAGCCTGCGCGCAGCCCGACGCGCCTCTTCAGGCGACGGTCCGCCGGCCAGTGTCTGCGTAGCAGCCCGGAGTTGGTCATCCTCCCACTTAGCGTCTGGCGCGTTTACGTCGAGTTCCACGGCGTTGGATCGGACCACCTCCGATATGCGCCCGTATTGAGTTTGTTCGTCAGGATCGGGCGGGCGCCAGACCCGGTAACTGATCGCGTACACCGTGTAATGCCCCGGCCCCAAGCGACGCCATTCGTTCAGTTCCGCATCCGCAGTGAACGGAATCGCATCGAGTGCCCGCGTGCCACCAAGACCGCCGCCAAAGAAGCCTCCAAACCTAAAATACGACACAAGAGGATCGGGGCCCTCCGGCTCCACGCAGTAGTACTCGATTCCGAGCCGGCCGCTGCGGTCGTAACTACGGACATCGGCCCAGTAGCGTTTCCTGGCCGTTGAGGTGAACGACAGCACCAGCGGAATAATCTCGCCCGCATGGAAAACGGCACGGCCGTCTTTCAGGGCAAGTACGAATCGGACGTCGGACACGGACGATGCGGCGGAGCACGGATCGCTGTCCGTGGCCAAACCTGCCTGCGAAAGAAGCAGCGTGGCGCACGCGATGGTCGTTGTGCCGAGCATTCCCCAGGGAGTTGCGCGGATTGATGAAAGACCGGCTTGTTCACGCAGAGTTGATCAGACGCCAGTTGCATCCGGCTTGTTCCGGGCGTGGGCGTCGCTAACAGCCCTTCCGTCCAACAAACGGAATAGTTCCCGTGATACGCCATTGAGAATGCTTATCTTGGTGCTTATGGGGCGCCCCCAGGGACCCCAGGCCAAGTTTAAGGCCGGGTTTGGCCGCCCTACTACTTATCCGTCAGCGCGGCCACGCCCGGCAGTTCGATCCCCGCCAGAAACTCAAGCGATGCGCCGCCGCCGGTGGAGATGTGCGAGATCTGATCGGCCACTCCCGCGGATTTGACGGCCTTCTCCGAATCGCCGCCGCCCACCACTGAAGTGGCGCCCGAGACCGCTACCGCCTTCGCCAGCGCGACGGTACCGCGGTCGAACGGCTTCTTCTCGAACACGCCCATAGGGCCATTCCAGATGATGGTCTTGGCGGTGCGAATCACATGCGCGTAATGATCGATAGTCAGTGGTCCGATGTCCACGCCGATCTTGCCGTCCGGAATGGTATCGACCACCTGGCTTTCGGCGTTTTCCTTGATTTCGGACACCACCACGTGATCCACGGGCAGCACCAGCTTGTCTTTCAGTTCCAGTATCAGCTTACGCGCGAGATCCAGCTTATCGTCTTCCACCAGCGACTTACCCACTGGCTCGCCTCGTGATTTCATAAACGTATAAGCCATGGCGCCTCCGATCAACAGCTTGTCCACGACCTTGCCCAGATTCGCGATTACTTCGATCTTGTCGGAGACCTTGGCGCCGCCCAGAATTGCCACGCAGGGCCGCGGCGGGTTTCTGGTCGCCATGGTGAGATACTTCAACTCCTGCTCCATCAGCAATCCGGCGGCGGCCTGCGGCACGTAGGCGATCATGCCCACGGTGGAGGCGTGCGCGCGATGCGCCGAGCCGAACGCGTCATTTACATAGACGTCGCATAGCGCGGCTAGCTTCTTCGAAAACTCCGGATCGTTTTTTTCCTCTTCCGGGTGGAAGCGCAGATTCTCGAGCAGCAGGATTTCGCCGGGCGCAGGTTTCATGGCTTCCACTTCAGGACCGATACAATCCGGCGCCATCTTGACGGGACGGCCCAACAATTCCTCCAGGCGCTTGGCCACCGGCTTCAGGCTCATTTCCGGATTGGGCTTGCCTTTCGGCCGGCCCAGATGCGAGGCCAGAATGACGCCGGCACCTTGCTCCATCGCGTAGCGGATGGTCGGCAGCGATGCTTTGATGCGCTTGTCGCTGGTGATTTCCTGGCCGCCAGGGGCCAGGGGGACGTTGAAATCCACACGGATGAAGACGCGCTTATTCTTCAGATCGAGATCGCGAACGGATAGTTTAGGCATAAGAAGCTCTCAAATGGGTTTAACACTTGAGGGTAGCAGAATGCAGGGAACTTCTCAGGGGCGACAACCGTGCTTCTCCAGGATGCGACCGAGCTGTTTACTCATCTCGATCAGTTGTTCCAGGCATGGGTCGTTGGTGCTCGGCAACTCGTCGTTGGCGCGCGTCCCGAGCGAGCGACACCACTCCTCATATTCCCGCTTGGCGATCACGCGCATGTGCTGCCACAGCACCAGGGAATGCGTCAGAGCCTCCAGCCGCTAATCGATCCTCATACTAATCAGTATATGTCCAGCTGCCCCGGCTTAGAATGGCTTAGAATCGTTTCTTGGCGCGCAAAGTTTACTCTCTCGAAGAGCAACTCGACCGCCTGGCGGAACTGCGCGGGCAACCGCCCTCGCCGGAGGGCCGCGCCGAAGTCGCCAGGCATCTGAACAGCAAAATGAACCTGGTGGCGGCCAAAGCCGCGCGGATCGCCGGGGAGTGGCTGGCAGCGGAGTTGACGCCGCAGCTGGTGGAGGCATTCGACCGGTTCATGGTGAAGCCCGAGACCACTGACAGACGCTGCGCGGCCAAAATCGAAGTTCTCAAGGCCCTTTGCAAACTGGAGTATACTTCTCCGGCCGTTTTTCGCCGGGGTCTGCGGCATGTCCAAATGGAACCCACCTGGGGTGGCTCGGTGGACACTGCCGCCGAAGTCCGCGCGCTGGCCGCCATGGGGCTGGCGCAGACGGATTATCTGGATGCCCTGGAGGAGATCCTTCCGCTGCTGCTCGATCCGGAACGCGACGCGCGCATCGGCGCACTCAGGGCCATCGCAGCCTCGGGACTTCCGGGCGGCACGCTGCTTTTGCGGCTGAAAGCGCTGAGCGGCGACGAGCCGGAAATTCTAGGGGAATGCCTGGCAGCCCTGTTGCGCGCAGCGCCCACGCAATCGTTGGAGTTCGTGGCGAAGTTCCTCGACCATGGCGACGAGGCCGTCGCGGAAGCCGCCGCGCTGGCGCTAGGGGACTCGCGTCTGGAGAGCGCCTTTGCGGTGCTGCGCGATGCCTTTGAGCGCGCCCGCGCGCTGCAGGTGCGCCGCCGTACACTGCTGCTGGCCATCGCCCTGCTGCGCCGGGAAAACGCTATCGATTATCTGTTGGACCGGGTGCAGAATGGCGAAGGCCTAACCTCAGCCGACGCGGTGGCTGCACTGGCTATGTACGAAAAGGATCCGAGCCTGCAGGAGCGGCTCGCCCAGGCGCGCCAGGCTCGTTCCAATCTCCCCTGAGGGGCCATCTCACGCCCGCTACAAGTAGACAAAGTGGGCGAGAATCTCAATGTCCCGCTGTTCCGGCAGCCCCCCGGCTGGCGTATTTCCGAAAGATCACCGGGTCCGTCAACATCTTCACGAAGATCCCACCCACCACGGACCTGGCCTGAAATCCTTGCTGCTTTCCGGTGACCGTGTCATACCAGTCGGTCAACGGCACGCGGCTCGGTGACTCGTTGAGCCACTCATACGCAGGCGCGATCAATTTCTCAAAGTCCGTCGCGCTTCCAGCCAGCGTCGCGCTCCAGACCAGCCAGTCGAGCTTCGTATAGTCCTTGCGATTGTCGAGCGGCAGCCCATACTTATTTTGCTTTGTCTCGTAGAACGCGATTTCCTTGCGCACCAATTCCGGCGGAAACAGATTGAGCCCCAACAACCGGTCCCAGACCAGATTGTACTTTTGGCTCCACGTACCGGGCTTGCCGAAAACCAGCCCATAGTGATCGCCATCCGCCGCCAGTTCCATCCATTTCCGGGCAAACTCCTGCGATGTCTCCCGGTAGAGCGCCGCCTGCTCCTTGCGGCCCGTCATGTCGGCCAGCAGGCCAAAGGATCCGAGCGCCAGGATGGCTTTGATCGAGAGGTTCGCGTTGCGTGCCAGGTGACCGGCGAAATCGTCCGTGGAAAGCTGATTCTCCGGGTCGAGTCCCTTCTCTTTCAAGTATTCGGCCCACTTCGTCAACTGCGGCCAATACTTCTCCGCGAACGCTGCGTTTCGCTCGATGCGAGCCAATGCGGTAACCATGATGAGCATGTTTCCGCTCTCTTCGACCGGCATCTGGTCTTCTTCCGTCTTTTCACCGCCGCCGTAGACCTGTCCGTTGGCCTGCGGATACTGTCCGAGATCGTGCGGCGCAAACGGCCACCGCCAGCGCGGCATGCGGGCATAGTCCAGCACCGGCTGCAGCTGCGCTTTCAAAAGCCGGGAGCTGAAGAGCATGGTGAACGGAGAACTCGGATAGATCACATCCACTGTGGCAATGCAGCCGTTGCTGAAGTTCTCCTTGGGGAAGTACATGGCCGTGCCGTCGGCGTCCGCCACCAGTTTGTGCGCTGCCAGGGTCTGACGGTACGCCAGCGCCGCCAGCCGGGCGTATTTCTCCCCGCCCAACTTGCGCATGTCGGCCATCAATTCATCGTCGAACGCCTTGCCGCGGGCCAGCAGCGTATCGTGTTCCTGGCGGGCCGCCCTCAGCAGGTCGGGCATCCCGGCGCCATTACGCCGCCACCAGGGCCGCTCGCGCCGCTCGAAATACTCAATCGAGTACAGATCGTCGTAAGCGATCGTCAGGTAGCGCGTCACCGGCCGGGCGCTCACATTGCCCATGTCGAAGCTCAGAGCCAGCACGTCGAGAGGATCGCGGCGTCCCTCCGCAGGGACCGCCAGGTTGTCCGAATCCGGTAATCGGCCGCTGCTCTCAAATGCGGCTCGCATGGCATCGTGGGGCGCGGCCGCCGCTGAGACACCGTCCGGCTTATCGGCAGCCAGGTAGAGATATCCCCAGTCGATGCGCAGATCGTCGCCTCGCTTCGCCAATATGGGCTGTTCGCGCGAACCCATGCGCAGCACGGTCTGCCCATCCAATAGGTAGCGTCCCCAGGACACCGGCTGGTCCGGCGTGTTGACCACCAGGTTGCTGGCCGCATCCAGATAAAAGGCGACTGCATGCGCCTGGGCGTCCGTGGCAGCCGCCTGCCACTCGATGTAGGTCAGCGGGCGCGAAAGCACATCCAAATCGTCGGGTAGAGCCGGGGTGAAGAACGTAAGTTCGAGCCGGATACCAGCGCCCGAGAACTCGTAAATCGTACGCGTCGGCAGCACCTCCAGCCGAACCTGGTCGAGCACCGCGCCGCCGCTGCGCTCGCGTCCCATCACCTGGTAGGTTTTGCCGTCGATGCGAATCGCAGCGGATAGGCTGTTGGGCTTGCCTGTCCAATGCTTTGTGCCTTCGTCGGTGAGGCGGTCCACCATCGACCAGATGCTGAAGTAAGGATCGTGTACCACCAGGGGAACCGCGGGCGGGCGCAGCGGGGCAAGTTGCTGGGCCAGCGCGGCCATCGCCGGTGCACTGGCCAGCGCGCCCAGCCGAAGAAATCGGATCAGGCGATGCATATGCGAAGTGGTCATAACGCTCAAGCCTAACAGTTAATGCCACGCTTAGTTCGAAGTGCCGGTGGCCCAATAGCCGCGCTTGGCATTGACTACCAGCTTGCTGTCTCGCATGCGCACGGAAATGGCGCGAAACTTGCCATCCGGATTGGAATTGCCCGAAACATAGGCCAGCATATAGTATTCGCGCCCGTCGGCGAAGGCGCGCTGCAATCCGTTCAGCAGGTCGTTACTGTTTCGAAACGCCGTGCCACCGGTGGCGGCGGCGATTTCCGAAAGCGTCTGGCCCGCTTCCATGGCGTTGCCATCTATGGCACTCATCGCCGCCGGTGCCATGCGCGCGACGCTACCGGGGCTCGCCGCGTCAAAGAACGGAGAGGTGTACAGCCCGCGGGAGTCGATTGTATAGACAGGTATGTTACTGTTCGCGGCAAGCTGCAGCACCGGTTCCATATCCGGCATGCGATCCACCGTGCGTAGCGCGGCGCTGCGGAATTCGGGAAAATAGGCCGACAATAGCTGATAGGCCAGTTGGCCCGGTACAAGCTGGAAGCCATCGGAGAAGAGGATGACCGTCCGGCGGCCCGCGGCGCGGCGCAGTTGTTCAATGAGTGAGCGAAACTGGCTCAGAAAGGCACGCGTATACAGGCGGTCCAGTTCGGCAATCTCACTGGCTTCGGATGGCAAGCGGCGTTTCAGACCCGGGCATGACGGATCCCCGGCGTCGCAGGCGGCGCGCGCCTCGTCGAGCGAGCGCCGGAAGGAACGCAAGTCATCCTCTGTGGAGCTTTTCCGGCTGGCCAGAAACAACTTTTGGAAATCCTTGCTATCTACCACCTTCAGTACGGATGCAGGATCGCGGGTTGGTTGTTGCAGCACCTGCATGGACGCACCCACGGAAATGACGACGTACTCCGCATCGCCCGCCCGTTCGCTATGGAACAGCTTCGACAGGGCTTCGCGGATATACACCAGGTGACCGAACTCGGTGTGCAGGGCGTCGATGCAGATCAGGTAGGTGCGCCGGACGGGAACCTGCTGCGGCGTGACGGCGGCGGGCTCGGCTGCGCCGGCTTGTGGAGAAGCCTGGGGGGAAGCTGGCGGGGAAGCTGCCACGGCGGGAGGCGGCGGACTGGGAACCCCGGCGTTCTCGACGCTGAACCCCGAGATTTTCTGCTCCACGCCGTCCTCGAATACGCGGAAGTCAGCCTGAGTCAGCCCTGTGACATGATGTCCTTCTTTGTCCCTCACCACCACCGGCACTAACACCTGCCGCACTTCGACTTTGATGGTTGTCTCCCCCGGCGCTGCGGCTGTAGGCGTAGCCGCGGCCGCAGGTGGCGTGCTCGCCGCGCGCTCTAGCTGCTCGTACCGGGCCTTGATTTTTGCATTGCCGGGAGCCACATTGGAAGCGGCCTGGTATTCCTCCAGCGCGCCCTTCCGATCGCCGGTCTTCTCCAGACCCTGGGCAAGGTTGTAGTGGACCGTCGCATCCTTGGGCTGCAGCTGCACGGCGAGGCGAAGCTCGGTGAGCGCATCCGCCATATCGCCGCGCTGGAACAACAGAATCCCGAGGAGGTTATGGACTGGCCCGGAATCTGGGGCCAGCTTGACGGCCTCGCGCAATTCCGCTTCCGCGCCCGCGAAGTCGCTCGTGGCGCGCATGGCCGCCGCCAGATGGTAATGTCCGGCCGCCATCTCAGGATTAAGGCGCAGGGCCTCGTGCAAGACTGACAGCGCTTCGCCCGGTTTATTGTCCTCTGCGAGCGAGATGCCCCGGTCGAGCAGTTCCCATGCATTTTCCGCGGTGGGTGCGGTCGCCGCAGCGATGGCCGCATCCTTCCCCTGCTGCGAATCCGACGCACCGGCGCCGTACAGGCGATAGTCCGCATAGCGGTGCACGCTGTCCAGTTCCCCACCGGCGTAGCGGGCGTGAACCGTCACCGTGGCGGGCAGCCAAAACGTGCGCCCGGGAGAGGGGAAACTCACGGCAGCCAGCGAAATATCCGTCGTCAGAGTGTCGAACGGTGAGCCTGCAATCCGTCGCAAAAGGTCCGTTCGGAGGCGCACCATCCGGTGGGTTGCGGCATCCAGCCAAACGATGCCCTGCAGCGGGGCGGCGCGGCCGTCAGTGCTCTCGGGGCGCTGCGCGAATGCCACGACGAAGAAATCCGCGCCGGCCGCGGTTGAGCGGCCCAGGTAGCGGAATCTGGACCGCTCCTGGTTCTCCGGCGCCAGATAACGGAGCAGGTTGAAAAAGTGCCCGGTGACCAGGAAGTCGCCGTCGGGAGGGCGCGCGGACGCCCCCGTTACCGGGTCGACTCGGACCTCCGTAAACTGCTCCTGCGCGCCGTTAGAGACCCATTTCACCACGTAGCGGAAGTTCTCGCGCCGGCTGATCCTGGCCATATTGGTTTCAAAGCGCAGCTCATGGATCTGTTCGGCGGCGGAGATGTCCACCAGCTTGTCGAACATGGCGCTCAGGTTTTCGCCGCTGGCTTTCATTAGCGCGTCGAGGCCGTCCTGATTGGAGTCGAACTGCGTGCCCGCCAGTTGCGGAACGGCGCGCAACAGCTCGCCGCTGTCGTCTTCGATGAACGGTTTGTCCCCGCCGGGCTTGGCGGCCTGACCCGCCGCCATGCCGCAGGCGAGCAGAGCCAGCGCAAAGGCATCGCGCCACATACAGTTTGATTGTCGCCTATCGGCATTCGCGCGTGCGGCCGGCCAGCCGCGTATCTACGCCGTCGACCGCTTCGGTTTGTCCCCTTTTAGAGGGGACTTCCGCTTAATGCTTTGGAGGCCCGCGAGACAGGCAAAACGCTTGACATTTGCCCTTATTGCGGCATAATAGTTCGACAAACCCAAGTCTGGACGGGGGATACGGGGGATTGATGAGTAGACGTCTGTTCGGGAATTTGCCAGCCGGCTTTGCCGCGCTGACGGCCGTGCTCGGCGCGCGCCTCGGCGCGCAACCAATTCTTTTGCGCGGAACCTCCGCCGGCTTGCAGCAAACCATATCCGTATCGACTTACTCCGGTACAGTGCCGGGCGCTGTCGCTCCTGTCGAGGTTTCCGCTCAGACCCTGGTTCTGGTGCTATCCGACGCGATCGCGCCCGGTCAAAAAGATCGCGTTCGAGCCGAAATCCAGTCGTTATTCCAAAGCGGAAACCTGAAAAACATGAGGCTGGGAGCGCTGCGCGGCGAAGAGTTCGTCGAGGAAGATCCCTTCCGCACCAGGATGCAGGTGCAAGCGGCGCTGCGGCGAATGTTTGCCGGCCTCCCATCCGAACCAGCGCCTTACTCGGCTACGAAGTTCTACCGCTGGCTAACCAATTCCGCGGGTCAATTCGGATCGCAGTGGAGCTCCATGGTGCTGGTCGGACAGGCGCCCGATGTGGATGCACAATTGCGAGAATATACCACGGCGTATGTGGCGTCCCGCTTTCAGGCACAAAGGGTTCGCGTCAATTATTGGAGCCCGGACGGACCAAATCCAGGGTGGTTTGGCGAAGTCTGCCGGGCCACCGGCGGCGCGATTCTATCGAACGGCCTGCAGGAGCTTGGCGAACCAATGGGTGACTCGCCGGTCTGGGAGGAGATCGCCTGGCAGCCGCCTACCGAGGTGCGCGGCTTTCTCCTGTATCGCGCGCGGTTGACGCCGGCTGGCGGCGCCGGCACAGCCCTCGAATTCCCTGCCGTGGCTGTACGGGCCGGCGCGGAGCTTCCGGATCCGGAGACCTACGCCGCGCTACGGCAGAGCGTCGAGACCGCGCGCCGACTCGCGAGCGAAACCAAGCCCACCGACGAGCAGGCCGGCCAAATTCGCACGGAACTGGAGCAGGCCCTGCGCATCAACCCATCGGAGACGGACGCGCTGCGCCTGGCAGCCGATTTTTACGTCCGCTTTAACGACTATGCGGCCGTGGCGCAATTGCTGGGAATCCTGGTGGAAACCAACCCGAGGGACAGCGCGCTGTTGGCCGAACTGGGACACGCGCACTTCGTGGCGCAACAACAGCCGCAGGCCGAGGCCGTTCTGCTGCGCGCCCGTGCGGCGGGCGCCAGCGGCGCCCAGGTGCCTGAGGAACTTGCCCGGATTCACCTCGGCCGCGGAGACGACGCCGGCGCGGCGCCCTTCCTCGACGAGAGCCTTAGCAAAGACTGGAAGCAGCCGTCGCTCTGGTTCCTGCGCGCCGATACAGCCGGCCGGCTGAAGGATTGGAAAACCCA
The DNA here is from genome assembly GCA_035511215.1 of Bryobacteraceae bacterium. GTDB lineage: Bacteria > Acidobacteriota > Terriglobia > Bryobacterales > Bryobacteraceae > Bog-159. The sequence goes on along the minus strand of DATKFU010000213.1, from coordinate 15,637 downwards.
GTCCAGCTCGCTGGAACGCGGTTTGGAACTGGAGAACCAGTTGGACCGCCGCACGGCGCTGGTGCGCACCTATCTGGACCATAACGACGGCGAGCAAGCCCTGCGGCACATTCGGCTGGTAACCGCCGCACTGCCAAAGGATCCGAAAGTGGGCCAAACTTACGCCGAATTCCTGGATGAGCTCGGCAGGCGAGAAGACGCCCTGGCATTATGGCAACGAGTGCTCGCTCTGGATGGCCGTCTGGAAGTCGCCCATTTCCGTGTGACACGGTTGCTGCTGGACAAAGCCGCCTTGCCGGACGCCTTGCGCGCCGCGGACCTCGGCTTGGCGGCCGCTCCGAAATCCGCACGGCTCTATCTCGTCAAGTCCGAGATCCTGGAGAAGCAGGGCGCGGTTTATGCGGGCCGCCAGGTTCTGCGCAAGGCCGCTCAATCGCTCGACGACCCCGCGCTGTTGCGGCGCTTGAGCGAACTGGAAGACATCTCCGGGAGGGACGCCGCGCGATGGTATCTGCGCCTGGCCGAGGCGCTGGATAAACAATCGCAGCCATCGCCATCGCCGCCATCGCCGGACTATTTGCACGCGCTGGAGCACTGCCAGCAGACCGCGCTTCGCGACAACGACGCGGAGAGCGAACGGAAGTGCGCGGCGCGTCTGGCGGCCGCCGGCCGGAAGGCTTCCGCGGGCGCGGCCGTCTCAAAACATGACGATTCGGCTCAAGGCGTCCGGATTCCGGGAGGACTGGAAGCTCTGGCCTTCATCGCCCACAGCAAGCCCAAGACGTCGCCGGGGCGGTTCTTCGTCGAATACGCCAAGGCGGTGCGGCAGAACAAACAACGGAACGACAAGGCGGCTACCGCTTATTTCGAGGCGATCCGGCAACATTTCGAATTACTGTCGGCGCTCGAAGCGCTCGGCCAGCGGGACGGCGACCGGGTACGCATTTCCCTGTCGCTGCGGGACAAGAAGGCGCAGCAGAAGACCGAAAAGGTAATCAACCTGCTGGGTTGGAAGCTGCGCGTAAATAAGAACGATGTCAGCCTGGATGCCGGCGAAAAACTCGCGCAGGCCAAGCGGCAGGAAACCACCAGCTCCCTCGCGATCGACGAAGCGGGCATGCAGGAGGCGTTGCAGGCGCGGCAGGACGTCAGTTTCGAAATCCGCGACGAATGGGCGCCAGTGATGTTTGGCGCCGAGACCTGGAAAAAGGCGTTTTATGCGAAAGACGAGCCGCCGGGTGGATTTGCCGGAGCGCTGGCCCGCGACGTTCGCTTGGCCAGGCTGTACGTCGGCCTGAGCTCCATGGACAAGGACGCCGCCGCGACATTATTGGCCGGCACGGAACTGAAGACTCTGGCCGAAAAGTACGCGGATCTGTTGGATCTGTATTCCGCGGCACTGGCGCTGCACCAAACACACGCGGCCGTGCCCGGCGGGCTTCCGGCCGAGGCCATCTGGGAGAAGATGGCTGCGGCATCCCCGGCCAATCCTGGTCCCTTTTTCCGGGCGCTGCTCGACAAGGACGACGGCCGGCTGCTCTCCTTCTATGCCACGCTGGCGCAACTCGATCTGGTGCACCAGCAATTCTTCATGCGCAACGCCTCGCGCACTTCCAAGTTCTACGAGCTATACCGGCAATCGCGGGAATTGGCGCGCGGCGCCGGCAAGGAGAGCCTTGAGACAGGTTTTTTCGACGTCTTGCGGGAGGTGCCGCTGGATGCGGACGGCAGCGTGCAGTTTCCCGGCAGCCCCGAGCTTTGGCTGGTCGCCAAGGGCCAGGTGAACTCGGTGGCCCGCAGTACGAAGATGCTGAAGAGGGTGGCGAAAGTTGCCGCCCCGGATGAGGAAGACGAGATTCTGTTGCGTCTGGCGCGCACGAAGTACAAGACCACGCAATCCGAGTTGGATAACTTCCTAGCCGTGGTGCGCATCGATGCGCACCGGTCCGAGCCGTTGGACGAGGCGTCCGCCCTACTGCTCGCTGACCACTTCCCGCGCACCCGGGCGATTTACCCATATTTCGCCAGCCTTTCCTCGCTAGGCCATGAGGAATTCGAGAGCTTCTTCACTATGGCCGAGAAACTGGAAGCCCTGCCGGCCATTGAACTCAATTCGGTCTGGGGCGAATTTCACGCCCTCACACGGGTCTTATGCCTGGATGAAGAATCCGGGCAGTTGTCCGGCAAGATGGCCGCGGAGTTGTTCCGCCAGCTCTGCGAAAGATTCGGCCGGGCCGCCGGGCCAGCGGATTTCGCCGGCGCATCCCTGGATGTGCTGCGGCGGATGCTGCAGCAGGTAGGAGCCTCCGGTACGGCTCCGGACGACGCCGTGCGGACCATGCTTCTCGGCCGTCCCGCGGTCGATGCATTCGAAGTCGACGGCGCGATGTACCAAACGGACTGGGTTGCCGGCCGCGATAAGGAGTACCGGCACGTTTTCGAGCTGCAGCGAGTGACTCCACTGGCCGCGCTGTACGGAATGTACGATGCAGCCGGCATGCTGATCGACGGTAAAGGCAGCGCCGCGGATGCCGTCCACGCTTTGGAAACGAACAGCGCCGCGCTGCCCAATGTGGAACTACCCAAGACGCTCAAAGTGAGCGGGAAACGGCGCGATAACTTAGTAGCTTATCAGCCGCGGAAGATCGCCGAACTGATCGCCAAACTGCAAAAGAGCGCCGCCAAACGGAAGGCCGACCGGAAAGAAATCGAGCGGCTGTGCCGCGATCTGCTGGCGGAGCTGAATCCGCAGGTCAGGCTGGCTCTCACGGGAATCGTCTATGCGTACTACTTCAGGCCTGACGACCTGTTGATCTCCGAAGATCCGCTGTTCCTGCGCAAGCACGAGTTCATCGACCTGCAACCCGTCGGACACGCGGACTTGTTCGGGCGTGCGCCCGAATTGGAGATCACCAGCGAAGACGCCGGCAGCTACCTGACCGGCGGGTTCGCCGGATTCAGTACCGCAGTGGGGCGCGTAGCGGCCAAGGGTGCGCCTGCGGGCAACGCCGAGATGGTGGTCGTATCGCAAATCGGCTCGCTGCGCGCCACCGGTTGGCACGCGATCTCGGATGACGACATGCTTCTGTTCGGTCTCAAAGTACGGCTGGCGCGGGAGTGGATCGAACGCGCGTCCACCAACCCGGTGTTGTTCTCCGGTCTCGCCGAGGCGACTTTAGGTACCTTATCCTTGAGCCGGCGCGCCGACTTGCTCAACGGGCTGCAGGCGCGGGATTGGAAGCCGGTCTGGCAGGCAGTCACTCTGAGCGATCTGTATTTTCTGGCCGGGGCTTACCTGTCGCGCTACCAGACCGATGCGTGGGATTCGCCGGTAACCCGCGCCTTGCGGAACCGGCCGCCCGCCGCCGGTCCCTCCGGCTTGGATCGCTTGGGTGGCAGCCATCCGGAGTCGAACGGTTGCGACCATGGCCACCTGCTGCGCCTGGCGCCTTACGAAGAATACGAGCGGGTGATGATGCCCATGAAGATGGCGGAACGGGTCACGGAACTGAATCTGTATCTGATCGATTATGCCGGACAGGCCGGCATCCCTGCCGCGGCTCTGGGAACCATGGCGGAACCGCTGGCTCTTGAAATTCTCCGTAAATTGCAGATGTCGGACCCCAAGGACTGGCGGCCCATCCCGCTGGCCTTCTCCAATCTGGACGAGCAAAGGTTGGTAGCCATACTGAAGAGCTTATGACATTCCGCATCCTTACCCTGTCGTTGATCTTGGGCGCTTCGGGCGGCCTCGCGGCCCAGGATGGCGCGCCCGTCTTTCGGTCGGACGTGCGGTTGGTGGAGGTCTATGCGACCGTGTTCGACCACCATGGGCGCTACATGGATGGACTGTCCGGCAGCAACTTCCAACTGCTGGACGAAGGCGTACCGCAGCCGATTGTCACGTTCGAATCAAACCTGTCCAGCCTTTCGTGCGCCATCCTGCTGGATACCACCGGCAGCATGTTCCGCGCCCTGCCCGGCGTGAAAAACGCCGTACTGCGGCTGATCGATCAGTTTCGCGGAGAGGATTCGATCGCTATATACAGCTTCAACACTTCGCTGCAGGTGTTGCAGGATTTCACCACCGAAAAAAGCGCGCTGAAGACCGCCGTGTTGCGCACCAGGGCCGCCGGGGAGACTGCGCTGTTCGATGCCATCTCGCAGGCCGCCATGGCGATCGGCAAGCGCAGCGGAAAAAAGTCCATGATCGTGTTCACCGATGGCGATGACAACGCTAGCGTGTTGAGCGCCAATACGGCCCTATCGCGCGTCAAGAAACTGGGCATCCCCATCTATAGCATCGCGGAAGGAGAGGCGGTCGCGAGTCCAGCCTTGAGCCGCGGACTGAAAGAGATCTCGCAGGTCACCGGCGGGGTGGCCTATACCGTAAAGAAACCCAAGGATGTGGAAACCGTTTTTCAGGATATATCGGAAGATCTGCAGCACGGATATATGCTCACTTACAAGCCGCCAGCGGCGCAAGGCTTCGGGTGGCGCAAGATTCAGTTAGTGCTCAACGGTCAAAAGGACTATCGGCTCCGCACTCGCGAAGGCTATCTGCCGGAATAAACCGTGCAGAGGTTCATTGGGCCCCAAAACGGGAACCCGGACGGTCGCTCAAGCGTCCCTTGGTTAGGCCGTCTATCTGTGAATATCCGTGTCTATCGGTAGCTCCAACTCATTACACGGTAGAATAGTAACCGTGTCGCGTCTCGCTATTCCGGTGATGTTTGCTCTGGGTGCAGTTCTGCATGCCCAGACTGCCTTCTTCCCCCTGAAGGACATCCGGCCCGGTATGCACGGCATCGGTAAAACCGTCTTCTCCGGCAACCGCATCGACGAGTTCCAGGTGGAAGTGCTGGGCGTGCTAGAGAATATCGGCCCCAAACAGAACCTGATCCTGGCGCGCCTCTCGGGCGGCCCATTGGCTGAAACCGGCGTGCTCCAGGGCATGAGCGGCAGCCCCGTCTATATCGATGGCAAACTGGCCGGCGCCGTGGCTCTGGCATGGCCTTTCGCGAAGGAGGCCATTACCGGCATCCGGCCCATTGAGGAGATGGTGCGGGTTACCGAGGCCGGCCGCACTCCGCCGCCTACCCAAGTGGCCCGCAACACGTCACGCAATACGCCACACAGTGACGTTTCACTGGCGTCCATGTTCGCCGCCAAAGACCTCACGCGCCTCCTGCCCGGCCGTCTGGAACCGTCTACTCGCGATGCCCGCGACGCCAAACTGCTGGACATCGCCACGCCCGTGTCGTTTGGCGGCTTTACCCGCTCTACCCTCGATTCGTTCGCTCCCCAGCTTCGCGCCCTGGGTCTGGAGCCTACGCAAAGCCTTTCCGCGGGAGGTACTTCGAGCCCCCACATGGGCGATCCGTCCGCGATCCAGCCGGGCTCCATGATCAGCGTGCAGTTGATGACCGGCGACCTCAGCATCGGCGCCGACGGCACCGTCACCTACATCGACGGCAACCGCATCTATGCCTTCGGCCATCGCTTTCTGGCGGTGGGTTCCACAGCCCTGCCCTTCACCCGCGCCGAGGTTCTGGCGCTGCTGCCGGTGATGTCGGCTTCGTTCAAGATCGACGCGTCCAAGGAGACCATGGGCGCCATTCTTCAGGATCGCAACACCGCAATCTCGGGCGAGCTCGGCCGCGCCGCCGCCATGGCGCCCATTTCCATATCGGTCTCCCGCGGAGGCAAGCGCCTGGATAACTACCGCATGGAAATGGTCAACGACTGCTTCCTTTCGCCGCTCCTGGTGCAGATGGCCGTGTTTAACACCATCGACGCCACCGAGCGCACTGTGGGCGCCTCCAGCTTCCGCGTCACCGGCGAGATCGAGTTGCAGGGGTCCGCTGCGCCGCTCAAGGTGAATAACATGTACGCCGCCGATACCGGCTCCGCTATGATCGCCTCGCTTTCCACCGCCATACCCTTGGCCTATGTGCTGCAGAGCGGATTCGAAGCGCTGGAAGTGAAGAAGGTGGACCTCGATATTGAATCCTTCGACGCCAAGAAGGAATTCGAAATCGATAGCGTTTCGTTGGGACGGCGCGAAGTCCGGCCCGGCGGGAAAGTCGAGCTCACCACCACACTGGTTGGCGAGAACGGCGCGGAATTGGCTCGCTCGATCGTTTATCAGGTCCCTGAGGGCATGACGCCGGGGCCGCTCTATTTCACGGTGGCCGACGGCATGACCACCAATATCACGGAGTTCCGCCAGATCATCGGGGCCCAGCCGAAATCCATCTCGCAATTGATTTCGATCGTCAACAACCTGCGCGCCAACACCAAGGCCTACGTGCGCGTGTGGCGTCCGGAGCCCGCTTTTCAGTTGGAAGGAGCCGATTTGCCCGACCCGCCGCCTTCCGTGGCTATGATCTTGGCCGGCTCGCAAACCGCTTTCGGCAGCATCGGACAGACGCGCAATTCCAAGATTGCGGAACTGGAAATCGGCGCCGGAGACAGTGTCATCAGCGGATCGAAAACGATTCAAGTCGAGGTGAAGGAATGAGACACGGCGGCATGTTGCTGGGTGCGATCCTGTTCGCTGGCAGTGCCGCCGGCTCCGCCACGACAGCCTGGGAAATGACCAGCTACCAGGATTTCATCCGCGGCCAGTTTCAAGGTGTCTCACTCAGCCGCGACGGCCGCCTGACGCTCGCGCCCAAGGTCGATACGCTGTTCTCTTCCGGCCAGGCCGTGGTTTGGAGCGTAGCCGAAGGCTCTAACGGCGTCCTGTACGTGGCCACCGGCCACCGCGGCCGCGTCTATCAGGTGGATCCCTCGGGCGCCAGTTCACTCCTCTGGACCGCCGACCAGCCCGAGGTCTTTGCCATCGCTACCGATCGAAATGGCGTCCTCTACGCCGGCACCTCCCCCGATGGCAAGGTCTATCGCCTCGACATCGAAAGAGCCACCGACAAAGGCGTCGATAAAAGCAAAGCCAAAGCCACAGAGTATTTCGCGCCCAAGGCCCGTTACATCTGGTCGCTGGCCACCGGCCCCGATGGCGCGCTCTATGTGGGCACCGGCGATCAGGGCAAGATCTACCGTGTCGCATCCGCGGGCCAGGGCGAGTTGTATTACGATACCGGCCAGGCGCATGTCACCGGCCTGGCCGTGGACGCGCAAGGCCGCCTCCTGGCGGGCACCGAGCCGAATGGCATTCTCTATCGCGTATCCGGCAAGGACAAGGCCTTCGTGCTTTACGATGCCAGCCTGCCCGAGATCCGCGCCATCATTCCCCAGCCGGATGGAACCGTGTATGCGGCCGCGCTGGGCGGTTCTCTGGCCAAGCGCACCCAGGCCGCCGCGCAGGCCGCGCAGGCCGGAATGGGGAGCGGACCTACGGTGCAGGCGTCGCCCCAGTCGGTAACTGTCGAAGCGCAAGACGTGCAGCCTGGAGCCGAAATCAAAGCGCAGACCGACCCCACCAGACCGGCCCAACCCGCTCCCGCGCCGCAGGTGACCACGCAGTTCACGCCCACTCCGGATCTGACCGGCGTGGAACGCTCTGCCATTTATCGCATCAATCCGGATAACACCGTCGAAACGCTCTGGAGTTCCAAAGAAGAAGACGTCTACGATCTTCTGGCGCTGCCCAACCAGTTGCTGTTTTCGACCGACAGCAACGGCCGCATCTACGGTCTCTCGCACGATCGCAAGATCACGCTGGTATTGCAGACCAACGAAGGCGAGGCCACCCGCCTGCTTCCCTCGGCCGGCTCCGTGCTGGTGGCCACCGGCGACATGGGCCGCATTTATCGCTTGGGCGAACTTCCCGGCGTTTCCGGCTATTACGAATCGCCGGTGCACGACGCCGGCACCGCCTCCCGCTGGGGCAGTTTGAGCTGGCGCGCCGAGATGGTCCCGTCCTCCACGCTGGTTTTCCGCACGCGGTCGGGTAACTCCGCCAAACCCGACAAGACCTGGAGCGATTGGTCCGAGCCGCTGCATGACTCGCCTGCCTCCCGGATCGCCAGTCCCAATGCGCGCTACATCCAGTGGAAGGCCGAATTCGCAAGCGCCGGAGGCGTGACCCCGATCCTCGACAATGTGACTCTGGCTTATCTGCCGCAGAACTCGCCGCCTATCGTGCGGAGTATCAACGTCACCCTGCAGATGGCGCCGGCCTCGGCCCTCAAGGGCAACCAGCAGCAGTCTATCGCGCCCTATACCGTGACGGTCACCGATACCGGCGACGCCAGCGCCTCCGCGCCCGCCGGCACGCCCACCCAGACTCTTTCGCGCGCCGCCGCGCAGCAGATCACCATAAGCTGGCAGGCCGAAGATCCGGACGGCGACCGCCTGGTCTACAATCTCTATTTCCGCAGCGACGACGAGCGCCGCTGGATGCTGCTGAAGGGCGACCTGCACGAGAATGCCTTCACCTTCGACAGCGATGTGCTGGCCGACGGCAAATACTATTTCCGCGTGCTCGCTTCAGACCGCGAAGTGAATCCGCCCGCCACCGCGCGCGACGCGGACCTCACCAGCGCTCCGGTGATGATCGATAACACGCCGCCGGTGGTGACCGTAGGACCCGTGCGCCGGACGGGCGCTACGGCGGAGCTGGAATTCGAGGCGCGCGACGCCGCCTCGCCCCTGCGCCGCTGCGAATATTCGCTGGACGCCACGGGTTGGGTGCCGCTCGAGGCCGCCGATGGCGTGATCGACTCGCAGCAGGAGAAGTTTGTGCTGTCACTCGACAAGCTTACGCCGGGCGAGCACCTGGTCGTCATCCGCGTGCTGGACAGCGCCAATAATGCGGGCCTGGCGAAGGTCGTTCTGCATTGACCGTGGGGCAGGCCATCGTTGTTGGTGGCCAGCCGAGTTCGAGCACGGTGCGCAGGCCGCCTCATTCCAGCTTTCCGGCCATCTCCAGCAGCTTCTGCACGGTGTTCCAATTGCGGCTGGTGCCGGACGTTCGCAGCGTCCTTTCCACCAGCGGCAGCGACAGTTTGGGACGGGCCATGCCGTTGGTGTAGTAAATGTACAACTCGCGGCCGTGGACGCGCAATTCCTCGGGCGTGGCGTCCATGCCGAGCACCTGCTGCCGCGCTTCGTCGCCGGGGTCGGCGGCCAGAAAGTGGATGGCAAGCCTGCTCGCATCTAGGCCCGCGCGCGCCGCGAACGGGTTCACCGCAATTACGGCTCTCAGATCTGCAGGCGTGCGCAGGATCACATCGGAGCGAAAGCCGCACGCCGCCTCGATGGCATCCTCGATCCGGGGGCGCAGTCGAGTAAAGTCGCGCCCGGCGGTCTTGAACAGGACATTGCCGGAGTTGATGTAGGTTTGTACGTCCTTGAATCCGAGAGACTCGTAGATCGCCCGCAGGTCGTCCATCTTCACTTTGCGGTGGCCGCCCACATTCACACCGCGCAGCAGCGAGATCAGTACCGGCATATAAGGTCCAGAATAGCCCACCCTGCGTTACAATAGCGTTGAATGCCGCAGCGGGAAACTATGCTCGTCCCGCCGGTTCCTTTTGCGCCGCAGTTGCTCTCCAGGTTGGGCGATCTGGACAGGGCCGTGCAATCGGCAATCCGGGGGAAGCCCGAAGTCGTGCGGCTCTCGCTGGTCTGTCTGCTGGCGCGCGGCCATCTGCTGATCGAAGACGTGCCCGGCGTGGGCAAGACCACGCTGGCGCAGTCGTTGGCGCGCGCGGTGGCTTGCGGCTTCCACCGCCTGCAGTTCACCAGCGACATGCTGCCCTCGGACGTGCTCGGCGTCACCATCTACAACGCGCACTCCGAGGCCTTCGAATTCAAGCCGGGGCCGGTCTTCACCAATTTCCTGCTGGCCGACGAGATCAATCGCACCACGCCCAAAACACAGTCGGCGCTGCTGGAGGCCATGAACGAAAGCCAGGTCACCATCGACGGCCGTCCGCACATGCTGCCGCGCCCGTTTATGGTGATCGCCACGCAAAACCCGGTGGAGCACCACGGCACATACCCGCTGCCCGAATCGCAAATGGACCGATTCCTGATGCGCCTGCGCATAGGCTATCCGGACGCGGCCAGCGAGCGCGAGATCCTGCGCAATTTTGAGATGGCCACCGCCGATAGCGTGCGTCCCGTGCTTTCGGGCGACGACATCATACGGCTGCAGGCGTCGGTGCAGCGCGTGGCGGTGGAGGAGTCGCTGGTGGATTACATGCTGGCCATCGTGGAAAAGACGCGCGCGCACGAATCGCTCACCCTGGGAGTGAGCCCCCGTGGCTCGCAAGCGCTGTTCCGCGCGGTGCAGGCGCTGGCGCTGCTGGAGGGGCGCGAGTACGCCGTTCCGGACGACGTGAAGCGGCTGGCGGCGCCGGTGTTCGCGCATCGCGTGATGGTAAACACGCGCACGGCGCTGGCGCAGCGGCGCTCGGACCTGGGCGACCGCATCATCGAAGAGATACTCAGCGTGACCGATGTGCCTCTCTAGTGCGGCAGGCGCTCTGCCTGCGGCGGCCTCGCAGGCCGCCCTATAAAATATGAAAACTGCCATTATCGGCCTGCCCATGGTAGGCAAGACATCTCTGTTCACCATCCTCACCGGCGCCCACCAGGAGACGCGCATCGGCTCGACCGCGGCGCGCGTGGGCGTGGCCAAGGTGCCCGACGCGCGCCTGGAGGAGTTGGCCAAGCTTTTCGAACCCAAGAAAGTCACGCACGCCGCAGTGGAATACGTGGATATGCCCGCCATCTCGAAGGAGAGCCTGCGCGACGCAAGCTATGTCGCCAGCCTTCGCGTGGTGGACGCCTTCGCTCAGGTGCTGCGGCTGTTCGAGGACGATACCATTCCACACGAGAAAGGCAGCCTCGATCCGCTGCGCGATCTGGAAGACGTGGAGACGGAGCTGATCCTGAGCGACCTGGTGGTACTCGAAAAGCGGTTGGAGCGGCTGGACAAGGATCGCAAGAAGCTCAGGAATCCGGAGCTGGACCGCGAGTTCGAGCTGCTGCTGATGTGCAAGGCGGCGGTCGATGCGAACCAGCCCTTGCGCGAGCTGGATCTGGATGCGGACGACGAGAAGCGCGTTCGCGGGTTTCAGTTCCTGTCGCAGAAGCCCATGCTATATGTGCTGAATCTGGGCGAGGCGGACGCTGGCAAGCTGCACGACAAGGAAAAGGAATACCGCGAGGGTCCACTGGCCGGGCGAAAGCAAACCGCGGTCACCGCGATTTGCGGCAAGGTGGAGGCCGAGTTAGCCGAGTTACCCGCCGATGAATTGAAAGACTATATGGCGAGTTATGGACTAAGCGAGTCGGGCCTCGAGCGGCTGATTTCGGCGACCTACGCGCTGCTGGGCCTGATGTCGTTCCTGACAGCCGGCGAAGACGAGGTGCGCGCGTGGACCATCCCGTTCCATAGCACGGCGGTGAAAGCTGCCGGCGCCATTCATTCGGATTTCGAGAAGAAGTTCATCCGGGCGGAGGTGGTCAACTGGAAATCGCTGGTCGAGTTAGGCGGATATGCCGGACTGCGCGAGAAAGGAATGCTGCGGCTGGAGGGCAAGGAGTATATTGTCAAGGACGGAGATGTGTTAGTGATCCGGCATGGTTAATAAACAGATAGCATATCGTTAACATGCGGTTAACACCTCGCCGCCAAAGAATAGTAACCGTTTTCACCGCTGCACCCTCGTTGCCGCCGACTGGCCTTGACAAACGAGGCACATATTCCTAATAATCTTAAGATTGTGGACGATTCATGGCGAAAAAACTTAGCGTCCGAACCCGTCGCCCCGACGTCCCCAGTAAGTCAGTCCCGATTAGCCGATGGGCGGCCTTCGTCATGTTGGGCGCCTTCGCGGTGGGGCTGAATCTCTACGCCGCGGCGCTCGCATCGCCGTTTGTATTCGACGATTTCACCTTGCCGGTGGGCGATCCTCCGCAGAATTTGTGGGCGGCGGTAACGGGATTGCGGCCCTTTCTGATGTTGACGTATTGGTTGAACTCCAGTATGTCGGGTAACTCGACGCTGGGCTATCATGTCTTTAATCTGATTATTCATGCGGTCAATACAGGCCTCGTCTTTCTCGTACTGGCCCGATTGCTTGCCATGTCCGGTAGTGTGAATACGCGCAACATAAGGATCGCGTCGGTGCTCGGTGCCGCAATCTTCTTTATCCACCCGCTGCAGACTGAGTCGGTCTCTTATGTCGCGGGACGCTCGGAAAGCCTGGCTGCGTTCTTCATCCTGCTGGCGTATGCGGTGTTTCTCTACCGCCGGCACGAGGCCATTTCATGGCTCGAAACCGCCATCGTCCTGACGCTCTTCGGATTAGGCGTAAGCACCAAGGAGAACGCCGTCTGTCTGGTGGGAATGCTCGTTCTTACCGACGTCTTCTGGCCCCGGGCATTCTCGACGCGGGGGCTGCGAAACAATTGGAAACTCTATTCGGCCATGGCGGTGGGCGCGGCATTGGCAGCCTGGAAGGTTCTTGGCGTACTCGCCGCGGCGCCATCGGCGGGCTTTTCCATTCACGAGGCCACCTGGTATCAATATGGATTCACCCAGGCGCGCGCCTTTTTTACCTACATGCGGTTGGCGGCGATTCCGATCGGCCTATCCATCGATCACGACTTTCCGGTGTCGCATACCATCCTGGAGCACGGCGCCATCGTATACCTGGCCGCATTGGCCGGACTGCTGGCTGCCTGCTATGCCCTGCGAAGACGCTATCCGCTGGCCTGTTTTGGCCTGCTTTTGACTCTGATCATCCTGGCGCCGACCTCATCGATCGTGCCTATCCGCGATCCGCTTGCGGAACGGCGAATGTACCTACCGCTGGTGGGGCTGATTCTGATCGGGTACGACGTAGCCAGACATGTTCGCATCCCGCGGCGCACCGGTTATGCGGTATGCGGTGTGATCCTGGCCGGATTCTACATACTATGCTACCAGCGCAACCTGTTGTGGGCCGAGCCTGCTCAGCTTTTTGTGGAAGCGGCTCCGGAATCCACAACCGGACGGGCCTACGTGAACCTGGTGAAAGTACTGGCGGAGGAGCACCGCTGCAGCGCGGCCGTTCCATATCTGCGCCAGGCGGAGGCGCGCCTGCCGAATAATTACATGGTGGAATTGGCTTGGGGCCGCGCTCTCGAGTGCATGGGCCAGCCCGCCCAGGCGCTCAACAAGATGCTGCGGGCGGCGAGGATCTGGCCGTCTTCAGACGTGTACACGCTCATCGGTTGCCTGTACGGCGAATTGGGACGGCAGGCGCAAGCCGGCATCGCGCTGCGCAAAGCGGTGGCTCTCGACTCGCGCTCCGATTCGGCCCGCAGCGCTCTGGAGACTTGGATCAAGTGGACCAGCCAGAACCCGCCGATAGACCACCAGCGAAGTCCGCCCTAGTGTTTAGCCTCAATACTGTACACTTTGTGGGCAGACCATCGTCTTTCGTGGTCTGCCGCCTTCCCGCGCCTGGCGTTTAGCCGTGCGGCAAGACATCGTTGTTGGTGGCCGGCCGAGCTCCTGCGCGGATCGGTTGATCGTCGCCGTGCCGGCTCCACTCCGGCCCTTTGAATCTCTTCCGCACCACCGCGAAGTACAACACACCCAAGCCCATCAGCAGGCCGGCCAGCGTCTTGCCCGCCAGCGCATTGGGGGGCATCACCAGCACCACGCAGAGGAACGCCGCAAACACCATCGCCACCAGATTCAGCGGCGCGCCGAATCGGCCCAGGCTCCATACCGCGTGGCTTGGCCAATCCGAACCGGTCTGCCGCGCGCGCCATGCCAAGGCAATCGGGATGGTGTACGCCAGGTACAGCGCCACGGTGCTGAGCGAGGTCACCACCGGCACCGCTTTGGTCCACAGCATGGCGGCCATGGATGCGGCCACGATCAGCCAGATTGCGGGCGCAGGGGTGCCGTGGCGCGGGCTCACCCAACGCACCTGCTCCGCTAGAGGCGTACCGTGGTCGCGGGCCAGCGAATACAGCCCGCGCGAGGCCGAGGTGATGCAAGCCAGTCCGCAAAACCACATGGCCATGGATGCCAGCGCCGCCATGGCGTTGCCGGCCTTCGCACCCAACGCCGTTTGCAGGATGGCGATCACCGCGGGAATCTGGTTGCCCTGCGCATCCCTGGCGGCCAACACCGCGGATATACTGTGAATGGCCAGCGTCAGCGCCAGCAGCAGGGCGTAGCCCGCCACGCCCGACACCGCGACCGACAGCACGATGCCCCAGGGGGCCCGCCGCCGCGGATCGCGCGTCTCCTCCGCCATGTGCGCCGAGGCGTCGAAGCCGGTGTAAGTCCACATCGCCTGCAGCAGCCCCAGCACGAAGGCCCACCAGTACACCGGGCGCCCGTTGCTATTCACCGCCTCAAACAGAAACGGCACAGGTTGTTTCGGCGCGAAAAAGAAGAGCGCCAGCACCACCACAGCCACGCCGGCGATGTGGACCGTAACGCTGAAGTCGTTCAAGATGGCCACCAGGCGAATGCCGTAATGGTTCAGAAGCCCCTGGGTCAGCAGGATGAACGCGAACATCGAGAACAGGTTGAACGGCGTGGAAGGCAGGTTCAGAAACGGCAGGATGAACTGGGCGCAACTGTAGTTGATGCCGGCCTGCGCGGCGATCAGCCCCAGAATGTTCAGCCAAGCCACCAGCCAGCCCCAGCCTTTGCCGCCCAGGTCGGCCGCCCAGTGATAGGTGGCGCCGGCGGTGGGATAGGCCGAACACAGCTCGGCCATGCTGGCGGCCACCGCCAGCGTGAAGACCGTGGCCAGAGGCCAGCCGAGCGTCATCTCCAGCGGTCCGCCCATTTCGAGCCCATAGCCGAACAGCGTGACCGCTCCGGTCAGAATCGAAATGATGGAAAACGAAATGGCGAAGTTGGAGAACCCGCCCATGCCCCGGAACAGTTCCTGGGCGTATCCGAAGCGGCCCAGGTCGGCGCGATCCTGTTCCGGGAACGACATCGCGTGGCCCCGGCTAGAGTTCCACGTCCCGCTTCAAGTACTTGCTGATGGCTTGCTGGACCAGCTCCTTCAGGGTCTGGCCCGTCTCGGTGTGGACGAAAGTGTTCTCCACGATGTCCCAATCGAGCTTGTAGCCGCGCGCCCCAAGGGTCACCTTAATCTGCCGGGGGCCGTCTTCCGGCACCACCGTGAATTTGCCCGGCGGCCGTTCGAAGGAAATTGCAATCGCGCCGCCGCGAAGGCTGGATTGGAACCCATAATCGTCACCGGCCAGGACCAGATCGCCCTGCAAGGCTGTCAGTGCTTCGTGCGCGTGCTTCTTGAATTCGTGTTCTTCGATCATGCGTTTCTCCCCTGAACGCGGATCTGAAATTGTTCTCTTGCGTACCTTCCACCGTAGCATTCCAACATGCCGCATGGCACACGGAAGTGGCAAGCGTTCCTCACTTCGCGGGCCGATCCGGATACGGCATGTGGTATAGGTCCAATATCCCGCGGACTACGTCGAGCGGCCGCACCGCATCCATATTCGCAAGCGCCGCCACCGCGAAATGCCTTTCGGGAATAATGACCATGCTGGTACTGGTTCCCTGCTGGCCGCCGCTATGGGACACGTACTTCACGCCGTCAATCGTCAGCACACCGAAACCCAGTCCGTAATTTGATGTCCCGCGGCCGGCCGGCGGATTCTCCCTCCTCCC
>DATKFU010000212.1:0-10615 GCA_035511215.1 Bryobacteraceae bacterium | reverse complement strand
CGGCTGCAGGGCGATGAAAATGCTTTTTTTAATGAAACACTCCTCGCTGCTTATGGTTTCTAAACTCTACAGAATGTGGATTGCGCAAGACCTGAAATCCACACCAAAAGGATGACACCTTCGTGAAACGCTTACTGTTATTTGCCGAACTAGCCGCATGTTGTTCCTTAACCGCACAGACTTCCAGGCGTGCGTTCCCTGAGACCTCCCCGGATACTTCCCCAGTGGAGTGCGCCGCCGCCTCCAACGAAATACTCGCCAATGCGCACGTGGCATTTACCGTTGCGATTCCGAACGCCGGCCCGATGGCATACGACGGAACCTATCTGTGGGTAACCGGTTCCGACATGGTCACTGCGGTGAATCCAGCTACCGGGGCAATTGTGACCAGCCAGTCGATACTTGGAACCGATTTTATCGCGTATGATACGGTCACCGGAACCCTGTGGCTGGAAGGCGGATCGCACAGCGCCCAGCTGAATAAGGTTAATGCACAGCAGATTATCGCGACCAATGGAAACGCTGCCGTGGATAGCATCGCGTTCGCATCCGGTTCTCCTACGGGTCTGGCGCTCGATATATCCGCTTCCGGGCGTAACGTGTGGGCAGTGGCAGGCGGAGTGGCCTCGATCATACCCATGGGAACCCTGGATGTCGCCAACACGGTCGCCACCCCGGACGGCTATCCGATCACCCAGATCAACGATGCCGATGGCTTGGGCGGCATGATGTTGGCAACGGCCGGCATGGTGAATAGTCAGGCCGTCGCAAATCTGTGGCTCTACGCGCATAACGGCACGGAGGCATGGCAAAGTTCGTTCAGTCAAACCACGCTGTCGGCAGGCGCTTGGAACGGATATTCGCACTCACAGCTTTCCGGTGAAGCCGAAGGCGGCACCCTCTACCAATACGTATTCCCGAGTACCGGCGGAACCGGCGGTGCACTCCAGTATATTTTACTATTGACCGACTACGCGGATGGGGCCTTGTCGCCGATCGGAGGCTTCACTGGACTGGCAGTGTCTGTCCCGGACGGTCTCACCATTTTGGCGCGCCAGGAAACTTCGATTCCCAACCAAATTTATTTCGTCAGCGGGCACTGCGGAGCGCCAGGTGATTATGTTGTTCCTGGCTTGAGCGTACCTGGGGCGGTGTTCACGGCTTTTGGCGGGGGGCTTGCCTGGGCGAGTACGCCTGGACCGTCTGGCGGAGTGACGGCAATGACTTACTAGCCGAACCTTCGCGAGTGGCGCCTAACATCACTAGCCACTCGCGCGCGCGGGGCAGCCTCTCTAAAGGCGATCAGCGGAGTCAGCGCCCGGCAATCACACAGTGCCTGGGGCGCTGGAGTCACGCATCGCGAGGCTCTGTCAGCTTCGAAGCGCCCCTCGACGCTCGGGCCGCCGAACGGCGGCACCGCGCACGACACAGGGCCAGGGCGGGCCAAGCCGTGGCGCGGTGCTGGTTGGTGCGGGGCCGGCGAAGCGGCGGCAGGGTGGAAGCTCGGCTTCATCGAATACACTGGGACACAAAAGGGTTTCATGACGATTATTCCTCACGACTAACAATTGTGTTGTCGGTGTTAAACTGCACAAAGTCATATAGTGCTTTGTAAATACCGCCAATAACTGAGCACTTATGGACAACTTATAAAGCCGTCACAGGTCTATTCTTTATTCAGATACCCGATATAGAATCCAGGGTATGTAAGCAGAGTACGAATAGTGTAATATTGTCGTTCTTAATTATCGCAACACTATGCAACGCGTACCTAGGTCAGCGAGAGAGGGTTATCAGGACCTGTGGCGGCCGGCTTCACTCCGCGAATCATGGAGAAAGAAAGCCGGATACAACTCCGTCGCGGGCTTGCAAAGCAAGGCTTAGGTAGTAACTACGCGCACACACGCCGCGCCTTTGTCCTGCAGAAACAGTGCGGCGGTACTAAGTCGGCTTTGCAGCCGACGGAAAAGCAGGGACTTAGTCGTTTCCATTGGTCGTGAACCTTTAAGTCTGTATTGACAAGCCCACGGGCAGATCGACCATTGTTGAAGCTACATTCCACAAGGAGAAACGATGACACTTCGCTGCCGGGTTAGAATCGGTGCCGATCCTGGATCGACGATCACAGGACACACGCATAAGGCCATTCGAAAGGGTTCAGTGACAGGGCGCAAACGACGCGCTTTTGGTATTTTGGCCGCTGTGACGGTGCTTGTTCCCGCACTCTGCAAGGCGGATGTCCCGACTCCAACGGCGCCGCCGGCCGTACCTGCGGGCTACTGCACGTCGATCTACAGCGAGCTGTTCGGCGATCTGCAGGCCTTCAACACCCAATTGGCCACGCCTCCCACTTGGACGCCGGTGCCGGGTGGTCCGACGCTGTACGCCGCCAATCTGTCTCTGGCCGATAGCAACTCAGGTCCGCAGATATCCGGCGCCGGATATTTGCAGAGTACGCTAGTCCAATTGCAGGAACTGCAAGCGATGGGTGTCCAGGCCGTGGTAGTCTCGATCGGGTTTCCCGTTCTGTACGAACCTTTCTATGGCAGCGAGGCTGCGCTCGCACCGTACTTAACCTTCTATACGCAGGTGGCCCAGGCTGTCAAGGCAGCCGGCCTTAAGCTCATTGTGGACAACGAGGAACTGTTTTCCAATGACATAGCCGCCGGCTGGACTGAGATGAACCCCTTCTACGTCGGGCTCACCTGGCCGGAGTACATGGTGGCGCGCGCTCAAATGGCCGCCACGGTGGCACAAACGATGCTGCCGGACTATTTCACCCTGGCCGACGAACCCGACACAGAGGCTACGCAGACAGGCCAGCAGAATTTGAACGATGCGGCGGACGCCGCGCAAATGATTGCGGGCGAGATCGCGGCCGTGCAGGCGCTGAATTTGTCCCCGGCCCCTCAATTAGGCGCCGGCTTTGGCACGTGGCTTGAGGCTTCCGGGTCCTCCAGCCTGGTCTCGTACACCAACGCCTACCTCACCCTGCCCTTGAACTACCTCGATCTCCATGTTATTCCGGTCAACACCCTAGCGGATTCGAGTGACATCGGCAACTCGCTGATCGTCGCCAGTATGGCCGCGGCCGTTGGCAGGCCGGTCGCGATAGGGCAGGCCTGGTTGGAGAAAGCGGAGGCCAGCGAACTGAATGTTCTCTCCTCCGACGTAATCCGCGCCCGCGGGCCTTTCAGTTTCTGGGCGCCTTTAGACGGCTATTTCGTGCAGACAATGCAGGCCCTGGCGAAGTACACGCAAATGATCTATATGGCGCCGGACGAGCCAATCTACTTTTTCGCGTACCAGCCATATGGCGGAACCGTCGCCAATGGCGGAGCCGCCAACTGCACGTGCACCACCGCGACTTGTTCGGATTACGACATTATGCAGACCGAGAATTCCCTGGCGTTTACGGGCCAATCGCTGGCAGGGTTCACCACCACCGCGCTTAGTTACTACAGCCAACTGGTCACGCCGCCCGACGCCACTCCGCCCTCCACGCCGACCGCCCTGGTTGGCGTCGCCGACGTACTCGGGGCGAACATTTCATGGACCGGCTCCAGCGACAACATTGGCGTAGCCGGCTACAACGTATTTCGCTGCACTCCGCCGGCGGCCGGCGACCCATGCGGAGGCGTCTGGATTTCCAACTCAACCACAATTTCGTTCACCGACTCTTCACTAACGAGTAACACGCTGTATAACTACCAGGTCCAGGCCTTCGATCTGGCCAACAACCTTTCGCCGCTTTCGACACCGCTGAGCCTGCAGACGTATAGAACGACGGCGGCCGCTGCCACGGGCCTGGTGGCCACGGCGGTTTCGCCTCAGGAGATCGCCGTGAGCTGGGTTGCGCCCTCGGACAATACCGGCTTGAACAAGTATTTGGTCTATAGTGGAACTTTAGCGTCCAATCTTGTGCAGATCGCGGTCACGTCGAACACAATGACTGCTTTCAACAATATGTCCCTGTCACCGGCAACTACTTATTACTATGCCGTCGTAGCTGTGGAAGACGGAATTAACGGGCCAATGACTCCAGTCGCGTCGGCCACTACGCTGCCGCTGCCCACCCCACCGTTTAATTTACCCGCGGTGGCTACTCCCACGAGCATCGTTTTGACATGGCAGGAGACCATCCCGACTGGCGGCTTACCGATCGATTTTTACCAGATCGACCAAGGCACTGTAGCCGGACAACTGGTTAAGGTAGGTTCGGCCACAACCACCAGCTACACGGCAAGATCCCTAACTCCCAGTACAACCTATTATTTCGAGCTTATCGCGATTGACACAGGCTACGACAATTCCGTGCCGTCGAACCAAATATCCGTCACCACGCTTCCGCTTCCCGCCGCGCCGGTTAACGTCGTGGCAACGGCGAACTCGGGCACGGTAGTCACGGTAACCTGGTCCGAGGTTATCCCGCCGACCGGTCTGCCGATTAAGTATTACTACGTCTTCCGGGGACCCTCGTCCACCGACCTCGTCCAGGTGTCCACGCGGACGGCGTCACCATTTGTCGACAATACCGTTTCTCCGAACACCACGTATTACTACGCGATAGAAGCGGTTGACACCAGCCAGGACGTTTCGCCCATGTCGGCTCCGGCGGGCGTAACTTCGTTTTCGCTTCCCGCCGCGCCGGTCAGCGTGGTGGCGACGGCAAACGCCGGCACGCAGGTCGCGGTGAGCTGGTCCGAGACCATCCCGCCGAACGGTCTGCCGATTCAGAGCTACACTATTCTCCGGGGGCCCTCGGCCACCGGTCTCACCAAGCTTACGACTCAATCGGGTTCTACGTTTACAGACAATGGGGTTTCCCCGAATAATACGTACTACTACGGGATAGAAGCAACCGACACTGAACAAGAAGTGTCGGCTATGTCCGCAACCGCGCAGGTCGCTACGCCTGCGCTTCCCGCCGCGCCAATCAGCGTGGTCGCAACGGCAAACTCCAGCACGGAAATCACGGTAACTTGGTCCGAAACCATTCCGCCAGGCGGTCTGCCGATTCAAATGTACACCATCTTCCGGGGTACGGCGCCCACCGTCCTTAACCAACTGACCACCCGGTCGGCGTCTCCACTACAAGATACCAGTGTTTCTCCGGGTATTACTTATTACTACGCGATAGAAGCGACCGACACCAGCCAGGAGGTATCGCCCATGTCAGGGAGGGCGTATGCCACCCCGCCCCCACTGCCGGCCGCGCCAGCCGGGCTGGTCGCGACGGCAAACTCCAGCACGCGGGTCACGCTAACCTGGTCCGAAAACATCCCTTCCAAAGGTCTGCCGATTCAGTACTACACCGTTTTTCGGGGGACGTCGCCTGCTACCTTTATCATACTTGCCAGCACGTCGGCCACTACATTTGTCGACAACGGGGCCGCCGCCGACACCGGTTATTACTACGGGGTAGAAGCGACCGACACCGACAAGGATGTCTCGTCCATGTCAGCTTCGGTACAGATCAGCACGCCTTCGGCACTCCGCGCCCGTTGAAGACGGTGGCGAGGGCGCATTGCTCGGGCGAGGCCGCGCGGAAAGCGCGCCGACGGCCACACCGCCGGCGCTTCTTATGAAAGGCTGAACGCCATCGCGGCGGCCGGCATTGGCGCGTGTCACGAAGCCATCACCGCGCGAAGTGATGGACCGCCTGCGCGTCGGCCTCTGGACTATGCTGCGCCATAGCTCGCTCCGCCCCGACATGCCGGAACTTGCACGTGCCATCCCCGAAATGGGCGCGGACACGCGGCGGCCTCTGCTCACCGTGGATGGCCCCGCGCCCGGCTTCATCGCCAATGGGGGCTGCTATCCAAATGGCCACCATCAATCCCGCGACTTATTACTATATGGATGAAGAAGTGGGCGGCATCGCGCCCGGCCGCCTGGCTTCCGCCCGGTGCGAGTGATCGCCAACGGCGTCGACGTGTTCCATGCGGGACGTCTCTCCATCGATCTGCCAACACCCGACTGGGATGCTCTGGGCATGCGAGCGCGCTTTGCGCCCGTAGCGCACGCCCGCCTGCAGCCGGACTGGCGCTGGCGATTCTACTCGGCCGCGGCGGCCGCTGGGCCTTGCCGTGCTGGCTGCGCAGCTTCGCCCCAGCGCTGGAAGCGCTCGCCACGACCACAACACCACGACCCAACTGCTGGTGATCGGCCGCGATTTACCCGCCGCCGAAACCATCGCCAATTTGGGCGGAGGCATTGCCACCGCCGGTGGCTGGCAATTTCCATTGATCATTGCCGGGATGATGTCGTCGGGGCCCTTTGCCGCCGTGCGCGCGCAGGCGGATCGGGAACGGCGCATGCGCGCGGCCGGCTTCCCCTTCGGATACATCCTTTACGCGTTGCTATTCCTGACTTGTGATCTCCTGCCCGGCTGGCGCCTGACTCCTCGGGGCGTCTTGGACGTGAAAACCGGGGAGATCGTGGCCTCCCCGGTGTCGGCCCTGTAAGCGCCTTCGTACCGGAATTATCAGTACCGAAAGCGCGTTGCATCCGTCCGCGACCAATGCTATCCTCATGCGATCCGTGTGAAATTCAGTTTGTGTACGAATGCAAGTCTCACTGAAGAACTCGCGTCCGCCGTTCCCCGCCCGGGTGGCTGCGCTTCTGATTGCGGCGCTTCCCCTGGCGGCTCAATCCCCGGATCTGCTAAACCAACCTGCGCATCACCCTTTGCAGCACATTGTCACGACGGGCACTTCCGACACAACCACTCCCGGCTATAGCCCGTCGGGTTTAATGGAGGCTTACAGCTTCCGCAAAGTCGACGTCAAGGAAAAGGGCAGCGGTCAGACGATCGCGGTAGTAGACGCTTACGACGATCCAAACGCCGAAGCCGATCTGGCAACGTTTACCGCACAGTTCGGGTTGCCGGTGTGCACTACCGCCAACGGTTGTTTCGAGTTGGTATACGGCGGTGGTACGGAGCCGCCAGCCGACACCACCGGCTGGTCCAACGAAATTGCCATCGATACGCAGTGGGCGCACGCCATGGCGCCCGCGGCCCGCATTATGCTCGTCGAAGCCCAGAGCAACAGCCTTAGGGATCTGCTGGCTGCGGTGGGTGCGGCGGTTCAGCACGGCGCCACCGTGGTTTCCATGAGCTGGATCAGCTCCGAAGGTCCCAGCGAGCTTCAGGCGGATGCTCACTTTAACGTTACCGGCGTAACCTTCGTCGCGGCATCCGGCGATACCGGACACGGTGTCGGGTACCCCGCGGCATCGCCGTTTGTGGTAGCCGTTGGCGGCACCGATTTAACCGTCAATGCGAACGGCTCCTGGGCAAGTGAGACGGCTTGGTCGGAGTCGGGCGGCGGCGTCAGCCAGTTCGAAAGCGAGCCATCCTACCAGACGGGCGTACAGACCACCGGCATGCGCGGCGTTCCCGATGTGGCCTATGATGGAGACCCGAGTACAGGTGTTCCGTCCTACAATAGCAACGTCTGCGCCGGGTGCCTGACCGGCTGGACGCAGTGGGGCGGCACTTCCATTGGCGCTCCACAGTGGGCGGCCTTGTTTGCCATCGCCAATTCCCTGCGCGTGAAGGCGGGGAAGACTACGCTGACGCAGCCGCAAGTCGTACTGTATCCCATCGCCGAGACCGGCTACCACGACATTGTTTCGGGCAGCAATGGCAATTGCGGGGCGCAGTGCCAAGCCGGCCCAGGTTATGACTTTGTCACTGGTCTGGGTTCGCCAATCGGCGACACTGTGATTTCCACGCTGGTGGCGTCTCCGTAAGGAAGACAAAGCCAGAAGAAAGGATCGCGGCGGCTATTCCGGCTACTGCCTGCTGATCGCTTACTTCTGCCTTTGCAGCAGCAGCGCCCAGTCCAGCCAACCCGGAGCCTGCGGAGATTTCCACCGGGGTCCCTCGACCGGCGGCAAGGGCAGCCATTCTCCCGTGAAGGCGCTGAACCAGGCAGCCTCGTAGCGCCCCTTTTCCAGCGTCACGGTCACATCGCCGCCGTTCGGCAGGTAGATGGCATAAATCTCACCCGGCTTAGCCAGGCAATATGCACCGTTATTGACCAGTCCGTCGTGCGGATCGGTCTTCCACCACTCAAAGCTCGTAAAGAAGTCCACCATGTGTTGGTAGCCCTTGAGCATCACCATGGTGTCGTCGCCCCGCCCGTTGATCCATCCGCCGCCGGTGTCGGGCCATATGTTCGTGCCGCGCCGCGCGCTCTCGCCCGTGGTGCCGTAGGCGCCCGCCATGGCAATGTCCCAAGCCACATGGCGCAGCTCCTCCGCCGAGTCCGACCCCATGCCCGGCGCCCAGTGCGGGTAGTGATCCTCGTAGCCGTACTCTTCATTCGTCTGCGGAATAATGCGGCCTGTCTTCAGTTGGATCTGCCGCTCCTCCAACATCAGGGCGTGCTGGGTGCGCGACCAGTCTTGAATCGAGGTGAAGCCGAACCATGCGGAGACCCGGTCCTGATGCTCGCGATGCACGGGATGGCTGCTGGCCAGATGCTGGTAAGGGTCCCAGCCCTCCAGCAGCGTGCCGGTTTCGTGCGCCCACTTTTCGTCGCGAAAACTGTCCAGGTCGTCGCCCAAGTCCCAGGTGATGTTCGAGAATGCGCCCAGGCGCGCCGCGGCATAGCGTAGATAACGGCGCTCGTCGTCGCTGCCGGCGTCCGGGTGGATGTGGCCGTCGCTAATGTCCTGGACTACGGACACGATCATGTCGCGCTCCCGGGCAAAGCCCAGCATGCGCTCATACCGGCGCCAGTAGGCCGTGTCGAAGCGTGTAAAGTCGATGCCCGGATTGTCGTAGCTCTCCGGCCGCTCGGCGACCCACGGACGCAAAAACAGCGTGAAGTTTTCGCCCGTCATCGCCGGTTCGCCATACATCGTGAACGTCGCGCCGGCCAGCAGCACGCGCATGCGGTTGATCTTCAAGTCGTGCAGGCGTTGTATGGAATTGCGGATGAAGCGCTCGTCGCGCCAGCCCATCAGCCAGAAGGCAGTCGTGCCGTTGAAGAAGTAGTGTTCGCCAGTGCCTTCCCAGATAAAATGCCACGGGTATTGGGGATCCACGCGGATCGGGCCGCGGCGCTGGCTTGCCGATGCCTGGAACGTGCCTTGCCAGGCTTTCTCGAAATCGCCCTGCCGGTAGACCACCGAGTAGTTGTAATCTCCCGGCGCCGAAGGCATGAAGCGAATACGGAAAACGCTGCCGTCGGGCGCGTCGCAGAAGCCGTCTACCTGGATGCCTGCGGCGCCGCGCTTGGAGAACGATCCGGCCAGCGTGGCGCCGGTGAAGGGATTGCCTGCGCCGAACGTCGCAACGGCGGCAGTGACTTCCACGAAGTCGTACTGCTCGACGCGCGTAGCAGACTGAGAAAACGATACGTCCGCCGGCGCCGCCGCCAATGGCGCCATCATGATCGCGACGCTGGAACAAAGGAAACGGAGCATTCGCTCACTGTAACGTGGCGCGGACCTCGTGGGGCTTGGCCCTCGAGTCTTGCTATCATGAGTTCCAGCATGCCCGATCTCAGCTCTGTGTCCGCCCCGATGTCCGAAGCCGTCACTCAAAACATCCGCGTGGAGGTTCTGTCCAGATATTCGGCCGAGAATTCCCGGCCGCTGCAGGACGAGTGGGTGTTCCAATACACGGTGCGCATTACGAATCAGGGGACCGATACGGTACAGCTTCTCAGCCGCCACTGGATCATCACGGATGCCTTGGATCACGTCGAGGAAGTGGAAGGTCCGGGCGTGATCGGCGAACAGCCCGTGCTGGGGCCGGGCGAGTCGTTCAAATACTCCTCGTGGTGTCCGCTTAAGACTCCGATGGGCATGATGCATGGTACTTACCAGATGGTTCGCACCGATCGAACCCGGTTCGACATCGCGATCGCGCCTTTCGCACTGAAAGCCCGCTACACGGTGAATTGAGCCGGTCGCTCGCTGCCGATCGCCGATAGCTGGCCCCCAGTCCACTCCCGGAACGTCCATTCCCAAAATCGGACACTTTCACATTCCCCATCCCCCGGTCCTAACCTTTTTGCCCCAAAGGAGTCATAATGTTACCAGCCTCGGATGGATTGGCAGGCGCCGTGCCTCTCCCTCCGTGGAACCAAACATGGATGTACCAAGAAAAGACGCAGCCAAGAAACGCCTGATCAAGCGCATTATCATTGGGTTAGTGCTACTCGCCGCCCTCGCGCCCGTGGGCTACTGGGTGGGAATCCCGTTTATCTCCAAAGGCCACTTGAAGGCCGCCGCGCCGGGCGTGGAACTCTCCACCCTATGGCCCGAATTTGTGAAGCGCGGTCCCATGGTGCTTGAGGTGCGTGGCTTGGGCACGCTGGTCCCCGAGGACACCCTGCTGGTCCCGGCCCAAACGGACGGGCGCATCGACAAGATCCTCATCAAGCCCGGCACGCCGGTCAGGCCGGACAGCGTCATCCTGGTGATGAGCAACCAGGAGCTGCAGACCGCCCTGCTGGATGCCCAATTCACTCTCAAAGCCGCGCAAGCCGCTTACACCGACCTGCGCGTGACCCTGGAAAAGCAAGGGCTGGACCTGCAGGCCAACGCCGCGCAAGTATCCGCCGATTACCATTCCGCGCAGCTTAAGGCCGAG
>DATKFU010000211.1:0-6932 GCA_035511215.1 Bryobacteraceae bacterium | reverse complement strand
AGGGAGAGCAAGTGAACGACCGCATGGCGCGCAACGCCGGCTCCGGCCCCAGCGGCAAGGCCGCCGCAATGCGCTCCACCCAATCCTGCGCTTCCTGCAGGTGTGCCTCCTGTTCGAAGGTCCAACCTGGAGGACGCATGTTTCGCAACTCGTCGATCGTACCCGCGATGTTCACCCCGGGTGGCGCGGCGAAACCCGGCAGATCGCCGATCCTGACACCGGCCGCGCGAATCGCGTCATACGCCTCCAGCACTTCCGCACCCGCATCGTTGGCCGGGAGGCCGCGCATCACGGCGCGCATGCAATCGGGCTGCTCCGCGAACATGCCGTCCAGCACTCCGTCGATGGCGCGGCGTTGTTCGCGCGCGGATTCGCGCTCGTCCATCACATAGAATTCCGGATCGAGCCCCGCGAATACGGCGTTCTCTTTCAGCAGGCGGGCGCAGAAGCCATGCACCGTCGAAACGTAAGCTCGCTCCAGCTTCCCGCGAATCTCCGCGCGGTCGCGGAACGCGCGCGCCAGCCGGTCGCGCATATTGTTCGCGGCTTTGTCGGTGAACGTGATTGCCAGGATGCGCAGCGGATCCACGCCGCTCTGGACCAGGCGTTCGAAGTGCTCGACCAGCACTGTGGTCTTGCCGGAGCCCGGCCCCGCCACCACGCAAGTGTCTCGCGCAGTCTCCTCGACCGCGACAGCTTCCAACTGCCGGGCCGTCAATCCCACTGCGCGGTTCCCTCAGCGAGCGCGGGCGCGGCGATGGCATACCGGCAAACGTCGCGCAATTCGCAGAACCTGCATTTTTCCGGGTCGGCCGGGTGCGGCTCTATGCGGCCCGCGCGCACCTCGCCCACTATGCGCAGCGTCGCCTCGATAGTGGCGGCTGGGCCGAACGGGACCTCGGGGGTTCGTTTCACGCCGCCCTTGAAACCCCAATACGACATGCCTTCGGGGCGCAATCCGAAACAGCGATCAAGCGCCAACATGTAGAGTTGCGGTTGCAGTAGATTCTCACTCGCCGCCAAGTTCCTGATGTTCTGCGCCCCGCTGTATTTGTAGTCGGTGACAGACGCCCCACCATCCGATGTAACATCGATGCGGTCGATGCGCCCGCTGATTTCCACGTCCGCGCCCAGCTTGTAGTGGAATTTCTGTTCCGTGCGGATTTCATTGCCTGGCGTCCAACCCGGCTCCTCCACCAAAGCGCGCACATCGGCCAACATGCGCTGGCGGCAAGCTTCCGTAGCGTAACCCAAAGGTACGCGCCGCTCATCGCAGATGCGTTGAAACACCGCGTCGAAAACTTCGTCCAGCGGCCGCGGATTGCTATGCAGCTCCGCCAGCACGGCATGTACGACGATGCCCTGCGTAAGGAAATCCAGCCGCTTTTCCGGCCTCGCCGGCGCGGCCTCGAGACGCAGCGTGTAACGGCCAAAGAACTGAAACGGACACTGCAAATACGTTTCGAGCGACCTCGGGCCGAACGACTTGTGCCGTTGCGCAAGGTGCTCCAGCAGGCCGGGGTCGGAGATGACTGCCGGCGCGCGCGCTGTCCCGCCCGGCCTTCCCGGCTGGGGCAGTACGGGCCTCCACTGGCTCGGCGGCGCCGTCACGCTGTCCAGATACAGCGACGGCAGAGTCTGCTGCCCGCGCGCGTCGCACTGCGGATAGCTGAGCGTGAGCGATTCCGTGGCGCGGGTGACAGCCGAATCGAACAGGAAGCGTTCTTCAGCTTCGAAATCCGCCGCCGTCCGCAGCCGCACACCCGCCTGCTTCAACTGGGCGCGCGCCGCTTCCGGAAAGAATGGATCCTGGGTGTGGAATTTCGGAAACTGCTTCTCCACCAATCCGCAAACGAAAACGGACGGCAAGCGCCACTGCCGCGCCTCGTGCGCGCCCAGCACGTGCACCACATTGCGGCGTCCGTCGTGGACGCGCAATGGCGTCAGCCGCAACGCCGATTTCGCCGCGCGCCAAAACTCGCCCAGCTTGACGGTACGCCCGCCCAGCATCTCCGCCGCTTCGTGCATGGCGCCATCGAAGAGTCCCAGCGCCGTTGCCTGTCCGCGGGCGATCGCCGCGTTCTCGTAACTGCCGGGTTCCGGCTGCCGCGGCGCGAACAATTCTCGCAGACCCTGCAGCCGTGCTGCCCACTCAAACGGAGCGATTGAAAGCGCCAGCCATGCCTCTAGCTTCTCGATCGATTGAAGCAATCCCAAGACCTCCGGCTCCGCGGCCGTGGCCAACGCTCGCAGCGCGGCCAGCCCGCGACCCGGGATCCTCTCACGCACCGCGAAATCGAACTCGTCGCACGCGATTCCGGGCGCCAGCCGGATAACCGCCAACGTTTCCGCATAATCCCATCCGCCGAGCAGCGCGTCCACGGTTCCCGCCAGGTAGCGCACCAGCGCGTGCCGCGACAGGTCGGCATCGAAATAAAACCGTGCCGGAATGCCGAAGCGATCCAGCGTCGCGCGCAGGACCGGTTGGTACAATTCCGGACTGCGCACGATCACGCCCATATCGCGAAACGGCCGGCCCGCGGAAGCCTGCTCGAGGATCCGGCGCGCGATTTCGTCCGCCTCGCGCTCGATGGAGGGCGCCGCGCAAAGCTCGGTGCGCGGTTGCGCCGCCTGCCCAGTACACGGCTCTTCCACGAATCCCATTGCCAGTAACCGTTCGCGCGTAGGCTCTGTAATCGCGGCGGTGGGCAGCGCGATGGTCACGTCCGCATGGCGGCACATGGCGCGGATGACGGCCAGCTCCGGATCGGGCAGCGCGTAGAATCCATCCAGCCAGATGGCGCGTATTGCGGGCAGCCCCTCGCGCTCGATTTGTTCCGCGGCATGCGCCAGCCGCTGCGACCGCGTCGCCAATCCGCGGCACCGGAGTTCCTCGTCCACCTCGCGATACACCGCCAGAAATGCCTCGCCCAGCGGCGCCGATCCGCCTTTACGCGGCATACTCTCCGCCAGCCGTTCCGCGTCGCATCCGGCCGACGAAAGCTCTTCCATGGTGCGCGCCAGCGCTGCGCAGAATCCAGGCAGCCTGACTACAGGCGCAAACTCAGGCCGGTTCACGCGGCTGGCGGCCTGCTCGACTATGAAATAGAGCATCGGCTCGGAAACCAACGGCATGCCCGCGGCAAACGAATCCACAAAGCGCGACAGTGTTTGGACCAGTCCGGGCCAGAAAACGAACCCCTCGCGCGCCACCTGGTTTTGCAAGTGCTGCGCCATGGTGGCCGTGGGAGTGAGCAGCCGCACGCCGGAATCCCTCCGCCGCAGCGCTTCGCGGAACCGCTCCAGGATGCGGAAGGTCTTGCCGGACCCGGCCGGGCCGGTCAGTAGTAGCATTGAATCCAGCTTATCCCGCTTCAACTCGTGCTAAAAGGGAACTTGCAAATCGTTGTCCGCAACCTGACCCGCAACACCTTGCTGGCGGATGCCGCCGAACTCGCGGACACCAGCGAGAAGCGCCGCACCGGATTGCTCAAGCATAAGCGTCTGGACCCGGGCCAGGGCATCTGGATTGTCCCCTGCGAATCCGTGCACAGCTTCTTCATGAAGTTTGCCATCGACCTGATCTATCTGGACCGGAATAAGAAAGTGCGCAAGGTCCGTCACCGCATGGCGCCCTGGAGGCTGTCCATGTGCCTGACGGCGCACTCGATCCTGGAACTTCCGGCCGGCGCGGCGGCAGCCACCGGCACCCAGGCGGGAGACCAGTTGGAGATCGAAGAACAGTAGCTGGCTACGAACTGCCGATCAGAACTCCAGCCAGAAACACAAGGACGCCTCCCACCACCACTTGCAGAGCGGCTGTGAGCAACGGGCTGTCCATGTAGCGATGCCGGATGTAACTGATGGCTCCCAACTCGACCGCCACCACCACCACCGCGGCCGTAAATGCAATGTGGAAGTTCGGAAGCAGAAACGGCAGCGTATGTCCAATGCCGCCGGCTGTGGTCATGAGTCCGCAGACCACGCCGCGGACCCAAGGGTGGCCACGTCCGGTGAGCGATCCATCGTCGGAAAGCGCTTCGGCGAAGCCCATGGAGATACCCGCGCCCACCGAGGCGGCCAAGCCAACCAGAAATGCATCGTGGCTTTTCTGGGTCGCGAAGGCAGCCGCGAACAGCGGAGCCAGCGTCGACACGGAGCCATCCATCAGGCCGGCCAATCCGGGCTGCACAATCTGCAGCACGAACAGGCGCCGGCTGGCGGCGTCCTCCTGTTCTCGCACGTTGGTGGTCAGGCTGTGCTCCAGCGATTCCGCGGCCGCCTGGTGCTGGCGCTCCACCTCTGCGAGGTCGCCGAGCAGTTTTCGGGTAGACGCGTCGGTTACGCGTTCCTGCGCCTTCTCGTAAAACTGGCGAGTTTCCAACTCCATGATCTCGGCCTGCTTGCGCACGACGTTGATGCCCAGCGGGCGCACCAGCCACACCGGCTTGCGCGTGATGAAGCCCTTCACATCCTGCCGGCGGATCAGCGGGATATGCTCCCCGAAGCGCTGCCGGTACATCTCGATCAGCGAACGGCGATGTCCGTTTTCCGAGGCCTGCATCTCCTCGAACATCTGCGCGGTGGCCGGATAGCTCTCGCGCAAGCCGTCCACGAAGTCGCCGTAAATTCGGCCGTCCTCCTCTTCGAGCGAAACGGCCAGCGCCAGGATTTCCTGCTCGGACAGCTCTTTGAAGTTCTTCGCCATGAGTCTCCAAATATGCTACGGATACATCGACGGATAGGCCGCGCGCATCTCCTGCGCCTGTGACCGCACGGTTTCGATCCGCACCAGTTCGCCCTTTCCGATACCCGGACACCAGGCCGCGGTCCGGCGCCAGTTACGGCCCGTCTCCGTCACTTCCGGCCAGAACGGAAATATGCGGCACTGCGTGGGTTTTGCCGGATGAATCGAGCATCCTTCCGCGCGCAGAAACCGGCATTGTCCCCCGCGTGGTATGCGCAGGCGGCGCAGATTCCTGGTCCTGTAAATGTAGCGATTTTCGA
This sequence comes from Bryobacteraceae bacterium, assembly GCA_035511215.1. Classification (GTDB taxonomy): domain Bacteria; phylum Acidobacteriota; class Terriglobia; order Bryobacterales; family Bryobacteraceae; genus Bog-159. The sequence continues at coordinate 1,925 of DATKFU010000211.1, read as the reverse complement.
ATACCGCGGCGGTCACACCCAGGAATTCAGCGGCGCGCGCGATGTCGTCCTCAGTCAGATAGACGAATCCCTTGCGCTGGCAACAGGCCGTGCAGCCTGGCTGGCATTCGAAGCGTAGTCCACTCATTTAAGCGGTCATTTTAGCGCGAAGCTATCCGCTGCCGGGCAAAAAAAAGCGCCGGGCACGCGGCCCGGCGCCCGAATGAGCGAGAAATGCGATTCGAACTTTAGAACCTGAACTTGGCGGTCAACACCATGACGCGGCCGGTAACCACTGAACCCTGGAAGGCACCGTAAGCGCTGGTAGGTTCCTCTACGGTGCCGTAGATTCCACCCACGGCGCCCGAGGCGACGTTGGACAGCGGGTCCGCAAAATGCGCGTGGTTGAGCAGGTTATAAGCGCTGGCGCCGATGGTAAACCGAAATCGCTCGGTAATGGCGATATTCTTATACAGGCTCGTGTCGATATTGAAGTAGCCCGTGCCAAACAAAGTGTTGCGGCCGATGTTACCGAAGCCCGGTTCCGTACCTGCGGGCAGGAACATCGACTGCGACAGGCAGGGAGTAGCTCCGTTCACGGCGGCGCTTCCGCAGTAATGCGGAATGTCAGTGACGGCAGTGGCCAACAGGCTGGTGGGGACGTTGATGACAGAGGAGACCAGCGTGCCTTCAAACAGGTTATTAAGCAGGCTGTCCGTGATGTTCTCCGGAATTCCCGTCCGCACGAAAAGCTTGCTGGATAGCGTCCAGTTGCCCAGGAGATAATTGAGGCCGCGGTTGCTAAACTTAAACGGAGTATCCCACACGAAATCGCCGGTTACCTGATGGCGAATATCATAATCGGAATCGCCGTAGTTAGCCCTGATGTTCGGGTTGACTAATCCCCCGGAGGTGTTGTTGGTGAAGTTGTATTGCAGGCCCGAGCCGCCATTGGAGACATCGTCCAACGCGTGGCTCCAGGTGTAGTTGATCTGGCCCTGGAAGCCATGAGAGAAGGCACGCCGGTACTGAATAGTCAGTCCGTTGTAGTTCGAAACGCCCTGGTTGCTAAGCTCGTTAATCGCCAGGAAGCGGGGATCGGGCTGCACCGACGGCAAGCCGGCGAAACTGCCGCCCAGTGCGGCCGCATTGGGAAATCCACTTTGCACCAGGAGGTTATATCCATGGTTACCCGAGTAAGTAGCTACCAGAACGTTCTTCTGTCCAATTGGCTGCTCGATCTCGAAGCTCCACTCCGCATAGGTAGGGGTACTGAAATGCTGATCGGTCGAGAAGTAGTTGAAGGGACTGTTGCCCAACTGATCCATCGTTTCGCCATTGAAGAAACCAGTCTTGAAGGCGTTGAACTGATTCTGGGCGGCGGCGGCGCTCGACCCATCGGGCCGGCCCCACCTCGTCGCCATTGAGGATGACGGCGGAATACGGATACGGAGCGTTATGGAACAGGCTTGAGACCAAAAAGGCGGGGGCCAGGTCGGCAAACAGACCGAAGCCGCCCCGGATGACCATTGGGTTACTGCTACCCTGGGGGCTCCAGACCACGCCCACGCGGGGCTGCGGAACCACCGAATCCACGCTGTAATACGCGTTGCTCAATCCGGTATCTATGGACTGATTGTAGGGGACACTCGCACCCTTCTGCAAGCTGGAGGAACTGAACGGGGCGGTCAGCCGCGAGAAACAGTCGTCGGCACAAACCGGATTGCCCGTCCGGTCGAGCCGCAGACCGAACGTGAGCTTGAAGTTCTTGGCCACGGCCCATTCGTCCTGCGCATAGACGCCGAGGGAATGCCCGGTAGATCGTAGAAAGTAGCGACTCTCCGCTCGCAGCCTTGATAGGCTAAGAGCAGTTTTCTTTTGCCGAGAAAAGGAGAGTCGCTATGAAGAAACCATACCAGATTGAAGCGCAACGTGCTGTGAAGCAG
>DATKFU010000210.1:0-11305 GCA_035511215.1 Bryobacteraceae bacterium | reverse complement strand
TCCTTGTAAGGCAGGGCGTGGCAGGAATATCCGAATTGGAGTTGACTGGCGTGGAACTCGTTGTACAAGTCGTGCGACCATTTCGGCTTGCCAGTTTTCTTGTCCAGGGAATGGATCTTGCCCGTTCCGCTGGCCGTGATCACTCGATCGCCGACCACTTGCGGCATGGCGTAGGGGCCCGGTCCCACTGCCTCCGAATATGCATTGGTGAATGGGTTCTCGTATTCGTATTCCCAGAGCGTCTTGCCGGTGGCGGCGTCCAGGGCCGTGATGACGTCGCGCGTATTCCGGCGAAACGTGGTATACAGCACGCCGCCCTCCTCGGCGATAGACGAGTAGCCGTCGCCCAACGCGCGGCTCCAGATCTTCTTCGGACCGTCCGCGGGCCAGGAGTCCGCAAGGCCCGAGGTGTTCACTATGAAATCGCGGTTCTTGCCGCCCCAGACGGGCCAATCCTCCACGATACCCGGCGGCTTGGCGGCGGCTTTCTTGGCGGTGGGCGTTGAAAGGCCGCCGTCTATCATAGGTGCTGTCAACAGTGCTCCCACGGACACAGTTAGGACGATGCAGGTATACCGCATGTTTGGATTGGACGCTGCGGCACAGGTTTTGTTCCGGAATCGCGGCGGTGTTGAAATCGGGAGCGCTATCCTATAAGCAGATGGTGGGAAGCGAGATCGGAAATTACCGGATCATAGGAAAGATCGGCGCGGGCGGCATGGGAGTGGTCTACAAGGCCATCGACACGCACCTGGACCGTGTGGTGGCGGTCAAAGCCCTTTCCCCCGAATTCTCCGGGAATCCCACATTGTTGGAACGCTTTCGCGGAGAAGCGCGCGCGCAGGCTCAACTGAACCACCCCAACCTGGCGACCCTGTATGCCTTTCTGGTGCAGGACGAAGTCGCCTACATGGTGATGGAATTCGTGGATGGCGAGACGTTCCATGAGCTGCTGACGCGCCGCGGTCCCATCCCTGCCGAGGAGGCTGTCCCGCTGTTCCGCCAGGCGCTGGCGGGCATCGGCCACGCGCATCGCCTGGGCATTGTGCACCGCGATATCAAGCCCAGCAACATCATGCTGAACCGCGAAGGCGTCGTCAAGGTGATGGACTTCGGGCTCGCCAAAGTCACCGGTAACCACGGCGTGACGCGCACCGGTGTGCGATTGGGAACCGCTTACTACATGTCGCCCGAGCAGATCCTCGTAAAGGCGGTGGACTTCCGTACGGATATCTACTCTTTGGGGGCCACCCTGTACGAAGTTCTCGCAGGCCAGGCACCCTTCCACTCGGACAGCGAGTTCGAGATTTTGAACGATCACGTGAATACACCGCCTCCTCCGCCGACGCGCTTGCATCCGCAGATCCCTACCGGGATTGAGCATGCCGTGCTGAAGGCGCTGGCCAAAAATCCGGACGACCGCTTTCAGAGCGTGGAGCAATTCAGCGCGGCGTTGGAGCATCCAGAGGAGTTCTATTTGGCCGCCACCATGGCGGACGCAGGTCCGGTGGCGCCGGATCGCAGGGTCAGCGCCGCTCCCGTCTCGGCGGTTCCCGCGGTTCCGACGATTCCGGCGGCTCCTGTAAAGCCGGGGTTCTGGACGGGTCCGCGTAAACTGATGGCTGGCTGCGCAGGGTTGCTGGTTCTCCTGCTCGCCTTGTGGCTGCTTTTCCGGCCAGAGCCGCAGACGCAGATCAAAGTGCAGGCGCCGCCCCGTCCAGTGGCCGCGATACCACCGCCAGTAAAGCCTTCGCCCATGGCCGATCCGTCCGCCGCCCCGCCGGTCGCTGCAATCGCGATAATCATACCGGCCGCGACGCCCATTTCCGTTCGCACCGTGGATCCGATCGATTCCAAGGCCGGCCGCATCGGTCAGGAATTCCTGGCGAAGCTGGCAGCCGCCGTGACAGTGAAAGACCGGGAAGTCTTCCGCGTGGGCGATGAGGCCCGCCTTCGGCTCGGAGAAACAGCCAGCGAAGGGCATTCCGGGAAGCCGGAAACGATCCTGGAATTGACCTCCATCGCCGCCGGCGGCCATAACTACGCCGTGAGCGCAGCGCCGTTTCTGATCAAAGGAGGCTTCTTGCGCAAGAAGCGTGTAGCGCCGGGAACGCAGATCGAATTTACATTGAGCGCGCCGGTGACGGCGCGATAGCATGGGGCAGGACTCCTGTCCTGCGGCGGGTCCACGTTCACTCATAAGATCGGCCGGCTCAGTGAGCGCGAAACGATAAAATTACTGCGCGCCTTCGATGAACTGGTCCCGCGCATTCCAGCCCGCGGTGCGGCCGAGGTGGACCGGGAGTTGAGGTCCATTCGCCGGGCCCGTGCGGGCGGGGTCCGAAGGCACGCTTGGTGATCTTCCCGATACTTTCCTGCTGATTGACGCCCTCACCGGGCCCAAGCGGTCCGCAGCCGCATTGCGTAGCGCGATACACGACGGGGAGCGCATCTTGCTTCCCTCCCTGGTGCTGTACGAGTGGCTGCGCGGGCCGAGCCTGCCGCAGGAGTTGGCGGCCCAGGCGGCCCTCTTCCCGAGCGAATCCTCTGTGCCTTTTGGATGGCAGGGGTCGGCTCTCAGCGCGAAGTTGTACCGCTTTCTTCACCGTGCCCGCGGACGCGAGGTCGACCTCGCCATCGCGGCATGCGCGATCTCTCACGAGGCGGCGCTTTGGACCCTCAATATCGCCGATTTCAAGGACATCCCCGGCCTTCGCCTCTACAACTGCGCCTGAAGGCGGCCGCCGTGATATCCTTCTGAGTATCTCGCCGTAAGGCGGATTGAGAGGAGGAGAGCCGTGCGCGCTTCGCCATCGCTTGCCTTGTTCCTGGCTGTAGTTTCGCTCCCGGCGCTCGCCGAAAACTGGCCGCAATGGCGCGGTCCTTCCATGAACGGCATCAGCACCGAGAAGGATCTCCCCCTGCATTGGAGCGCCACGGAAAACATCGCCTGGAAACTGGAAATGCCCGCCCGATCCGGCGCCACCCCGATTGTCTGGGGGAACCGCATTTTCCTCAACGTCGCGGATGGCGACGACCTGTACCTGTGGTGTGTCGACAAAACCAGGGGAACACCCATCTGGAAAAAGTTCATCGCGTCCGGCAATTACAAGATCAATAAACAGAATATGTCGTCGCCATCGCCTGTCACCGACGGCCAAGGCGTCTATGCGATGACCGGTATCGGCGCGCTGAAGGGCTTCGATTTCAAAGGCAACGAACTGTGGGCGCGCGACATTCAGAAGGACTACGGCAAGTTCGGCCTGAACTGGGGGTACGCCTCTTCACCCCTGCTCTATGAGGATGCGCTGTACGTGCAGGTTCTGCATGGGATGCGAACGCACGATCCGTCGTACGTCCTGCGCATCGACAAGCAGACAGGCAAGACCGTGTGGCGCGTGATACGGCCCACCGACGCAATACGCGAATCGCCCGATTCTTACACCACACCCGCGCTGCTGCGCTATGGCAATCGGGTGGAGATCGTGGTCACCGGCGGCGATTGCATGACGGGCCACGATCCGGCCACCGGCGCGGAACTATGGCGCGCTAACGGCTTCAATCCGAATAACGATCCCGCGCACCGCATCATCGCCTCGCCGGTGGTGTACGGCGACGTGGTCTACGCACCCACGCGGGTGAAGCCGCTGATCGCGTTTCGCGCCGGCGGACGCGGCGACGTTTCCCAGTCCCACAAGCTGTGGGAGTTCATGAATGGGCCGGACGTCCCCACGCCCGTTACCGACGGCCAGTACTTCTACTCGGTCAACGATCGCGGCATTCTTTGGTGCCTGAACGCTAAGACCGGGGAAGAGATCTGGGGCGGCAAGCGCATCAAGCCCGCTACTTATAGCGCCTCGCCCGTGCTGGCGGATGGGAAGCTCTACGTCACCAATGAAGAGGGTCTGACGACGGTGATCAAAGCCGGCCCGGAATTCGAGGTCCTGGCGGAGAACGATCTGAACGACTACACCTTGAGCTCGCCGGCTATTTCAGATAGCCACATCTTAATTCGCACGGCCAAATTTCTATATTCGATCGGCAAGTAGCCTGTGGGGCGGGCCTCCAGGCCTGCGCGGGTTCTCTAGAACCCGCTCTTCGGCGAGCGCCCCGTTGCGCGACCCTACGATGGCTTGTAGTATAGCACGATCCCGCCGCCCAGCGCCGCCAGCAGGAATCCCACATACAGCAACGGGTGCGGGGCATTCTTCGGCGGATGCATGGCCATCGAAACCAATACGTTCACCAGCGGCGCCCCTCCGAAAACCAGTGGCATCACGAAATTCGGAACCCCGCCGGCCTTGAAAGCCCAGATGATGCAGACCGCGCCCAGCGCTCCCAGGGCGCCGCCGATAATGGACCAGGTCGTGCCGCCCGCATTGAAGCCGGAGAGGCCCCCCTGCGACGAAAGCCCTGCCACCGGCACCAGAACGCCGATCAGAAAATAGGCGAATCCCACGCAGAGCAGCGCCTTTAGCGGATTGCCTAGCTGCGTCTGCCCCTTGTGCAGGGCCGGCCCATAAACTCCCCACGACAGCACCGCGCCAATTACAAAGACGATCCACATTTTGGAACGCTTCCCCTCCCTTTTCTTGGTTAGAACCGCGCTTTGTTCCATTTGATGAAATCCTCAGCCCAACTATGCCATACTACCTGAAAATTCGGAAAAATCAGAGGACACCCGAAAACATGGCCCAGCCGCTAGCTGACGCACCTCACCGCCTTACCCCAGTGCAATGGGTCATTTGTGCCATGGCCGCCATCGGCTTCGCGTTCGACACCTATGCGCTGCTGGTCCTGCCGCTGATCGTGCGGCCGGCCCTGATGGAGATCGCCAAGGTAAAGCCGGGCACGCCGGATTTCAACTACTGGGTGGGTCTGCTGTTCTACATCCCCGCGGTGGCGGGCGGCATCTTCGGCCTGCTGGGCGGCTATCTCACCGACCTTCTGGGCCGCCGCCGCGTGCTGGTCTATAGCATCATGTTGTACGCACTATCCGCGCTGGCGTCGGGATTGGTCACCTCGGTGTCCGCACTGCTCCTGCTGCGCTGTACTACGTTTATCGGCGTTTCCGTAGAGTTCGTGGCCGCCGTGGCGTGGCTGGCGGAGTTGTTCCCGGACGCCAAACAGCGCGAATCCGTGCTGGGTTATACGCAGGCGTTCTCGTCGATCGGCGGATTGCTGATCAGCGCCGCGTACTACGTGGCTGTAACGTATTCCAAATCGTTGCCGGCCATCCATGGCGGGCACGAAGCCTGGCGCTATACGCTGATCTCCGGCTTGATCCCGGCCATTCCGCTGATCCTGATCCGGCCGTTCCTGCCGGAGTCGCCCGCCTGGCAGGAGAAGAAGGTGGCGGGCACGCTGCAGCGGCCGAGCTTCGCCGAGTTGTTCCGGCCGGAGTATCGCAAGGTCACGCTGCTCACGGCTTTGATGTTCGCGTGCAGCTACGGCGCGGCCTTCGGCGCGATCCAGCATATTCCGCGCATCGTGCCGGGCTTACCGCAAGTGGTGCACCTGGCCCGCGCCGCGCAGGAACAGATCGTGAGCAAGGTACAGTTTCTGCAGGAAATGGGCGGGCTGCTGGGCCGGGTGATCCTGGCGTTCCTGGCGATCCGCATCGTCAGCCGCCGGAAGTTGCTGCGCGTTTTTCAGTTTCCGGGACTGTTTCTGGTCCCGTTCGTGTTCTTCTATCCGGCCACCCACGATCTGGGCATGACGGAGGCCGGCATTTTCCTGGCAGGGCTGCTCACCGTGGCGCAGTTCAGCTTCTGGGGGAACTATTTGCCAAGGATGTACCCCACGCACCTGCGCGGCACCGGCGAGAGCTTCGCCGCTAATATCGGCGGCCGTATGATTGGCACGTCAGCCGCATTGCTGACCACGCAACTCGCCAACGTCATGCCGGGCGCCACGCCGTTCACCAAGCTGGCTTACTCGGCGAGCGCCGTCGCGCTGTTGGTGTACGCAGTGGGATTCACGTCGAGCTTCTGGCTGCCCGAGCCGCAGCAGGATAAGCTGCCGGAGTGAGCTGGTGGCCTGTCGCGATGGGGAACAGGCTTTCAGGTAAACGCACTGGCCCTCGACATCGTACCGAATCGATGTAACGTGTGCAACCCCAAATCGACACAGCGGGCCTCCAGCCCTCGGGCGCCATCGAGCGGTCGCGCCAAACGGTCGCGTCCCCCAACTACCGCCTTTAGATCCAATTACTTGGGCTTTTATCGTCCACAATACGGTGCGCGGGCCAGCCAATAGCCCACCCCAAAGCAGTTAGAATAAAAGCTCGCGATGCTCGAACAACAATTGTCGGATCTCGAATCCGCCGCGCTGGCCCGCATCCAGGACGCCCGTTCGCCCCAGGACCTGGAACTGGTGCGCATCGAAGTGCTCGGCCGCAAAGGCTCGCTCACCCTGGTCGGCAAAGACATGGGCAAGCTCCCGCCCGAGGATCGCGCGCGCATCGGCAAGCTGCTCAATCGCGCCAAGCAGGAGCTCGAATCGGCCTCCGAATCCCGCCAGCGACAGTTCGATGCGGAAGCCCTGGAAATCCGCCTTCGCGCCGAATGGCTCGATCTCACCCTTCCCGCGCCTGGCCCGCAAATGGGCCACCTGCATCCCATCACCCAGATACAATCCGAAATCGAAGACCTCTTCGTCTCCCTCGGTTTCGCCGTGCTCGACGGCCCTGAGGTCGAAGACGAATATCACAACTTCGACGCCCTCAACATTCCCGCCGACCATCCCGCACGCGACATGCAGGACACCTTCTGGCTGTCCGACGGCAACCTGCTGCGCACTCACACTTCGCCCGTGCAGGTGCGCGGTATGGAGCGCCTGGGACCGCCCCTGCGCATGATCGCGCCCGGCCGCGCCTTCCGCAATGAGAACGTGGACGCCTCCCACGAGCACACCTTCTATCAGCTCGAAGGCATGATGATCGATCGCGATGTCTCGGTGGCCCATCTCATCTACTTCATGAAGACGCTCCTCAGCGCCATCTTCAGGCGCGAAGTCACCGTGCGCCTGCGGCCGGGCTACTTCCCTTTCGTCGAACCCGGCTTCGAGCTGGATATTCAATGCCTGATCTGCGGCGGCCCCGGCTGCCCCGTCTGCAAGCAGAGCGGATGGGTCGAGCTGCTGCCCTGCGGCCTGGTCAATCCAAACGTGCTGCGCATGAGCGGCATCGATCCCGAGGAGTGGAACGGCTTCGCCTTCGGCCTGGGCCTCACCCGCCTGGCCATGATGCGTTACGCCATCGACGATATCCGCCTGCTGCAGGGCGGCGATCTCCGTTTCCTACAGCAATTCTGATGAAGTTCTCATATAACTGGATCCGCGAATACGTCCCGGCGCTGGATACCCCGGCCCGCCAACTGGAGCGCCTCATCACCATACGCACCGCCGAGTGCGAAGGCATTGAAGAGACCGGCGGCCTGCTGGCCCGGGCGTGCACCGCGCATGTCGTATCCGTCGAACCCATCCCCGGCAGCCACAACGTGAAGGCTATCGTCGAAACCGGCGTGTACGGCCGCAAAGTGGTGGTGTGCGGCGCGCCCAATTGCCGCCCCGGCATGTTCGCCGCCTACGTGCCCATCGGCAAGAAGGCGATCGGCGGAGTCGAGAGCGACGGCATGCTGGCCAGCGGCGCGGAACTGGGCGTCAATCGCGACGATGCCGGCATCCTGGAACTCGCCGGCCCCGTCGGTGCGCCGCTCGCCAACTGCACGCCCGACAGCATCATCGAGATCGACAACAAGTCCATCACCCACCGCCCCGACTTATGGGGTCACTACGGCATGGCGCGCGAAGTGGCCGCCATTCTGCGCCAGCCCCTCCGCGATCCGGTGCAGCCGTCGCTCATCCCTGCCGGACCGGCGTCCATCCCATCGCCCATAAACGTCGACATCCAAGACCTCGACCTCTGCCCGCGATATAGCGCACTGGTGTTCGACAACGTCACCGTACAGCCCTCGCCGCTCTGGCTGCAATATCGTCTCACCGCCATCGGGCTGAACCCCATCAACAACATTGTGGACATGACCAACTTCATCATGTCCGAGCTGTCCCAGCCCATGCACGCCTTCGACCGCGATCTGCTCCGCGGCGATACCATCTTCATTCGCCGTGCGCACGAAGGCGAATACTTCCTGGCCCTGAATGAGCAGGATTACACGCTCGGTCCCTCCAACCTGGTCATCGCCGACGCCCAAGGAGCCGTCGCCCTCGCCGGCGTAATCGGTGGCATGGATAGCGCCATCGTTGCGGGCACCAGTAAGATCGTGCTCGAAAGCGCCTGCTTCAATGCCGCCGGCGTGCGCCGCACTTCCTCCGCCCTGAAGCTGCGCACCGACGCTTCCATGCGCTTCGAGAAATCGCAGGACCCGGCCAACACCGTGCGCGGCCTCGCGCGCGCCGTCGAGCTGCTCCAGGAACTGTCGCCCGGCCTCCGCCTGGTGGGTGGACTCGCGGACCAGCGCAAGCCCATCCCGCCGCCGCCGCCCATCCTGCTTCCCATGGCCTGGCTCGTGCGCAAGCTCGGCAAAGAAGTCAGCCCTGATGAAGTGCGCGACATCCTGGAACGCCTGGCATTCGGCGTCTCCCAACACACCCCGGGCACATTCTCCGTGACCGTGCCCTCCTGGCGTGCCACCAAAGATGTCTCCGTCAAGGACGACTTGGTAGAAGAAGTCGGCCGCATGATCGGTTACGATTCCATCGAGCCCAAGCCGCCCGCGATCCTGACCACCGTACCGCCCGCCAATGAAGAGCGCGCCTTCCACCGCCGCGTGCGCGCCGCCTTCGCCGATCAAGGTTTCACCGAAGTCTACAACTACTCGTTCGTAGCCGAAGCCGATGCGCGTGCCTTTGGCATGCAGCCGGCCGATCACGTCACCGTGGCCAATCCCATCGCGCCCAACCAGTCGCTGCTGCGCATGTCGCTGTTGCCCGAGTTGCGGGCCAACGTCCTCGAGAACAGCAAGCGCTTCGACACCTTCCGCATCTTCGAAATCGGGCGCGAGATCCACAAGCAGCCGCAAGGCCTGCCGCGTGAGATCCCGCATCTGGCGGCGGCCCTCTACAGTAAGGATGGCGATGGCGCCGCTGGTCTGTTCGAATTGAAACGCGCCGCCGAGTGCCTGATGCCCGGCGCTGAAACGCGTCCCACCGCCGCCAGACCCTACGAACATCCCGCGCGCGCGGCGGAGATCCACTGGCACGGCGCCCTCGTTGGCCGCCTCTTCGAACTGCACCCCTCGCTGGGAGAAGGGGGTACCGCTATGCTCGATCTGGATTTGACGCTGGTCCAGGCCGCCGCGCCCAAAGAGAAACGCTACACGCCCTTTCGCCGCTATCCTTCGAGCGCCTTCGACCTTTCGGTGGTGGCCGGTGAGCGCGAGCTCGTGGGCGATCTGCGCGGCAAGCTGGCGGCGCTGGCCGGTCCGCTGCTCCAGTCCATCGATTACCAGCGGCAGTATGCCGGTCCGCCGCTCGCCGAGGGGACTAAGAGCGTGTCGTTCCGGCTCACCGTCGGCTCGCTGGATCGCACGCTGTCGTCCGAAGAAGTGTCCGAAATCCGCGCCCGCCTGATCGACGGCATGCGCGCACAAGGCTACGATCTGCGGCTGTGAGCACCCGCCGCACCCAGCCAGGCGGATGGACGGATCGCCGCCGCCAACCGTGCCGCTGGTGCCGCGGCGAGGTCCCCAAAGGGCGCTTCACATTCTGTTCGGACGGCTGCGTGCACCAGTGGAAACTGCGCACCGACCCCGGCTACCTGCGCACACAGGTCTTCCTGCGCGACCGCGGAGTTTGCGCGCAATGCGGCATGGACACCGAAGCCCTGCGCAAGGACAAGCGCAAGCTGGACTACGCCGCCCGCCGCCAATTCGTGAAGGAATGGGGCCGCCGCCACCTGTGGGATGCCGACCACATCGTGCCCGTGGCCGAAGGCGGGGGCGAATGCGACCTTGCCAATATGCGCACACTCTGCCTGAGATGCCACCGCGAAGCCACCGCCGCACTTGTGAAGCGCCTCCGTGGCGCGACCGGGTGTGCCATTGGAGGCCATTCGCAGCAATGCTACGCTGGCGTCGTGACGGCTCCCGAGAAGTCGAATGGCTACGAAGAAATCGCGTCGATCTTCATACCCGGGCGCGGGCGGAACAGCTCATGCGTGGGGCGCGTCGGTTGTGGCTGACTGGTCCCGACGATGCCTGCCGGTGCGACAGTCCCCCCAACTTAGTCCGTATTTCTCACAGAGCTTGGCGGCCGGCCTCGCTCGCGGTTGCTATCCCCCGATCACCCCTGGTTGCATTCATACGATGGAGTGGCCGTGCGGATTGATGACGGTGGCCGAAGCTGGCGCGTCCGAGGGACTGCGGTCGCGTGTCGCGTCCGAGGAACCCGGCAAAGGGGAGGACGCCGCCAAGGTTGAATTCGTGCCGCGACGCGGCTTGATTCACCTGGAGAGCGGCGCTACGCAAGTTGGCCTGGACGTAGAGATAGAGGAAGAGGACCAGCAGCCAGCCCGCGCCGGCCATCTCCCGTGGCCGCCTTCCCTGCTCGAGCGCGTCCGCGCGGTGCGCGACTACCTGATGCAGGCTCACGCGCCTGTTCAGCCCGGAGCTGTTGCGCGCGGATTCACACGCGCCGCCCGCGTCCCTGAGATTAAGGCAATTCCGGAGTGGCGCGCGGTGGCAGCCTATTTGGAGGGCTCGGCCTGCAGTTGCGCCAGCCGGTATTCGACGGCGCTCAGGCTCGCTTGCACGCGCACGATGTTGGCGTTGGCGCTGCTATAGGGGACGATGCCCTGGTACAGTTCGAGCGCGCGGCGATAATCGTCGGCGGCCTTTTGGATCTGGTCCTTCTCCTGCGGCAGGCCGCGCACGTCGCGCGAGTCCCACCAGAGGCGGTCGCCGCGGTCGCGGTAGCCGTCGGCCAGTTGCGCCTTCTGGCGATTGCCCAGTTTGTACCCGCGCTTCTCCGCCTCTTGCAATACGGCGTAGGCTTTGTCTATGTCCCTCAGACCGTAAACATAGACGCCGGCCAGGCCCAACTCCGGGTCGGGCGAATGGGGCAGGGCCTGCTCGGCCTCCTCAAACTTCTGGATGGCTTCGTTGAGCACGGCCGCGTTGTGATGGCTGACACCGTTGATGCGGTCGATCTGTCCTTCGCAGAGGCGCAGTTCGCCGCGCACGGTTTCGTCGCCGGGATCCACCTCGAGCGCCCGGGCGAGGTAGGACTTGGCGCGCTCCCAATCCTTTTCGTACACCGGCTGCGTATCGCTATTGCGATAGGTCCC
>DATKFU010000209.1:0-10671 GCA_035511215.1 Bryobacteraceae bacterium | reverse complement strand
GACCTCCAGGTCTGCTCGGGTCCTCCAGGACCCGCTCCGGCCGGCGTGGACGCCGGCCGCAGGACTGGGGTCCTGCCCCACTAGCCTCAATCCACATCCAGTTCCTTCAAATTCTCCCGGTAGATATCGATGTCCTTGTCGCCGCGCCCTGACAGATTCACGATGTAGACCTGGTTGCGGGCCGAGGGCGCGCGCCGCACCGCCTCCGCCACCGCATGCGCCGATTCGAGCGCCGGAATCAGACCCTCGATGTGGCACAGCATGCGGGCTGCGTCCAACGCTTCGGTGTCGCTGGCGGCCACATACTCCGCGCGGTTCCGGTCATGCAGCCAGGCGTGCTCGGGCCCGATCAGCGCGTAATCCAGCCCCGCCGAAACCGAGTGCGTCAGCGAGACTTGCCCGTCCTCGTCCTGTAGCAGATAGCTGCGCGCGCCGTGCAGCACTCCCGGCGTCCCGCTCCGGAAGCGTGCCGCATGCTCGCCCAGATTCGCACCTCGCCCGCCGGCTTCCACGCCAATCAGCTCTACGGCTTTGTCCGGCACGAACGCATGGAAAATGCCGATGGCATTGCTGCCCCCGCCCACGCACGCGAAGACCGCGTCGGGCAGCCGCTTCTCCACCTCCAAAATCTGGCCGCGGGCTTCCTCGCCGATCACTTTCTGAAAATCGCGCACCATCACCGGATAAGGATGCGGCCCTAGCGCCGACCCCAGCAGATAGTAAGTGGTGCCGACATTGGTCACCCAATCGCGCAGCGCCTCGCTGATGGCATCCTTCAGCGTACAGCTGCCGTTGGTCACCGGGACCACCTGCGCACCCAGCAGGCGCATGCGGAAGACATTCAGCCGCTGCCGCCGCATGTCCTCCTCGCCCATGTAGACCAAGCAATCGAGACCCAGGCGCGCGCAAACCGTCGCCGTGGCCACGCCGTGCTGTCCCGCGCCGGTTTCCGCGATGATGCGGCGCTTCCCCATGCGCCGCGCCAGCAGCCCCTGCCCCAGCGTGTTGTTGATCTTGTGCGCGCCGGTGTGCAACAGGTCTTCGCGCTTGAGGTAGATGCGCGCGCCGCCCAGTTGTTCCGTAAGCCGCCGCGCAAAGTAGAGCGGCGTGGGACGGCCCGCGTAATTCCGCAGCAGGTCGCTCAATTCAGCCTGGAACGCCGGATCGCCGCGCGCTTCCAGATACGCCAGTTCTAGTTCTTCGAGCGGCGCCATCAGGACTTCCGGCACGAAGCGGCCCCCGTACGGCCCGAAATGCCCGCCCGCGTCAGGTTGGGCCGTCATCATCGGGACGCCGCCAGTGCGGCTTTCAAGAACGCCGCCATCTTGAAATGATCCTTGCGTCCCGGAGACCTTTCGAGTTGCGAGCACGCATCCACGCCCCACGGATGTACCTGCTCGATCGCCGCCCGCACGTTGCCGGCATCCAGGCCCCCAGCCAGGATCAGGTGGGGCAGGCTCGCAGGGGTACCCTCTGGGTCCGGCGGCCTCCCAGGCCGCCCTGCTGGGTTGACTGCAGCCAGCGCCCAATCGAATACGTGTCCGGATGCCGGGCCGTCCAGCAGCACCGCTTCCGCCGGGCCATCAGGCACGCTGAATGCCTGCCCCGCCACTCGAATCGCCTTCCACACGCGCATGCTCCGCGGATACTGCTCCGGCGATTCGCTGCCGTGCAATTGGGCGATATCCAAACACACCCGCTGCGCAGTCCGCAACACAACCTCCGGAGACTCGTCCACAAACACGCCCACCTTCCAAACACCCGCCGGCAGTCCCGCTGCGATGGCCGCCGCTTCGTCGGGTGAGATATACCGCGGGCTGCCTGGGTAGAAGTTGAAGCCCAAAGCCGCCGCCCCTTGGTCGATGGCCGCCAGCGCATCCTCGCGATTAGTGATGCCGCAGATCTTCACCATCATCCCGTCACCATACTTAAGCAGGCGCCAGTAAGGCCCGCAAGGCCTCCGCCGGATCGGCCGATTTCATCAGGTGCTCGCCCACCAGGAAAGCTTGATAGCCCGCCTCGCGCAGCCGTTCGATATCCCTCGCGCAGCGTATGCCGCTCTCGCTTACCTTCAGCACCCCGGGCGGGATGCGCGGTGCCAGACGCAGCGACGTCTCGAGCGTGACTTCGAACGTGGTCAGATCTCGATTGTTCACTCCGATGATTCCGGCGCCGGCGTCCACAGCC
The DNA here is from genome assembly GCA_035511215.1 of Bryobacteraceae bacterium. Lineage (GTDB taxonomy): Bacteria > Acidobacteriota > Terriglobia > Bryobacterales > Bryobacteraceae > Bog-159. The sequence continues at coordinate 8,484 of DATKFU010000209.1, read as the reverse complement.
TTCGCCAGATCCCGGTCGTCGTGCACTTCGACCAGCGCCGCCATCCCGTATCCGGCCGCCATCCCGGCCAATCCGCGGATCTCCGCCGCGTCAAGGATAGCCGCAATCAGCAGGATGGCGTCCGCGCCGCCGGCCGCAGCCTCCGTAACGTGATCGTCATTGAGCGTGAAATCCTTGCGCAGCACAGGCAACCGGCAGACGCTGCGCGCCGCCGCCAGGTCCGCCAGGCTGCCCTGGAAAAATGCCTCGTCGGTGAGCACGGAAAGCGCCGCCGCGCCGCCGGCTTCGTATTGGCGGGCCAGCCGCGCAGGGTCGAAATCCTGCGTCAGCAATCCTTTGCTGGGTGAAGCCTTCTTGATCTCCGCGATAATGGCCGGCGCCCGTGCGGCCAGCGCGTGCCGAAAATCCCGCCGCCCGGCGCGCGCATTGTCTGCCTGCCGCTTCCATTGCTTAAGCACACCTGGAGACGGCGCGGGATGCTCCCGCTTGTGCGCGACAATACGGGCCAGCACGTCTGGAACGGTTTCGGTCAACTTAGATTTTATGGTAGCAGACCTATGCGGGGGGACGGCCCGAAACACCTGTGAACGCGCTGCGAGCTGCGTGTTTCCGAGGCAGCTACGGAGTGGGGAGGAACCATTGCATGCTTGAGGGAGCGCAACTCGCAACAAGCGTCCACACTAAGTAGTGACGTGAACCGGCGAAACGTTTCACGCACGCGGCAATTTTCTTGAGTGGGGCAGGCTCTCAGCCTGCGCGGGACTCCCAGTCCCGCCTCTACCAAATCACTTTCTTTGGGAGTCTGATCCAGCGCCCGGCTCTTGCAGCGGCATCAATTCGCCCGCCGCCATTTTCAGCCGCCGCTCACAGGTCTCCCAGTCCCCTGTCTCGCACTGGGACCTGTGGCAATCGAATTCACAGAGGGCATCGCCCTCAGGAACATCGTCGACGATTTGCCGCCGGAGCCATCCCAATGCTGAAAGAACTAAGTGCATCTGGCGTTCTGCATTATACCACCTACGGTGTCTCCCCCCGCTTCCGGAGCCTTCGGCTGATAATATCTAAGGAAGCACTAACTCATGAAAATCCATAAGGCGGTGATCACGGCCGCCGGACCCAGCCAGCGCAGCCTGCCGCTGCAAACCCTGGTCGACCGCGACGGCGTCGAAAAGCCGGTCCTGCGCATCATCGTCGAAGAAGCCCTGCGCGCCGGTGTTGAGGAAATCGCGATCGTCGTTTCGCCCGGCGATGAAATTCCCTACGCACGGGTGGCTGGCGATCATGCCGGCCGCCTCCGTTTCGTCCCACAGCCCGAACCGCTGGGCTACGGCCACGCTGTTCTCTGCGCCCGCGATTTCGTCCGCCAGGACCCCTTCCTGCACCTGGTCGGCGATCATCTTTATATCAGCCGTACCGACAAGGGCTGTGCCCAGCAATTGGTGGAAGTGGCCGAGGCGCAGGCGTGCGCGGTCTCGGCCGTGCAGGCCACCCGCGAAAACCTGTTGCCGCGCTTCGGCGCGGTGGGGGGCCAACGCGTGGCCGGCAGCCAGGATCTCTACCGCGTCGACACCGTCATCGAAAAACCCACGCCCACCGAAGCCGAGCAGCGCCTGGTGGTTCCCGGCTTGCGCGCCGGACATTATCTTTGCTTCTTCGGCATGCACGTCCTCACGCCCGCCGTCATGGACTTCCTCGCGCCGCGCGTCAGCCTTTCCGCCGCCCTCGCCGAACTCGCCCGCCGCGAGCAGTACCTCGCGCTCGAGCGCGCCAACCGCCGCTACGATATCGGCGTGCGCTACGGCCTGCTCACCGCGCAACTGGCACTGGCGCTTAGCGGGCGCGATCGCGACGAAGTGCTTTCCCAATTAGTCGAGTTGCTGGCCATGCGCGAGATGCCGGCTGCCGGGAGATAGCCGCGCCCCATGAGCCACCTCACCGGCATCGTCACCGCGGCCGACCCCGCGCTCCGCAACAGCTCGCTGGACGCCTTTTGCCGCGCCGCCACCCTGGCGGACCTGCAGAGCGAATCCGCCGCCCTCGACCGCTTCCACCGCTCCAGCGACAACCTCTACGGACGCGTTCGCGCGCTCTTCTTCCTTTACGCGATCCACCGCTTCCACCTGCCCTTCAAACCGGGCGTACGCGCCCCGGGCCCGATCCCGTTCCACGGTTACGACCGCCTGCTCACGCGCCGCTTCGACGAAGCCATCGAAATCTTCCTGGCCGCGCAATCCGCCAACGGCCCCAGCGCGGCCATCTCCAGCGCTTTGGCCGCCGCATATCATAGCCTGGGCTTCCAAACCCTCGCCGGACAAGTCCGCCGGAGTGTGCGCACCGTGCGCGGCAATCAGTGGATGTTCCGCACCGGCCACCCCGCCGACTATCCCTTGCGCCTCCGCCCCGAACTGCTCGAACAGGCCGGCGGCCTTTTCCCCATCCTTCGCGAAACCACGCCCGTCCGCATGGATCTCACCCATAGCGGCTGGAGCGACATCTTTTTCCTGGGCATGGATTTCCCCGAAGGCGCGCGCGTGCTGAACGTTTCCATCGACCTCGGCGTGCGCGGCGCCGGCGCGCCCAAACCGCCCGTAGAAGCCTGGTTCCGCGTCATCGATGCGCCGGTGCTGCGCCTCTCCAGCGTCGATCTCGAAGCCTCCGCGGAAATCACCACGCTCGCCGAGGTCTTCGATTTCGCGTGCGACTATCTCGGCCTGCTGAAAGCCGCGGTGATCGCCTCCGGCATCGTGCCGCCCGGCATGGAGGGCGCGGGCCAGCCCCTGGCCGACGTGCTGGCCGTCCTCACCGGCCGCCCCGGCCACGGCATCGAAATCGTCAGCCGCGTAAACGATATCCCCAAAGGCTCGCGCTTGGCCGTTTCCACCAACCTGCTCGCATCGTTGATTTCGGTCTGCATGCGCGCCACCCGGCAAGCCCACTCGCTCACCGGCGAGTTGACCGAGTCCGACCGCCGCCTGGCAGCCGCGCGCGCAATTCTCGGCGAATGGCTGGGCGGCTCCGGCGGCGGCTGGCAGGATTCCGGCGGATTGTGGCCCGCCATCAAGCTGATCGAAGGCGTCGCCGCCGCCCAGGGCGATTCGGAATTCGGTATCAGCCGCGGCTGCCTGCTGCCCCGCCATCGCATCCTTGGCACGGACGAGGTCTCCGCCGAAACGCGCCGCAACCTGCAATCGAGCCTGGTGCTGGTGCACGGCGGCATGGCGCAGGACGTCGGACCCATTCTCGAAATGGTCACCGAGAAGTACCTGCTGCGCTCCGAAGCCGAGTGGCTCGGCCGCCAGCAGGCCATTCGCACGCTCGACGAAATCCTGGGATACCTCCGCTCGGGCGACGTGGCGGCTATCGGCGCGGCCACCCAGCGTAACTTCGAAGGACCCATTCAGACCATCATTCCGTGGGCCACCAACCTCTACACCGAGACCCTGATTCGCCGTGCGCGCGATGAGATGGGCGCCGGCTTTTGGGGCTTCTGGATGCTCGGCGGCATGTCCGGCGGCGGCATGGGTTTCATCTTCGACCCTGCCGTGAAGCCGCGCGCCGAGGAGCGCCTGGCAGCCATCATGCGCGAAACCAAGCGCCGCCTGGAGCGCGCCGTGCCCTTCGCCATGGATCCCGTAGTCTACGACTTTGCCATCAACGAACGCGGCACCCACGCCGATCTGCTGGCCGGACCCGCCGCCCTCATGCCCCCCGGCTATTACACGCTCGCCGTACCCGCCCTGCTGCGTACCGAAACGCGCCTGCTTTCCGCCGCCCGCCGCGCCGAGCTGGATCGCTTCGCCGTCGCCTGCCGCACCGCCCCGGAGCTATCCGGCATGGTGCAGAATCTTTTCGATCGCATGCTGCCGCGCGCCGCGCACGAAGCCGGCGATCCCTCCCAGAGTCTCGAAGCGCTGCTCGATCGCCACGGGTTCGACCGCGTTCAGCACGAGCAGATCCAGGCCGACTTGCGCAGCGGCCGCATCGGTCTGGCGCAGAACAGGCTCCCCAGGACCAGCCGCATCGAAGACGTTGCGCCAGACGACATTACCGATGCCACCGGCGCCCTGCCCGCGCGCTTTTCCGAAGCCGGCATGCAGGCGCTGGCCGATGGCATGGCCGCCGTCGTTACGTTCGCTGGCGGCGCTGGCAGCCGCTGGACTAAAGGCGCGGGCGTGGTCAAGGCGCTGCATCCGTTCTCGAAGCTTGCCGGCCGCCACCGCAACTTCATCGAAGCGCATCTGGCAAAAAGCCGCCGCACCGGCCGCATCGCCGGCATGCCGCTGCCCCACGTCATCACCACCAGCTATCTGACGCATGATGCCATAGCCGACTGGCTGGCCGCCGTTGCCAACTACGGCTATCCCGGCCCCCTGCTGCTCTCGCCGGGACGCAACATCGGCCTGCGCCTCGTCCCCATGGTGCGCGACCTGCGCTTCGCCTGGGAGGAAATGCCCCAGCAGCTACTCGACGATCAGGCCCAGAAGGTGCGCGAAAGCCTGCACGCGAGCCTCATGGCCTGGGCGCACCAGTCTGGCGAGGCCGCTAATTACACCGGCAACCTGCCCATGCAATGCCTGCACCCCGTCGGCCACTGGTACGAATTGCCCAACCTGTTCCGCAACGGCGTGCTGTCCCGCTTGCTGGAGGAGCGCCCGCGCCTGCGCTATCTCATGTTGCACAACATCGACACGCTGGGCGCCGGCCTCGCCCCGGATTTGCTCGGGCTGCACATCGAATCCGGCGCAGCCGTCACCACCGAAGTGATCGCCCGCCAGCTCGACGACCGCGGCGGAGGACTGGCCCGCGTGGACGGCCGCGTGCGCCTGGTCGAAGGCCTCGCGCTGCCGGACGAGCGCATCGAATTCCAGCTCTCGTATTACAACTCCGCGACTTACTGGATCGACTTAGATCGCCTGCTGCCGGCCTTCTCCCTCACCCGCGCGGATCTTACAAATCAGGATAAGGTAGCCGCCGCCGTCCGCGCCCTGGCCGCCCGCATGCCCGCCTACATTACGCTGAAGGATGTCAAGAAGCGCTGGGGCAAGGGTCAGGAAGACATCTTCCCCGTGGCCCAATTCGAAAAGCTGTGGGGCGATATGACCGCCCTTCCCGAACTGGACTGTCGGTTTGTGGCCGTCCCCCGCCGTCGCGGCCAGCAGCTTAAGGAGCCAGCCCAGCTCGACGGTTGGCTGCGCGACGGCTCTGCCGCGTATTTGGAGTCGCTGGGCGACTGGTAGGCGCGAATCGTTGTGGAGCAGGTTCGAGCCGTGGGGCAGGCCATCGTTGTTGGTGGCCTGCCGAGTTCGAGCTCGGTGCCCCGCCGCGCAACTGTCTAGTTATTTTCGAAGACACCCCACCAGATGATGGCTCCATCGCAAGGAGCAAGATGGCTCGCTGCAAGGTCCCAAGCGAGCGTCCCCCCTCTGGCCCAAATCTACGCGCGGTGTGCGCAGAGGCGTCCCAAAGTTGCCAAAGCGCTGTTGCGGGCGTCCGAGGGCGCGATTCCCGCATTGAGCCGAATGTGGTTCTTGTAACGCCCGGTCGCGGAAAATATCGGCCCTGGCAAAATGCTGATATGTTCGCTGAGGGCGGCTCGCCATAACTTCATCGCTTCGATTTTCGCCGGCAGTTCTATCCATAACATGTGACCGCCCGCGGGCCGGCTGATCCGCCTTCCCTTGGGAAAACATTGGAAGGCAGTCCGCCTGAGCATCTCGACTTGCCCTGCGAGGTTTGCGCGCAGGCGATTCAGATGCCTGTCGTAGCCTCCCGATGACAGAAATTCCGCCACCACCCACTGCGGGAGCGAAGGCGCCGCCATAGAGGTAATGAGCTTGAGACGCTCGACTTCCGGCTGAAAACGTCCTGCAAACACCCAGCCAATTCGATAGCCCGGCGACAGTGCTTTCGAAGCGGACGAGCACAGCAGCACCAGGCCCTTTCGATCGAAGGATTTTGCGGTCAAGGGGCGCGGGTCGGCGAAAGCCAGATCGCCATAAAGATCGTCTTCGATCACCGCCACGTTCCTCCGCGCCGTCAACTCCACCACAGCTTGCTTGTGACTGTCTGGCAAAACGTATCCAAGGGGGTTGTGGCAATTTGCCATAATGACGCACGCCTTGACGGAATGCTTCTTAATCGCCTGCTCCAGTTCGTCCAGGTCCATCCCGCCTTGCGGATGCGTGGAGATCTCCAGCACTTTCAGCGCAAGCGAAGCGGCGCTTTCCAGGATTCCTAAATAGGTGGGGCTCTCCACCGCGATCACGTCTCCAGGCCGCGTAACTGCTCTTAAGCTGAGATTGGTCGCTTGGGCGCCGCTGGTAACGACAACGTCCCGCGGTGAAACCCGGCAGCCCGCGGCGAGGGCGCGGCGTGCAATCTGGTGACGCAAAGCTTCCACGCCCGGTGGGAAGTCGTAATTCGCGCTGTGCAAAGGCCGCTGGCGCACGATTTGGCGCAAGATCAAGTTCAACTTGCGATTGGGGAACAATTCAGGGCTGATGCAACCAGCGCCGAACGGGACGTTGGCAGGATCGGCTGCGGCCTCCATGATGCCCGCCAGGATGGCGTTGTTTCCTAGTGCGGCCGGTTTACTCGGATGGGCGTCGAATTGCGGCTCAGGAATTAATCTCGCGGATGGAGTTCGGATATAGAACCCGGATTGCGGGCGCGCTTCCAGGTATCCGCGGTTCTCCAGCCACATATAGGCCTGCAACGCGGTCGTGACGCTGACGTGTTGTTACTGGCTCAATTGGCGCAACGATGGCACACGATCGCCAGGACGCAATGCGCCGCGAGCAACCTGCTGAACCACGGTCTCCGCGATCTAAATGTAAAGCGGCGATTTGGTCCGGGCGGTCGCGGCGGCATCGAGAGGCACACTGAGGAGTATATCGGAAATCGATACGGACTGTACTGGTCTGGTAATCGCAATCGCCATACTGTACTGTTCCAAAATGACATGATCTGAATCTGTACATGTCACCATTGGCTGATCCAAGATTGATAAGTGGCTCCCGATCGCATGCAGCGGACGTCAGCCTTGCGGAAGGAGGACGGGTTGTCGGTATACGACAGGTTAGCTGCTTTGAAGATTCAGCTCCAAGAGGTGACACCGCCAGTGGCGGCGTTCCTACCGTTTACCCGCGTTGGCCGTCTCGTCAATTTTCCGTTACGCGGCACACGGGTTACCGCGAAAGCCCGGAGTGATCGTGTCAACGCGGCATTTGGCGGCCAGACTCGGTAACTGACAGAATCAAGGTCTCGCAGCGAGGTAAACAGCCAACGAACGACCAAAAGAGAAACGCGCAACGGCCGGCACGCGCCGACGTCTCCTCGGGTGGCCCTGTTCATGTCATAGCTCCCGCGATTAGGAGTTTCAAAGCCAAGGTTCGCCGATGCTTCCGGGGTTAGCGGGTTATCTCAAAAATGGGACCACTCCATACCTGGCCCAATATGCGGCGGGATACGGCGGAATGGAACAGAATGTTACGTGAAGTAACGGAAAACACCCCTTTCGACGCCGTCGCAGAGTGCCGCGTGCCCGCCCTGTTACACTGAAGATTCATCCTATGGAAAACTTTCACGTCAACCTCGAAGAGTTCAAGGTCCTCGGCAAAGAGCTGGTCGACAAGGTCCAGGAGATGATCCATGCGGGCAATATCCGCCGCATCATCATCCGCGACGACCACGGCCACACCTTCATTGAAATCCCGCTCACCGTAGCCGCCATCGGCGCCGTGATTGCCCCTGTACTGGCGGCGGTGGGCGCTATCGCCGCACATCTTGCCCACTTCACCATCGTCGTGGAGCGCGTCCAGCCGGATCCCCCCGCCGAACCGCCCGCGCCGCCGCCCTCCCAATCCACGTCTGAAACCAAGATCTGATACCCCAATCTGAAGGGTCTGAAACGTGGCAGGCTACGACCAGGATCTCAGCCGCATCGTCGAGGAGTTGAACCGCGCCGCGCCCGGTTCGCGCGCCGCCGACAAGCCGTCTCCTGCGCGCCCTCCGCAAAATGCCGGATCGCTCGATCAATTGCTGGCCTTTGCCGGCCACCAGAATGCCTCTGACCTCCTCCTCATCGCCGGCACCCCCGTTGCTCTGCGCGTGAACGGCGCGCTGGCCCCGGCCGCCGGACCGCCCCTTTCGCCCGAGGACGTGCGCAACTTCGTCCTGCCCCTTCTCGATTCCCGCCAGTACGAAGAGTTGCAAAAGAAACGCTCGGTGGATTTCTGCTTCGTCCGCGATCCCGTCGGACGCTTCCGCGCCAACATCCACCACCAGCGTGGCACCCTGGCCGCCAGCATCCGCCTCCTGCCGGCGCGTATTCCGACCCTTGAATCGCTGCACCTGCCCGCCGCCCTCGCGCGCATCGCCGACCGCCGCCAAGGTCTGGTGCTCGTCACCGGAGCCACCGGCTGCGGCAAAAGCTCCACCCTCGCCGCCATGATCGATCTCATCAACACGCGCCGCCGTATCCCC
>DATKFU010000208.1:0-3465 GCA_035511215.1 Bryobacteraceae bacterium | reverse complement strand
CGGCCGCCCGACCCCTTACTCGCCTTTCTGGAGAGCCTATGATTATGCCGACGACCGGAGGCCCGAAGATCAGAGAACCTCCGCAAACGATGTCGCTCCGCAACTCCACGCGGCATAATCCGACAGTCGGCATTACATCGTCACTGCCGCGCGCGGCAGTGACGATATTATTGTCGATCGGCGCACCGGGCTGCTGCAGGAAGAGCGTCAGCTTCGGCCAGTGATTCAGTAAATAGGAGATCGCTTTGCCCAGTCCGGAATTCGGTTCCGTCTTATGGTCAGCCAACTGCCCCTCCATCCACTCATGCAGCCCTTTCATCAATGGACCGCTGTGCTCCTGATGGAAGCGCAGCCGATCTTCCGGCGACAGTTCCTGTTCCCGCGCCAGCGCGTCATGGTGATAAACGCCGCGTAGCGTGTCCAGCACATAAAGGCATTCTTCCGGAAAATTCTCTACCACTTCCACAAACTGCCGTCTTCCATGGGCGAGACAGTTCGCCTGCAAGGGTGCGACGCCTTCCAGCTTCGGCGTGTTGCGCGACAACGCGTCGCTCATCTGGATGGGTGGCGGCAGTTCGCTCGCGCGCCGTTTCAATACCTCGGCAAGGTTCTCGCCCGCATGCTTCCCTCCGGTGAAGAACAGCGCGATGGTCCATACCCCCACCCTCGATACGATGCCGCTGGTGAACGTCCCGGTCCGCTGGTCACCCGGCGCGCGCGTCAGGTGCAGAATCCGCATGCCCGTGTCGTCGTTGTGCATCACGCTGCCTTGCGCCGCCTGCCGGATCAACTCCTCCAGCATTGGCCGGATCAGTTGCGCGGCGGCCGCCATTAAATCCCACTGCGTCGTGGCGGGCAACGGCATTCCCAGTTGCCCCTCCAGCCTTTCCAGCCGGTGAAATGGTACTCCCGTGCCGTACTTCAACAAGGCGATCATGGCCACCGCTGTCGCATCGTACTTCGCCGGACCTGCCTGCTCCGGCTCCGCGGCGGTGAAGACCTGTCCGCAGGCATTGCAGCGTAACCGCTCCATCTCGAATACGGTCGCTTCCAAGGGCGCCTGCCCCACGAACCTTACCAGCGTCGCCGGTTCCTTCTGGCGGTAGACTTTCCCCTCCCGGCATTCCGGGCAAAGGTCCCCGGCGTGGAGCGTGGCGTGCGCGATCACCACTCTGTGTGCGCCCGTAAACGCAGCAGCACTATGGCGCCCATGACCGGCCGGAGGGCCGGTCTCCGGCTGGCCTGCGGGCGCTGCATCCCGCGGCAGAACGGCACTGGTTTTCTCCGTACTCCGTTTGCCCAGCAGTCTCTCTGCCATGGCATGGAGCGCGGTTTTGAGTTTCTGGCTTTCGGATTCACTCAGCGGCGCCTGCGTGCTGCGATCGATGATCTGATCCAGTTCGTCCAGGTTCACGTCGATCCGCCGTCTCCTCGTCATAACTGGGTGAGGTACTCGCGGAAACGCGGCGTCAAGGGCAAACCGAGGATTTCTTTGATCGGCCGGTTCGGCTTGTTGGTCTGATCGTTTTTGCCGCGCCCGGTGGTGAGCCCCAGCAGTTGCCAGTTCGCCGCGCGGTAACAGGTTCCGCGAAAACGTCCGGGATCGATGAAGGTTTCCGCGAAATAAATCGGGTGTCGGTACATCCGCTGCCAATCGTCTGAAAGTATCGCTGCCATGCGGCCGAGCAAGTGCGACGCTAGATGCGGCACCGCGACCCAGGGCAGAATGAGAAATCGCGTATTGTAGGCGATAAAACGGATGTTGCGCCGCCGGGCTTCCGCGCTCCAGCCGATGTAGCGGTCCCGGCTGCCCAGATGACGCGGCGCGGAACTCCACGCCAGGCACGCGACAGGACGGCCTTGCGCCCAAGCTAGATATTTGAGGTGCTCCCCAACGGGTTGCTCGTATTTCAAATAATGATGCTGCTCCAGCAGGCTGTTGAACAGCAGTTCGTCCCCCGTGCGCCGCACCTGTTGCCACTCGATGGGCCGGAGTTCCGGGAGGGCGCCGGCGATCGGCGTGGTGTCGATGAGCATCGGTGGGGGCGTGGCACGCCGGACGAAGGGGTTGAGAGTCTGGAAGCGGATGGGCGGTAATTGGATCTCGCCAGCCCGGTGCAGCAGGAGCAACAAGCCGCGGCAAACCATATCGCGCAAAGCGCCGTTAGCTTGTTTCCATTGCCATGCCTCGCACAGCTTCGCGGAGAGTCTGCGCCGGCTGGCACCCGGATTCTCGGCGATCAACTGGCGAATGAAAGTGACCTCGTCGGCGGTTACCACCCGCCCCCGATATCTCCACTCAGAAGCCATCTGTCGTCAGTGTGGCAGAGTCGAAAACGGAACGCAAGTGTTTGGGCGGATTTTTTTTCAAGGGCTCAACGGCCGCCACGCCGGCGGTGCTTCCGCGTCGGGATTGCCGGCAGCGAGCAGTAACTGCGCCTGATGCGCACGCAGCGTCTGGGCCGGTTCCACACCCGTGGGCCACCATCGGAAACGCCCCTTGGACAAGCGTTTGGTCGCCAGCCAGAACCCCTGGCCATCGTACTGCAAAACTCGAATGGCCGTTCCGCGCCGCGTCCGGAAGATAAATAGGTAGCCGGAAAATGGGTCGGCGTTCAATTTCTCCCGGCATAGCTGCGCAATGGCATCGATCCCCTTCCTTCCATCGATAGCCTCGACCGCGACCAGAATCCGGATCTGCGCCGCAATCTGAATCATCCTTCCGTTTCCCGCCAGGCGTGCAGCAGACTTACACAATCGGACGGCCCGGATGCCTTACACTGGATGCGCATTTTGCCTCCACGCAGGGACTCAAACTCGATCATGCACTCCTGCAGTGGCGTCGCCTGCGGCGCGGTCAGCTCGACGAATGCCGGCTTGGTGGCCTTGCGTCGGAGGAGGGCAACTCCGCCGAGCCGCTTCTGCAGTCCCATATAGTCCAGTCGCAGCGGGTGGGCGACAGCATACACGCCGTGTTGCCGGGCCAGTTCGACCGCAGCCTGCCACACTGACTCCGGCAGCTTCGTCCCTCGCGGCCGGGTGCTGCGAAACTGATCCAACTGTTGTTGCAATTGCACGATTGCCTCAGGGATGGGTGGCGTACTTTTCCGGTTCACTATCAGGCGCTCCTCGATGCCTGACTGAACTTAGCAGCGCACGCTACCTGGCGTCACGCACGCTTGCCGCAAACTTACGATCTCGTTCCGGAATTGAAGCTAATCATAGGAGAGCAGCCACCTATTGCGCCGCTACCGCCTCAAGAGGCGAAAACTCGTTCGCACCTTACATTTCGACGGTTCCTCAATGTTTTCGCACGCCCTGAGCATCCGCTAGCCCTGTTTCTCGACGATTTGCAGTGGCTGGACGCGGCGACACTGGATTTGCTGGAAGACCTGTTGACTCGGACGGATGTCCGCCACTTGCTGTTGATCGGCGCCTACCGGGACAACGAAGTCGATCCTGATC
>DATKFU010000207.1:0-4075 GCA_035511215.1 Bryobacteraceae bacterium | reverse complement strand
GGGGGACGGTGTGCTGTGCAGGTAGACGTTGTACTCGTTGGGGAACATCAATTTCACCAATCCCAAAGCATTTGTGGGCCCCGGTTTCTGGCGCACGGCGAGCTTCCCGGAGCGCAATTGCGCCAGTACTTCGTCCGTGATGGCGCCCGAAGTGACTACCTGTCCTCCTTGCGTGACTACCTCAAATCCCTTCTTGGCAATGTAATCCCGGTCCTTCTCTATAGCCGGCACGATCTCCGAGCGCTGGATACTCGGCGGCACATTCCAGTACGGACGGAAGACCACAAACCTCATGTCTTTTTCAAACACCGGCGTCTTGTGGCGGAAGGCCTTGCCCACAATCACGTTCATCGTGAGCACGGGATTTTGGTTGCTGTCGTAGGCCCGCAGCCGGAACTCCGGGATATTGACTACGATGGGCGGCTCGGTGAACCGTTCCGGCAGCCAGTGCCAGCGCTCCAGCATCAGGCGTAGCTGGTCGACGCGCTGGCTCAGAGGCGTGTTCAGGTTTGCCAGCGTTTGCGCGTCCAATCTGCCGTCGGGCTTCAGGCCGTGACGCGCCTGAAAGTGTTTGACCGCATCCACCAGCGCGCCCTGGTACAAATTGGAATCGTCCGGAACGACCGCGTCGCCAGGCAGATCGCCCAACAGGCGCAGCAGGCGCGTCAATCGCCGAACGCCTTCGTACGGACTCCCGGGCGGAACGGGTTTGGCGGAAACCGGAAGCTTCTCCCCGTCGTCCTGCCGCGCCAGTTGCAGGTAGTGCTGCAACGCTCCCAGAGTGCGCCGGTAGCCGGAAAAGGATGGCCCGATCTGCACCATCTCCGTCTTCACGTCCGGGCCATCGACCAGCCGTTCGCGAAGGAAAGCGGGCAAGTCGTACTTCTTGGCTTCGACACTGAGTCCGAACTTAAAGTGTCCCGGATTGATCTTTCCGATATGACAATCCGAGATATAGCGCATCACGCAAACCGTGACGGCCGCATCGAAGATGGCGTCGTCGCCGGCGGCATGAGGCTTTTGCAGGCGAGCCAGCCGATCGGCCCAGCGGGAGCCGTCATAGTCTTCGGGGTCCAAACCTTCGCTGTCCGCTTGCTGCAGAAGCTCTATGATCGCCAGCGCCTGCGGAGTGGGCCGGCCATCGCGAGCCCACGCTGGCACGTAGCCCGAAGGCTGGTAAAAGTTCTGCACGTGCGCGCGATAATCGGAAAAATCCGGCCATCGCAGTTCCGGCAGTTGGCCGGCCGAAGCAATTCCGCGCAACTGAGACGAAACGTCGGAACTGCCAGGCTGCTGCGCAACCGCAGCCGGCAGCCACAACAAAAGCACCGCAAGGTCTTTCACCGCGTTCAGCATAACCACTGCCTCTAAATGCCTCTAAATGCGGAAAGCACCGTAGACCGCAAACGCCACCGCCCCGCCCTTCCACAACCACTCGCGCACCCGCCCATTCCAGAACAAAGCGAACAGCATCGCAAAACCCAGCGGGGCCAGCGCATTGAAGTGCAGCGCTTCTGTCCAATGCCCTTTCGCCAGCGCGAAGAGCGCGCGCGTGAGACCGCAGAGCGGGCATGGCCGCCCGGTGAGCCAGTAGAAGCCGCAGAACCGCACGGCGGGGTCGGCCGGCACGCTGAAGTACCACAACGCGGCGAATGACGCCGTCGCCGCCGCCGCACGATGCACCACCGAACCCGTCACAATACGTCCACCGTCCGTTGATCGAATCCCACAATCTCCTTGTACGCCACCGTGATGGCCGCGAACGTCACTGGTATCGCCACGAAGACACCCACGACGCAGCACAGCACGCCGAGAATATTCACCAGCGCCATCAGGATTAGGAACAGCGTGAAGCCCACGTAGTCGCGCTTCACCACGGCGTGGCTGGCCTGCATGGCCGGCCAAAAATCCATGCGCTTGTCCACAATGAACAGATAAGTGAACTTGTACATCGCCGCCACCACCAGACCGGGGATTACGCACAGCAGCGTCCCGCCGAAGACAAAGAGCGCGATCACTATGGAAGCGACCAGTGTAGGCACGAAGAAATTGAATCCCAGGAATAGGTCGGCGAATTCGGCCCGGCAGCCCATCAGCTTCTTCATCGTGAAAATGTGGAACCCGGCGATCAGCGGCCCTTGCAGAATCACCGGCACGGCCGCGCTCAGCACCGCAAACACCAGGGCTAACAACACGTAATTGCCCAGATCCGCCGTCACCAGCGCCCAGCCTTCGCCGATCCAGTGCCCCGCGCGGACCTCTACGGTCGCCGGCGGAATCCAAGCGGTCTCGGGCGCGCCGGCCAGACTACCCGCGCCCACCGCAAGCGACGTCCCGCAGGAGGTGCAGAACTGTGTATCCGCGCTGACTTGCGTACCGCATTTGTGGCAGAACATTTGACGGATCATAACACGCGTACAACGTCACGGGCGTGAGTCTTCGAGCGTTTTCCACACCAAACTCGCCACCTGTTCGACCGTTATGCTGTCCATCGCATGTGCCCTGGCGATGGCCACGTGCGGTCCGCGCGGCGCCCAGACGGCAGGGTCCGATGGGCCGAACAGCGCCACCACGGGCGTGCCCACGGCGGCGGCCAGGTGCGTGGCGCCGGAATCGTTGCCGATATAAATCCGCGCGGCGGCCAACCAGCCAGCCAGTTCGTAGAGATCGTCGAAGCGCTGCGCGCCGGGCAGATCGTCCTCCGGGCCGGCGCACCACTCCACCGGCATGCGCCGCGCCAGCGTGTGCGCCAACTCGCGGAAGCGTTCCAACGGCCAGCGTTTCTTCGGACTCCCGGCAAAAGGATGAATTACAGCGGAGACGCCTCGGATTCCATCGCATTTGATCCGCGGGATGCCATCGCTCGCGCAGGCTGCGATCGAGCGAGCTTGTTCCAGGTAGAAATCCGCCGCATGCACGCCGCTTCCTTCGGCGGGCAGCGCGGTGAAGAACTGGAACGGCAGGCGTAGCCCCGCCACCGCCTCCCGAAACTCGAGGCGATTGGCGCCATACCAGGAAACGATCGAATCGAATCCGCGCAGGGTCTCGATCAGGCGCGCGTTTGGCCCGGTCACCTCGAGCATATCCAGGCCAGTGGAAGCGATGGACCGGGCATGCTGTGCGATGCGCGCCGCCAGCGGCACATTCCGTTGCGCCGCCCAGATTTCCAGATAACCGGAGCGCAGGCACTCCATGGCCGGGATGGAAACGATGAAATCGCCGATGGCGCCCGGGCGGATGATCAGCCGCTTCACGGGTCGCTACAATACCGGCCCAATCCGCCACGGCACGAACTCGTGATGCCCCAGGCGTTCCGCGCAGGTCTTCTCTCCGGAAGCCACCCGCAACAGCATCTCGAAGATCTCGCGGCCCACGTCCTGGACGCTCTTCTCCCCGTCGGCGATCACGCCGGCGTTGATGTCCATGTTGTCCTGCATGCGCCGGTAGGTGTAGCTGTTGCTCGATATCTTGAGTACCGGAACGGAAGGGAATCCGATCGCGCTGCCGCGTCCGGTAGTGAAGGCGATCAGGTTGCAGCCGCCCGCTGCGAGGCCCGTCAGCGAAACGGGATCGTAGCCGGGAGTATTCATGAAGACGAAGCCGGGAGTACGCACGGACTCGGCATAGTCCACCGCATTGGTCAGCGGCGAAGTGCCCGCCTTGGCCACCGCCCCCAAGGATTTCTCGAGGATGTTGGTCAGTCCGCCTTCCTTGTTGCCCGGCGAAGGATTGTCGTCGAAGCTGCCCGCAAAACGGGTCAGGTATTGCTTGTAACCTTGCACGAAACTCAATAATTTCTCAGCCACTTGGCGGTTGCGCGCGCGGCGGACCAAGAGGTGCTCAGCGCCGAAGATCTCGGTGGTCTCGGCCAGCACCGCGGTAGCTCCGATTTCGGCCAGCATATCCGAGCAGACACCCAGCGCCGGGTTCGCGGTGATGCCGGAGAACGAATCCGAACCCCCGCAATTCAGCCCCAGCACGATGTGCGAAGCCGGCACTTCCACCCGCCGTTCGGCGGCGCCTTGTTCCATCAGGCGGCCAATCTCGACGCGCGCCGCAGTCAATGCTCCGCGTG
>DATKFU010000206.1:0-10820 GCA_035511215.1 Bryobacteraceae bacterium | reverse complement strand
GCTGACTCCCACATATCGGCCGTCGCTCGAAGCGGCGAATGAGATTTCCGCGATGCGGGGAAAGTCCTTTCCGATTTCGTATGTGTCGTCCTCGGGCTTGCCGCCCAGCTTGTGAAAATAAACCTGCTGATAGAAATGCATGTCGGCCGGCGCCCGTTCGCCGTCGCGCGGATAACGCGTGTAATAGAAACCGGAGCTATCCGTATTCCACACCACGCCGCCGCCCGCCGTGGCATAGTTCACGCGCGCGACCACGTCCGGAAGTGGCTGGCCGGTGGCGGTGTCGTACACGTGTACGTCTCCGCTTTCGCTGCCGCCGCTCGATAGCGATGCCGCCAGGTAGCGGCCATCCCCCGAGGGCACTGCAAAGTCGATTTCCGTGAGATGCCCGGCGTCGATGGCGTCGGGATCGAGGACCGTGCGCTCAGAGGCGGTATCGTCGAGCGAGGCCAGCGTGACCACGATCTGATGCTGATGCTGTTGATCGCTTTTCATCGCGAAGATTTTGCCGCCGCGTCGCTCGATGGGGAAATAGCGTGCCTGGGCCGGTTGGAAGATGTGGCGAAGCTCGCGCGAGAGGGCATCGCGATCCGGAAGCGCTTCGAGAAAGGAGCGCGCGGCCGCGTTCTGTGCGCCGGCCCACTGCTTCACGGCCGGGTCCTCGAAGTTTTCCAGCCAGCGGTAGCCGTCCGTCACCGTCACCTTGCCGTAAGTGTCTGTGACCGGCTTCCTGGCAGTCTGCGCCAAGAGCGCGCCAGTCGTAAGAACCAGAATGAAAGCGCTTCGCAACATGCAGCCAATGTATCAAAGTGGGGCAGGCTCGCAGCCTGCGCCGGCCTCGCAGGCCGGCTTCATTCTTGACAACCCCGGCAAAATGCGTCATACTTCCATCGATAGACGATGGGAAAGACCGACGCACCCGAAATTCTGCCAGGCACGCTCGATCTCCTGATCCTGCGCACTCTGGCGGCCGGACAAATGCATGGCTACGGCATCGCACAGCGGCTCAGGCAGGTTTCAGACGAGGTGCTGCAGGTGGGTGAGAGTTCGCTCTACCCGGCGCTGCAACGGCTGCTGCTCAATGGCTGGGTGAAAGCCGCTTGGGGAGCTTCCGAGAACAACCGCCGCGCGCGTTACTACACCTTGACGGCCGCGGGACGGAAGCAACTCGCAGCGGAGCGGGCGGAATTCGCGCGCGTGGTGGGTGCCATCGAAAAAATTCTGAACATGGCATGAGCTTGCACCTTCACAAATGGTTGCCGCGGGCCTGGCGCCGGATTGTGTTTCGCTGGCGGCGCACCGAGCTCGATCGCGAACTGGCGGAGGAACTCGAATTCCACCTCGCGTTGAAGCAGCAAGCCGTCGGGGAATTGAGTCGAATTCAGATGGGCAACATGACCGTAGCTGCGGAGGAGTGCCGCGATATGTGGAGTTTTCTGAGATTGGAAAGACTGTTGCAAGACATCCGTTACGCCACGCGGATGTTCCGTCGGACGCCGGGCTTTACGGCCATCGCGGTCCTCTCGCTGGCCGTCGGCATCGGCGGCAACGCGGCCATGTTTACTCTGGTGAACACGCTTCTGGTTCGCCCGCTGCCGTATCGCCAGCCGGACCGCCTGGTTCGCATCACGGGCATCTTTCCGCGCGCGGCTGTGCCTTTCTTCCAGCAACGCAACCGCACCATGCAGGTCGCCGCCGTCAGCCCCGGCTCCGAATACAACCTCACCGGGGAGGGTGAAGCCATCCGTATCGTCGGCAGTGCCGCGTCGGCGAACACTTTTGAGGTGCTGGGCGCCGCGGTGGCGAGGGGGCGCAGTTTCGAACCCGGAGAAGATGCGCCGGGGCGCGATGCTGTGGTGATCCTGAGCAATTCCCTCTGGCGAACCAAGTTCGGAGGCGATCCTTCGGCAATCGGCCGCGTCATCGCACTGAACGGCCAGCACCGCCAGATCGTCGGTATCATGCCGCCCGCCTTCAGCTATCCGTCCGCGCAAGTACAGGCGTGGGTACCCATGCGCTTCGACCCCTCGAACTACCTGGAATACTGGGGGGGCGAGTTTGTACCGCTGGTAGCCCGGCTTCGCCCGGGAGCCACCATGGCCGAGGCGCAACGCGAGATCCAGCCGTTGACCGGCGAATTCCGGAAAACCTTTCCCTATCCCATGGCGCGCGACTGGAATCGGGATTCCATCGCCATCCCGCTGCAGCGCGATCTCACCGGCGATATACGCGGCAAACTGATCATTCTGCTTTGTTCCGTCGGCCTGGTGCTGCTCATCGCCTGCGCCAATGTCGCCAGTCTGCTGCTGTCTCGCGCCACCACCCGCCGCAAGGAAATCGCCTTGCGCGCCGCCTTAGGGGCAGTCCGTTCGCGGATCGTTCGCCAACTGTTGACTGAGAGCGTCGTGTTGGCGCTTATGGGCGCCGGGCTGGGAATCCTCCTCGGAACCGGTGCGCTCTCCATCTTCAAATCGTTATTGCCCGCGTCGACGCCCGGTCTGGCGCAGGCTTCCATCGACTGGCCGGTAGCCGCGGCTGTAGCGGGGCTGTCGCTGGTCACCGGCCTGGCATTCGGAATAGCGCCCGCGCTGAGCACCTCGCAGGTGGATCTCGCGCTGGCCATCCGGACCGGCAGCCAGCGGACGACCGTGGCATTCGGGACGCGGCTCCGGGGCGCCCTCATCGGGGGGGAAGTCGCGCTCACCGTCGTGCTGGTGGTGAGCGCCGGCCTTCTGATCAAGAGCCTGTACACCCTATCTGAAGTGCCGCCCGGCTTTCAGCCGCAACAAATCCTGACGGTCCGCATCAGTCCGAACCCATCTTTCTGTATGCAGCGCGCGGCGTGTATCGCACTATACAACCGTCTTCTGGAAGGCGCGCGCGGCGTCCCAGGTGTAGATGACGCCGCCATAGCAAATGCTGTGCCCCTGGATGCCGAACAGCCCGACCTGCCGCTGGATGTGGAAGGGCATCCCAAATCGGTGGACTACCCCGAACCGATGCTCTGGTCGGGCGCAATCAGCCCCGGCTATATTCGCATGCTGCGAATTCCGCTGCTCGCCGGACGGGACCTCACCGAGGCGGACGGACCCAAGTCCGCCCAAGTCCTGCTGATTTCCGCGTCCACAGCCAGGCATTTCTGGCCGGGAGAGAATCCGATTGGCAAGCACATCAAATCCGGCGGCGAGCAGGAATGGAGAACGGTCGTGGGTGTGGTGGGCGATGTACGCCAGTACAGCTTGAGCAAAGCCATGCCCGACTGGATTCAAGGTGCCATATATATGCCATACGCGCAGGCCGGACCTCCTCAGTACGTCAATGGCGTGCGGAGGACCGGCCCCTTCCGGCGGCCATGACCCTGCTGGTGAAGGTGCGCGCGAATACCGATGGCCCCGCGCGCGAGATTCGCACGCTGGCGCAGGATCAGGATCCGAATGTGCCCATCGGCCAGGTGCAGCCGCTCGAAGAAGTGGTGGCCGGGTCCATCGCCAATTTTCGCGCGACCATTCGCGTGTTCATCAGTTTCGCCGCAGCCGCCATCCTGCTGGCGGCCATCGGGATTTACGGTCTGGTCTCCTATTGGGTATCACAGCGGACCTATGAGATTGGCCTGCGCGTGGCCATCGGCGCCACTCGCCATCGCATCGTTTCCATGATCCTGGCCCAGGGTCTGCGCGTCGCCCTGTATGGCCTCGCGGCGGGCGTCATACTGGCGCTCGCGGTGACGCGCTTCCTCGCCAGCCTGCTCTATGGCGTGGCCACTACCGATCCTCTGACATTTGCAGCAGTGACCGCGCTGGTGCTAGGCGTCGCGATTGCCGCGACTGCCTTCCCGGCCTGGCGTGCGTCCCGCATCGATCCCATCAATTCGCTGCGGGTGGATTGAACAAGCATCCGCCTTATACTGGAGAGATGGGCTTCCACCTCACGGTCAACTACAGTCCCAAGGGCGACCAGGCCGCCGCCATCGAAGAACTGGTGCGCGGCGTGCGCGATGGCGAGGGGCACCAGGTATTGCTGGGCGTCACCGGCTCCGGCAAAACTTTCACCATGGCTAAGGTCATAGAGGCCATCGGACGGCCGTCGCTCGTCATGGCGCACAACAAGACGCTGGCCGCGCAGCTCTACCACGAATTCAAGTCTTACTTTCCCGAAAATGCGGTCGAGTACTTTGTCAGTTACTACGACTACTATCAGCCGGAAGCGTATATCCCATCGAGCGACGTTTACATCGAGAAAGAAGCCACCATCAACGACGAGCTGGATAAGCTGCGCCTTTCCGCGACCCGGTCGCTGTTCGAGCGCCGCGACTGCGTGATTGTGGCCAGCGTGAGCTGTATCTACGGCCTGGGGTCGCCGGAAGCCTATTACGGCATGCTGCTGATGCTCGAGAAAGGGGAGAAGATTTCGCGCAACCAGATCGTTTCGCGCCTGGTGGATATCCTCTACGACCGCAACGACATGGACTTCCGCCGTGGCACCTTCCGCGTGCGCGGCGATGTCATCGAAGTCTATCCCACTTACGATGACAATGCCTACCGCATCGAGATGTTTGGCGACGAGATTGAAAGCCTCTCGCAGATCGACCCGCTGCTAGGCCAGGTGCGCCAGACCTATCAGCGCCTGCCCATCTATCCCAAGACGCACTACGTGATGTCCGAGGAGACCAGAAACTCGGCCATGGCCAGTATCCTGACCGAGCTCGACTGGTGGCACAAGGAACTGGAAAAGCAGGGCAAGCTCATCGAGGCGCAGCGCCTCTGGCAGCGCACCATGTTCGATTTGGAGATGATGAAGGAGATCGGCTACTGCCACGGCATCGAGAATTATTCGCGGCACTTTTCCGGACGGCTGCCGGGCGAAGCGCCTCCTACGCTGCTCGACTATCTGCCGCACGATTCGCTGATTCTGATCGACGAGAGCCATCAGACCATCCCGCAATTGCACGGCATGTATCATGGCGACCGCTCGCGCAAGGAGGTGCTGGTGTCGCACGGATTCCGTATGCCCAGCGCGCTCGACAACCGGCCGCTTACGTTTGAGGAGTTCGAGCACCGCGTCAACCAGGTGGTGTATGTTTCGGCCACGCCCGGCCCCTACGAGTTGACTAAAGCCGCGGGCGTGGTGGTGGAGCAAATCATCCGTCCCACCGGCTTACTCGATCCGGAGGTGGAGATCCGTCCGGTGAAGGGACAGGTAGACGATCTGCTGGGACAGATCCGGCGGCGGGTAGAGAACAACCAGCGCGTGTTGGTGACTACACTGACTAAGCGCATGGCCGAGGATCTCGCCGAATATTACTCCGAAGTAGGTGTGCGCTGCCGCTATCTGCACTCCGAAGTGAGCACGCTCGACCGGCTCAAGATCCTGCGCGACCTGCGGCGCGGCGAGTTCGACGTGCTGATCGGGATCAACCTGCTGCGCGAAGGCCTGGACCTGCCGGAAGTGTCGCTGGTTGCGATTCTGGATGCCGACAAGGAAGGCTTCCTGCGCTCCAGCGGTTCGCTGATTCAGACCATGGGACGCGCGGCGCGGCATGTGGAAGGGCGTGCCATCCTGTACGCAGACGTGATGACGGACAGCATGCGCAAAGCCATCGAGGAGACTACCCGGCGCCGGCGCACGCAGCAGGAATACAACGAACGCAACGGTATCACGCCGCAATCGATTATCAAGGCCGTCGATATGAGCCTCGTGGCGATTGCGGAAGCCGATTACGTGACGGTGCCGCTCGAATCCGACGACGAGGTCGAACAGATGACCGAGGAGCAGCGCGGCCGTTTCCTGGGCGAGTTGGAAGAGCGCATGCGGGAGGCCGCGCGCAAGTTCGAGTTCGAGAAGGCGGCGCAGATTAGGGATAAGTTGAAGGCGCTGCGCGCGACTTCGATGGAGCGGATTGGGGCCGCGGCAAGTTAGAGCCGTGGCTACGCCGTGGCCTGTGAATCATTCACAAATCCCGGAACGCCAGGTTTCCCCATGAAGGCATTGTCATGGGGCCGCGACGAATCAGGCAGGCGTGAGATGCTTGTTTCAAAGCGGAATCCAAACTAACCGGTCGATCCATTCCGCGGCGTCGCTGGCGTTCGGGATGACTCCTGGGCTCTGCGCTCTCGCCACGTAGCGACTGAAATGCAACGGCATGGTGCGGCGGTCCTGGCTCACCAGAACTCGGCCGGAGTTTGCGGCGATCTGCAAGACTTCAGGATCTTGCAAACCCTCGAGTCCGGCGTCGGTCGCCGTCCGGATGTCAATTCCTGGCTCTGCTCGCCGCAACCCTCGGATTATGCGTCCATCAAGGTCGGCGTCAGCCTGGAATCTGACTTGCATGACGCGCCCGTTGCAGCTTCGCGATCAGCTCTGCATTTGTCTGCCGCGACTTCTGATGTTGGGATTCAGCCGTGCGCTGTCCTTCCGCGAGGTAGGTGTCGATCTCTTTCCGGTTCCCCAAGTAAAACGCGAGCGCGCCATGCACATGTTCAAGGGTCAGTGCCGGGTAAGAATCCACCATACTCTCGGCCGACATCCCCTCGCGAAACAGATACACGAGCGAGTCAAGAGAGACTCGGGTCCCCCCAACCAGGTATTGGCCTTCGATGAGCCTAACGTATTCTACGGGCATCGGTTGCCTCGAAATTTATCGTCACACGGAGAGGCCACATGGCGCAAGCCCACGGCAGGTATCAATGGGTCTCTGCGCGGGCATCGCGGTGCGCCAGTCGGGATAGTTACGGTCAACTCGCTTCGGCACGAACTGCTCGCTTGCACATCGTCTGGTTCCATATCCGCTCTTCTGTTATCAGGTTAACCATCCCCCGAGCAGGGTGTCGCGACGAGCCTCGTATATGGCGGTGGCGGCGGAGGTGCTTCCCGATCCAGCATCGCCCGCCGTAGCCTGGCAATCAATTCCGCATTCGTCCGCCTCGAATGCGCGTGCCCGCCAGGCTCCTCAAGGCGCCGCATGAGACTTGTGCGTCCGACTTCCCGGGATTGCTTTGTCCTGGAGAAGGTTCTGCGCAAGAGTAAGACGACGATCTGCCATGGAACTGAAAATACGTCACCCTGCCGAAGCCTGCGAAGCCAGCACTTCCCGCACCTTGCGGGCCAGCGTCTCCGGCAGGAACGGCTTCTGCAGGAACGCGGCGCCGGAATCCAGAATTCCATGGTGCACCATGGCCTCGTCGGTATAGCCGGACATGAACAGCACCTTCACATTAGGGTGCCGGGCGCGGATCTGCTCCAGCGCTTGCGGCCCGCTCATCTCCGGCATCACCACGTCCGTCAGCAGCAGGTGGATGCGGCCCTTGTGCTCCCGGGCCATGCGGATGGCCTCTTCACCGCGCACCGCTTCGAGCACCCGGTATCCGCGCCCGGCCAGAACTTCGCAGACCAGCTTGCGCACGCGGGCCTCGTCTTCAAGCACCAGGATCGTCTCGCTGCCCCGCAACGCCGCGGCCGGCCCTTGCCCCGACGCTTCCACCGCCGCTTTAGCCTCGGCCGCGGGCAGGTAGATCTTGATAGTGGTGCCGCGGCCCGGCTCGCTATATACGGAAATAGCGCCCCCGCTCTGCTTCACGATACCGTACGCGGTGGCCAGCCCCAGGCCCGTGCCTTTGCCGGGCGCCTTCGTGGTGAAGAAGGGCTCGAACAGGTGCGTGACGGTTTCGGGGTCCATGCCCATGCCGGTGTCGCTGATGGCCAGCACGATATAGGAGCCGGGCTTCAGGTCCACGTTCGGTCCGGCATACGTCTGATCCACCTGCGCGTTGGCCGTCTCGATCACCAGCTTCCCGCCGCCGGGCATGGCGTCGCGCGCGTTCACCACCAGATTCATGACTACCTGCTCCAGCTGCCCAGGATCGGTGCGGATAGTGGCCGGCTCGGCGGCCGCCACGGCGATCAGTTCGATATCTTCGCCGATCAGCCGCGAGAGCATCTTCTGCATGCGCACGATCAGCGTGTTCAGCTGCACTGTGCGGGCAGTGAACGGCTGCCCCCGGCTAAACGCCAGCAGTTGATGGGTCAGCGCTCCGCCGCGCTCGGCCGCCCTCTGGATCTCCTGCAGCGCGGTACGTTGCGATGCCTCCAGATCGCTCGACAGCAGCAGTTCGGCATAGCCGGTGATGACGGTGAGCAGGTTGTTGAAATCGTGCGCCACGCCGCCCGCGAGGCGGCCCACCGCCTCCATCTTCTGCGCCTGCCGGAACTGCTGCTCCAGGCGGTTGCGCTCGCGGCGGCCCTCGGCCTGGCTCAGCTCGCGGCTCACGGTGACGCCCAGGCGCGACAGATGATTCCGCCTGACGTAGTCCGCCGCGCCCGCCTTCAGCACCTCCAGCAGGGACTCCTCAGGCGCGTCTCCGGAAACGGCCACCAATGGAATGTCTGCACCGGCTTCGTGCAGGATCGCCAAAGCGGCCAACGGGCCCAGCGGGCCGCCGTCGTCCGCCGACAGGATTAGATCCCATCGATGCGCCAACGCTTCGCGGAAGGCGCCCCCCGTGGAGACGCGCGCCGTGGACGGAACGTAATCGCTTTGCCGCAGCGCATCGACGAGCTGCTGCACGTCGCTTTCCCGGTCCGAGATTATGAGCACCCGTAACGGTATGGGCATCTCAATTCCACTAGCCTACTTCGATTTCGACGGGTCTGGGGGTGTCTGCCTTGCTTGCGCTGTGCGATTCGGCACAAGCGCGGCTGTCAGCGTGTATCATAACTGAAGGTGCCGTCGATCTTCTCAACCACGCGGGAAATGGAGTTGCGTTGAAGCGCGTGCCGTGGGTCGCGTGGGCTTGGTTCGCCGCGCTCCTGCTGTTGTCCTACGCTCCGGTGTTGTGGCGGCTGGTGCGGCAATGGGATTCAGACCCGGATATGGGTCACGGCTTCTTCGTCCCACTAATTGTGGGCTTCATCGTGTGGCAGAAACGGGCGGAGTTGCTGGCGCTGAAGCCGGCGCCGAACTGGTGGGGGCTAGCGGTGGTGATTTACGGGGGCCTGCAACTGTGGATCGCTACCTTGGGCGCGGAGCTGTTTCTGGCGCGCACCGCTTTCGTGATTTCGATTATCGGCATTGTGTTATTGATGGGCGGAACGGGTTGGGTGCGCGCGTTGGCGTTCCCTTTGTTCCTGCTGTTTTTCATGATTCCGATCCCCACCGTGGTCTACAACAGCATCACCTTTCCCTTGCAACTTCTGGCCAGCCGGGTTTCGACGCAGGCGCTGGACCTGATGCAGATCCCGGTGCTTCGCGAAGGCAACGTGCTGGAACTGGCGGAACAGAAGCTCTCGGTGGTGGAGGCGTGCAGCGGCATTCGCTCGCTGCTTTCTCTGACCTTTCTGTCGCTGGTCTATGGATACTTCTTCGAAGGCAAAGTGTGGATGCGCCTGGTGCTGTTCTTCTCTACCATTCCGATCGCCATCCTGGCCAACGCCAGCCGCGTGACGCTCACCGGGGTATTGACCGAATACAAGCCCGAGTTGGCGGAAGGATTCTTCCATACGGCTTCCGGCTGGGTTATTTTCATCGCGGCGCTGTTTATCATGTTGGTGCTGCATCAGATTCTGAACTGGGCGTACCGGGTGGTCGAAAGGCGTGTACATACGAGTGCCCACTCGGGGCATTGAGAACGTGCGGCAGGTAACACGATGAGCTGGAAACACAACAAATACGCGGGGATTCTGACTCTGGTGCTGTTACTGCAGGCGGGCTTGTTCTACACGGCATCGCACGGCGAGAGATCCCCTACCGGCCCGGCGCTGGATCTGTTTTCGCCGCAACTGGGGACCTGGCACGAATTGCAGAACTATCCGATCGAGCAGGAAATCCGGGACCAGCTCAAGGCTGACGACCTGCTGAACCGGGTGTACGGCGATGCGGAATCGCGCGCGCAGGCGGATCTCTTCGTCGCCTATTTCAAGACGCAGCGCACCGGCCAGTCGCCGCACTCACCTAAGAATTGTCTGCCGGGATCGGGGTGGGAGCCGGAGGCCACCGGGTTCCTGGACGTGGCCGTGGAGGGCCAGGCCGAACCGATCCGCATCAACCGGTTCGTGGTCTCGCACGGCGACGAGAAGAGCGTGGTGCTCTATTGGTATCAAAGCCAGCGCCGGGTGATCGCCCGGGAGTTTTCGGCGAAATTCTGGCTCGTGATGGATTCCATCCGTTATCACCGCAGCGACACGGCGTTGGTGCGCGTGACGGTGCGCGTCGCAAACAACGATCCGGACGCCGCCACGCGGGTTGGCGTTTCATTTGTGCAGACCGTATTTCCGGTGTTGAAGGGGTACTTACCAGCCTGAAGCTAACTGTTCACTTTGGTGGGGCAGACCATCGCCTTTCGTGGTCTGCCGCCTTCGCCAGCCTTCTTCGATTAATTCTACCGGCGAAAGCCGCCTGAATTCGGTGCCGACTGCGTGGCGCACGCCCGTGGCGTGCCGTGTCCCGACTCCTCGGGACACTTGGCTCACTCGAAAAAGCGCCACCAGAAGGGCCGGCGGGGAAGAAGCGCCGTGCTTCTTCCACAGTGACACATTTTGAAAAAATATCTGCCCCATGAATTCAATGAGTTCGAGCCTGTGCCCCACCCCTCCCGCATTACCCCATGCAATCGTTAAATCAGAGAGGCAAGCGCTGCGCAGAGCCGTGGGGCAGGCCATCGTTGTTGGTGGCCTGCCGAGTTCGCGCACGGTGCGCCGACGCCACGCTACGGCATGTTACGCAATGTTACGCAAAGGACCCATTATCATGGCAACCACAGCCCAAACCAACGCCATGTCCAGCCGCAACAGCTTGGTCCATGGCATGACCTCCGGCAAGTTCCTCCCGC
>DATKFU010000205.1:0-16658 GCA_035511215.1 Bryobacteraceae bacterium | reverse complement strand
CCTCCACCCAGGAAATCGAGAAAGCGCACGTGCAATACGTTTCCGGGTGGATGTTCGGCTCATTCGGACTGCGTCCCGTCCTGGGCCGGCTGCTCACCGAAAACGACGACCGCCAGCCGGGCGCGCATCCCTACGCCGTGCTCTCCGAGGACTACTGGGCTCGCCGCTTTGCCCGGGACGCGAAAGTTATTGGGCGCACATTCCGTATGGAGAAGCGCCTCTACCAGATCGTGGGCGTCTGCGCCGGACCCTTCACCGGTACCGAAACCGGCTTGGTCACCGATATCTTCGTGCCCACGATGATGAATCCCAAGGTCGAGAATTCCGACTCCACCTGGCACAGCACGCTGGCGCGATTGAAGCCCGGCTCAGCCGTGGAACCTCTGCGCGCCAGGCTGGACGCAGTCGCGCGGGCCTTCGAAGCTGAGCGGGCGAAAGGCTTCGCCGGAATGTCCAAGAAGAGCATCGACGAGTGGCTCAAGCAAAAAGTAGTGCTGCACGCCGCCGGCGCAGGCTTTTCCGCAGTGCAGAAGTACTATCGCCGCCCCCTGGTGGCTTTGGGCGTGCTCGTGGCGCTGGTTCTGCTGATCGCGTGCGCCAACGTCGCCAATCTGATGACCGCTCAGGCGGCGGGGCGCGCGAGAGAGATGGCGCTGCGCG
Organism: Bryobacteraceae bacterium; assembly: GCA_035511215.1. Classification (GTDB taxonomy): domain Bacteria; phylum Acidobacteriota; class Terriglobia; order Bryobacterales; family Bryobacteraceae; genus Bog-159. The sequence continues at coordinate 15,998 of DATKFU010000205.1, read as the reverse complement.
TCTCAATCGGCGCGGGACGTTGGCGTCTGGTGCAACTGGTGCTGGTGGAAGGTGCATGGATCGGCTTTCTGGCGGCTGCGGCCGGCGCGCTCTTCGCCTGGTGGTCCGCGCCGCTTGTCGTCGGCATGCTCAATCCATTGGGCGACCCGGTGCGCTTGTCCCTCCCGGCTGACTGGCGCGTGCTGGGATTCGGACTGGCGCTGACCATCGGCGTAACGCTTCTGTTTGGTCTGGCACCGGCACTGCGCGCCTCTGCCGTGAAGCCGGCCAGCGCCCTCAAGGGTGGCGACGACCCGCACTCCCGGCGCCGCCTGATGCATGCGCTCGTCGCCGCCCAAGCCGCGTTCTGCGTCCTGGTGCTTTACGCCGCCGGGCTGTTGGTGGCCACTTTCGAGCGGTTGTCGCAGGCGCCTGTGGGCTTCTCCGCGGAACGCCTGCTCACTCTCGAAACCGTTGCGGAACGCGCCCAACCGCCGGTCTTTTGGGATCAGGTGGCCGAACATCTGCGCACCGTGCCGGGCGTGGAGACGGTCGCGCTGGCCAGCCGTGCGCTCCTCAGCGGTTATAGTTCAAACGACGCAGTGGCCATCGACGGCGGCCCGCCCAGCGAGGACCTGGCCTATTTCCTGAATGTCTCGCCCGGCTGGGTGGACGCCATGAAGATTCCCCTTATCGACGGCAGAGACTTCCGCGCGGGTGACACCTATCCGGGTGCGGCCATCGTCAGCGAAACTTTCGCGAAGCGATTCTTCCAAGGCAGGAGTCCGGTAGGAAGGTGGTTCGAGGAAGTGTCGGACGAAGGCTCGCGGTTTCGCATTCAAATCGTCGGTCTGGTCCGCGACGCCCGTTACATGGATATCCGTGGGCCGCTGCTGCCGGTGGCCTACATTCCGTTTCGCCGAATTGGCGGTGCCGGCGGCGTCGGCGGTGTCGACGGCAAAGGCGCATTGCAGCCCGTGCGCCGCGGGACGATCCTTGTTTGCACGTCCGCCGCCAACCCGGCTGGCCTCGCCGCGGTGCTTCGCCGGGAGGTAACCAAGGCGCGACCCGAGTTCCGCGTCAGTAGCATCGAAACGCAGATGCACATCGACCAGGGGCATACGGTTCGCGAGCGGTTGCTGGCCACGCTGGCGCTATTCTTCGCGGTGGTCGCGCTCTTGCTCGCCGGCGTCGGGCTGTACGGCGTGCTGGATTACTCCGTGCTGCAGCGGCGGCGCGAAATCGGAATTCGCATGGCGATCGGCGCGCAGTCCGGCGCGGTCGCGCGGCTGGTGACGCTGCCGGTCTTCTCGATGGTGCTCGCGGGTGCGCTGGCTGGCTTGGCGCTCGGTATGGCAGCCGCCCGTTACGTCGAGTCGCTCTTCTATGAAGTGAAGGCCACCGACGTGGGTGCGCTGGCCGTGCCGTCGCTCACCATTCTGGTAGCCGCGCTGGTGGGCGCGGTACCGGCGGTGATGCGGGCAGTGCGAATCGATCCGGCCGCAATGCTGCGCGCCGAATAGGCGCCTGCGAGCGCCATGTCGAGCGATGCCGAGAGCATCAAAGATCGACATCCGACAGCTTCTTGCATGAGCTTGAAGACGGGCAAACCGATGGACCAGATGAGCGTTTCAACGGTCCGGGAAGCCTTGCGGCGGATGGAGGATGAGGACGCCAGAGTATTACGGCTCGCCAGACCCACTGCCGAGGATGTCCTTTCCGACCTGACGGGGCAACAACTGGAAGACATCCGCCGGTGTGTTCGGGCGAGCGTCGAGTCGATGGATGCCTGTGACTAGCGGGAATATGCAGGCCGCGAAGGTCTGAAGAAGTTGGCGGATGCCGTGAAGACCAGGGGGCGCAAGCGCCTCGCCGCGAAAGTCTCCGGCGCATGACCACCTACCGCGTCTCCAGGGACGCGGAGCGCGACCTCAACGAAATTTTCTTCTACTGGGTTCAGCGGGGCCGGCCTCGAGGCCGCTCTGGCAAATACCTCATCTATTACCGCAGGACGCGTCGCGGGACAGAGATCCTCCACATTTTCTACGGCGCGCGAAATCAGAGACGAACCTTCAAGAAGCGGTGAAGCAGTCACCCGAGGTTATCCGCGCCTTACCAATAGTTTCGAGAGTGTAGATGTAGGCCCACGCTTCGACCGCCAGGCCGCTGTCCAGTAAGACAGTCACAACTTGCCGCTCAAATTCATGCGGCAGGGTATTGCCGGGGCCGCATCCTTCGTATGCGTCGAGAGACTCCCACAACGAAGCTGGGTCAGTCAACAGGTAAATCTCGCCGCTGACCCACGCGTCGTCTGTACGGACTGTCATTCCCGGATAGCCGTCCAGTTGGAACAGTGCGCCGCGTGAGCGGCCCATGCCCACCAAACGGGATACGGAGCTCAGTAATCTCGACCACTGCGTACCGGCAGCGGCGCGGAGAGTGCCGTAGACAAAAAGATACGGCGGCTCAGTCATCGAGTTATCCTACCGCCTTTCCTCCAGATGCACTCGCTCCGAGTTCCACACGAAGCGTCGCCCGTTAAGGGGCACGCCCTCCGAAGGTCCACCCAGGACGTGCACGCGCGCGGCCGGTTGCCCTGAGTTCATCTCGACGCATTCCGGAAATCCGTTGGAAAGGAAGTATGCGCCGTGCAGCCTGTTGGGCAGGCCACTTACAAACGCGGGCCGCGGATCATTGGCCAGGTCTCCCCCCAGCCCCCGGCAAACGGCTGCCGCGGTGGCCGGAGTGGTCCGCCACGGCCCTAGATTGTGCTCTAATGCCGCCACGTTGAAAACCATTAGTGCCGCAGCCATCGCCCAGGTGACCTTGCTCTGCGCGGAGCAATCCAGCAGGGCTGCCCAGAAAATAGCGAATCCCACAAGGGGCAGATATAGCACTCGCGCGCCCGCGAAGTCGGGCTGAAACATCAACAGGTGCTGGACCGGTATGTCCGCGGCGAGCACCAACGCGAGGCCCGCCAGCAGGCGCGGCCGTCCTTCCATATAACGTGGCTCGCGCCGTGCGCCAGCACGCGCCGCAAAGACAACCAGTATCGCCAGGAATCCGGACGCCGCCGCGCGCAGCCACCATTCCAGCGGCACCGACCAGTTCACCGGAAAAAACAGGAAGGCCCATTGCCGGAACAATAGCGCCTCCAACGTATGCAACGGCCGCGAGTGCCAGATCGCGCTGACGCCCGTGCTGTCGTCATATCCGCCGATTCCGCCCAGCGCCCACCAGCGGTAGGCAAACAGAATCGCGCAAACCGCGCCCAGCGCCAGGCTCGCCGCGATGGCCCGCCGCCATTGCCCCCGCGGTAAGAAAGGCAGCAGCGCAACCGGCAGCAACGGCAAACAGAATGCCGATTCTTTGGTGTACACGGCCAACGCCGCGCACACCATCAGCGGAACATACCACCGCCGCCGGCCCGTGCGGCAATATTCCAAGACGGCCAACAGCGCGCACAAAGCGAAGAGCGTGGCCAGCAAGTCGAAGCGCGCGTCCGGCCATGAGACAGTTTCCGCGCGCGATCCGTGCAGCGCGAATAGCAGCGCCGCCACCAATGCCGCTGCGCGCCGTATCCCCAGCCGCGTGACAAGAAAATAAACCAGGCAGGCATTGGCGGCATGCGCGGCGATGCTCCACAGGTGCCAGCGGACAGCATGGCCGCCCGCCCATTGGTAATCGAGCCAGTAAGAAATGAATCCTACTGGACGGAAGAAAAGTCCGTGCCCGCCGGGAAATCGGCGGAACGCATCCGCCAGTATCTGCCAGGTAGTGTGCGAGGCTTCCGCGATGTGCCCATAGTCGTCGTACACAAACGGCGATTGCAAATTGGGCCAAAACGCCACCGCCGTGGCGATTACAAGGACGGTCAACCCCACCTTGCCCGGCCCGGGCAGCGCAATCGCGGCGGCGCGATTTCCAGCGGCTATCAGGGCCAGCAGCACGAACGCGACAGCCGCCGCGGCGCCGGCATTCACGGGAGAATTCACGGTAGCCAGCGCGGAACGAAACGGTCCCACCATAAACCTGATGGCCAGCAGCGCCGCCGCCACAGCCATCAGGGAGTAAAGCAATAGGAAGAGGAATCTGCGCAGTTTTCCAGTCTAGCGCTGCACGCATGGTAAAATTCGAAGAGTCCCCCTTCGACATGGACTTTCTTAAGGGCCTCAACCCTCAACAACGTGAAGCCGTCGCCTGCACCGAAGGCCCTCTGCTGATTCTGGCCGGAGCAGGCAGCGGTAAAACACGCGTCATTACTCACCGCATCGCCTATATCATCACGGCGCGGCACGTGCCCCCGTCTGCAATTTTGGCAGTGACCTTCACCAATAAAGCGGCTGCGGAAATGCGCGCGCGCGTAGCCTCGCTTTTGAGCGATGTGGAACTTTCCTCCGCGCCCAATCTCTCGACCTTCCACTCATTCTGTGTGCGGCTGTTGCGGCGGGATGGCGAGCCTCTGGCGCAGATTCGCCCCGGCTTCACGCGCGGCTTCAGCATCTACGACGACGAAGATCAACTGGCGCTGATCAAGGCCGGCTACCGCCACCTTGGCCTCGACGAGAAGTTCATGCAATACCGCGCCGCGTTGTCCCGCATCAGCCAGGCCAAGAACATGAAGCAGACGCCGCAGGATTTTTATCGCGACGCGAAAGATCCGGCGGCGGGCAAGCTGGCTGTAATCTGGGACGAGTACGAGAAGGCGCTGCGTACGGCCAACGCCCTGGATTTCGACGATCTGCTGCTGGAGACGGTGCGCCTACTCTACCACGACGAAGCCACTCGCGCGCTATATAACCGGCGCATCGGCTACATGATGATCGACGAGTATCAGGACACCAACCGCAGCCAGTATGAGCTGATGCGCCTGCTCTCGGAAACTCACGGCAATGTCTGCGTAGTAGGCGACGAAGATCAATCCATTTATAGCTGGCGCGGCGCGGACATCAAGAACATTCTGGATTTCGAGCACGACTTTCCGCGCGCCCGCGCCATCCGGCTGGAACAGAATTACCGCTCCACCAAGAACATCCTGGCGGCCGCCGGCGCAGTGGTGGCGAAAAACAAGGCGCGCAAGGGAAAAACCCTTTGGACCGAGGCGGACCGCGGCGAGATGCTCGGATTGTATGCCGGGTGGGACGCCGAGAACGAAGGTATGTTCATCGCCAAAACCATCGAGCGCCTGCTGGCGCAAACTCCCACCGATCGCGTTGCGGTGCTGTACCGGACCAACTCGCAATCGCGGCAGATCGAAGAAGCGCTGCGGCGGCATGGCCGGAAGTATCTGGTGGTGGGCGGATTCAGTTTTTACCAGCGCGCCGAGATCAAAGACGCCGTGGCGTACCTGAAGCTGGCGGCTTCGGATCGGGATTCCGTGAGCCTGCTGCGCGTGATCAACACGCCGGCGCGCGGTATCGGCCGCACCACTGTCGACCAGGTGGACGCGTTTGCGCGGGAACATGGACTGAGTTTGTGGGACGCCCTCTCGCGCATGATCGACCAGCAACTGTTCCCGGCGCGCGCCCAGTCGGCGCTGCTGTCGTTCCGGACCATGATTCAGGAGCTGTCGCTGCGGGTGGCGAGCGAGCCGCTGCCGGATGCCATCACCTTCATGCTCGACCGCACCGGCTACGGCAAGATGCTGGAACAGGAGGGCACTCCCGAATCCGAAGGCCGGCTGGAGAACCTCCACGAGTTGGTGAACGCCGCCACCGAAGCCGCGGGGCGCGGCGAGACCTTGGGCGATTTTCTGGATCATGCCGCCCTGGTGGCCGACGCCGACGCGGTGGACGAGCACGCGCAAGTGAGCCTGTTGACGCTCCACAACGCCAAGGGTCTCGAGTTTCCCATCGTGTTTTTGGCCGGCATGGAAGAGGGGCTGTTCCCGCATCAGCGATCCATGGCTTCGGTGGCGGCGCTCGAAGAAGAGCGGCGCTTATGCTACGTGGGTATGACTCGCGCGCAGAAGCGGCTGTATCTGACCTGGGCTAAGTACCGGCGCCGGTTTGGGGGCGGGGAGCAGGAGCGCATGGTGCCGTCGCGTTTCTTGAGCGAAGCGCCGGCCGATCTGATCGTCAATCTGGGCGAAGACGATCACGTGCCGCAAGTGGATCTGCACGCCGAGCGGTATCAGGTACGGCAAAGCGCGCAGCGGAATACTTTCACCGGAAAGACTTATAATTCCCTGGAGAATATCTCGCAATTCTTCTCGGAGCGGGGAGTTGCGTTCCCGGCGCAGAAGCCGGGCCTGACGCAGCGTCCGGCGGCCGCCGTGGCAACCCCAGTCCGGCCCCCCGCGGCCGCGCCGGTGCGCAAATCCGCGCGGACCGGCATGACCGTGGAGCATCCGAAATATGGCACCGGCACGGTGGTGCGGCGCGAGGGCGACGGAGAAGACGCCAAGATTACTGTCAGCTTTCCGCGGTATGGGCTGAAGAAGCTGGTGGAGAAATACGCGGGACTGAAGAGAGGTTAACATGGACACGACAAAGATTACGGACAGAGTGGAACGAAAGAAGTTGAAGAGGGTGGCGCGGAAGAAGGCCGCTCCAAAGGCCAAGCGCGCGGCAGGCGTGGCCCGCGGCTCCATGAAGAAGAAAGTCAAGAAGATGGTGCAAGGCCAGCGTAAACGCTAATTTCGGGACAGGCCGTTGAGCCAACTATTCCGCACCAAGAGCATTGACGCTCTGATCAAGGCTTCCGAGGAGCCCGATAAGCGCCTGCGCAAGACGCTGGGCCCTTGGAGCCTCACGGCGTTCGGTGTGGGCGCGGTCATCGGATCGGGCATTTTCATCCTGACTGGCACGGCGGCGGCGGGCGAAACCCTGCGCAATACGTCCATCCTGCACGCCACCGTGCTCGATCTGATCATGCATGGTCCGCACGCGTTGTCCATGCTGGGGCGGCCGGGCGCGGGACCCGGCATTTCGCTGTCGTTTCTGCTCACCGCCGTTTGCTGCGGCTTCGCTGCGCTCTGCTATGCGGAGCTGGCCTCCATGATTCCCATTGCGGGCAGCGCTTACACCTATGCTTACGCCACGCTGGGCGAGATCATCGCCTGGATCATCGGGTGGGACCTCATCCTGGAGTACGCCGTCTCCAACATGGCCGTGGCGGTGGGCTTCTCCGCTTATTTCAACGACATCCTGGATGGCATCTTCGGCTGGCATCTGCCCGCGAAGATCTCGGGGCCGATTATCGCCGAGGGCCAGTTCACCGGCGCCTGGTTCAACGTGCCGGCGCTGCTGGTCCTGATCGTCCTCACGTATATCCTGGTGCGCGGCGTGAAAGAAAGCGCCAGCACCAACAACGTCATGGTGCTGGTCAAAATCGCCGCCATTCTGATTTTTGTGTTCGGCGCGGCCCACTCGGTGAACAGCGCTAACTGGCATCCCTTCTTGCCCAACGGATTTCCGGGCGTCCTCACCGGCGCCGCCATTGTGTTCTTCACTTACATCGGATTCGATTCCGTATCGACCGCGGCGGAAGAATGCAAGCAACCGCAGCGCGATCTTCCACTGGGAATCATCGCGACGCTGATTATCTGCGCGGTGCTCTACATCTCGGTCTCGCTGGTGCTCACCGGCATCGCCAATTACAAAACCCTGAACAACGCCGCCCCGGTGGCCAACGCGCTGAAGGCGCTCGGCTTTAATCGCATTCGCGGATGGGTGAGCGTGGGCGCTATCGTAGGTATGCTTTCCTCGCTGCTGGTGTTCCAGTACGGGCAGGCGCGCATCTGGTTCGCCATGTCGCGCGATGGGCTGCTGCCGGGCGCTTTCTCCAAAGTCCACCCGCGCTTTAAGACGCCGCACATCAGCACCTGGATCGCGGGCCTTGTGGTGGGTATTCCCGCAGGCGTCTGGGACATCGGCACCTTCGCCGACCTGGCCAATATCGGGACGCTGTTCGCATTCATCGTGGTGTCCGCCGGCGTGATCGTGCTGCGCCGCCAGCAGCCGGACCGCCCGCGCGGCTTCCGCGTGCCGGGGTCGCCGTTCTTACCGGCGCTCTCGATTGTCGCTTGCCTGGTCCTGATGATGGCGCTGCCGCTCGAAACATGGCTGCGCTTCGTGGTCTGGCTGCTCATCGGATTTGCCATCTACTTCCCGTTCGGGCGCAAGCATAGTGTGCTGCGGAAGGAAGCGGCATGATGGCCGTTGAGGTCAATCGCCAACAACTGGCCGAGTTTTGCCGCAAGAACTCAATTAGGCGGCTTTCGCTTTTCGGGTCGGTGCTAACGGAGCGCTTTTCGGAATCCAGCGATGTGGACGTCTTAGTCGAATTTCAGGCCGGTACGCGCGTCGGTTACCTTCGAATGGCCGCCATGGAGCGAGAGCTGTCGGAGTTGTTTGGCGGCCGTAAAGTCGACTTGCGGACGCCGTGCGAACTGAGCCGATATTTCCGCGATGAGGTTCTGCATGCAGCCGCCGTTCAGTATGCCGCCGAGTGATCTGGTTCGGTTGCGGCACATGCTGGATGCCAGCCGCGAGGCCGCAGCCTTTTCCAGTGGCAAAGCTCGGGAGGACCTCAAGCGCGATCGGGTGCTGATGCTTGCCGCTGTGAGGTGTATCGAGATCATAGGTGAAGCGGCTTCGAGGATCGGCCCAGAGGTGCGATTGCAATACGCGCAGATTCCGTGGACTGACATTGTCGCAATGCGCAACCGTCTCATCCACGCCTACTTCGATATTGATACGGATTTGGTCTGCGAAACGCTTATCGTCGACCTGCCGCGGCTGATCCGGGACCTGGAGGAGATCCTCGATGTGGGCGCTAGCTGAGTGAACTCACGCGCCAATGAAACGCGCTGGGTGTTTTCAACGCTTTCAGCAGCGCGTTATTCTAATCCGGCAGCGTGAACAGATACGCAACCAAATTATCCATCTCTCGCTGCGTGAATTGATACGGCGGCATGAAGCTCCCCGGCGAAAGCGCCTCCGGATTGGCGAAATGCTGCGCAACCCAAGTCTTGGTCCGCCGGCGCGCCACGCCATTCAACGGAGGACCCATCTTCATGCCCACGCCGTTGATCTGGTGGCAGCTTCCGCAATTCCTGGTCTGATACGTCAGCGCCGCTTGCACCGCGAAATCCGGCGCATTCGCCAGCGCCTCGGCATTGCGCGGCGTCAGCTTCAGCAGGAAAGCCGCCAGCGCGTTCAGTTGCGCATCGCTCAACTGGATCGCGGGCATCGAACTGCCCGGCACCATGGCCGCGGGATGCTTGAAGTGCTCGATCATCCAGGCGGCAGTCTTCTTGATGGGCACGTTCGCCAGATCCGGCCCGATCCGCGGTTTTCCCTCCAGGCTGTGGCAGCTGGCGCAATTCTCTTTCCGGAAGTATCCGATGCCGGCCAGTTCCTGCGGCGAAAGACCGATCCAATCGGTTGGCGCCCCGTAGTCGATGGCCGCGGCGTTATCGGGCTTGGGCGTGGTAGCGATCGCGGCCACCGTCAGGCCGGTCCAGCCCAGCACCGCCAGCGCCACCACGCCGAACGCCGCTGTCCGCCGTGTCACCCGCATCACTTGCCCGCGATCCACGAACGGCGTCAGCAGCAGCGCCAGCACCGCCAGCCCGGGCAGCACCACGCTGCCCACTATCGCCAGCGGTCCATCGAAGAACTTCAGCGTCTGAAATAGAAACAGGAAATACCAGTCCGGGCGCGGGGTGTAGGTGGCATCGGTCGGATCGGCCAGGCGTTCGAGCGGCACGCGCACCGCCGCCGCCATCACGAACAGAACCACGAACGCGGCGAAAATCGCGACCGTGTCTTTGAAGGCCTGCTGCGGATAGAATTTCTTGCTGGCTCTCACTTCGTCGCCTGGCGCCGGCGCCACGCCGTGCTTGCGCACCAGGTAGATGTGCGTCGCGATCAGCAGGCCGGTGGCGGGCGGCAGCAGCAGCACATGCAGGCCGTAGAAGCGCGCAAACGTGACCACGCCCACGGCATTGTCTCCGCCCAACAGGCGGCTCATGTAGGTCCCCGCGAGCGGAATGTGGGAGGCAATCTGCGTCGAAACCACCGTGCCCCAATACGCGCGATTGTCCCAGGGCAGCAGGTATCCCGTCAGTCCGTAAGCCATGGTCAACAGCAGCAGGATCACCCCTACCATCCAGGTCGCTTCGCGCGGCTTCTTATATGCGCCGTAAAGGAATACCTGCGTCATGTGCAGCACCACCACCACGATCAACATGCTCGCGCCCCAATGGTGCAGGCCGCGGATCAGGTGGCCGCCGGTGACCTCGGTCAGGATGTAGCGCAGGCTGTTATAGGCGTCGCCAGGCGTGGGCGCGTAGTTGAACGCCAGCAGCGCGCCGGTGAACGCCTGCACCAGAAACAGGAACACCGCGATGCTGCCGAAGACTTGATGCCAGCCGCTCGATGCCGGAATCTCTTCGTACAGAAAGTTCCGGATGGCGGTCTCGATGCCCGTGCGATGGTCCAGCCAGCTCACGCTTTCTCCTTCGACTGGTGCAGCGGGCCCAGCAGCAGTTTGCCATTCTCCACCTTCGTCTCGAAGCGGTCGAGCGGCCGCGACGCCGGTCCCGAGACTACCGTGCCATCCACGCGGAAAATCGACGTGTGACAGGGACACAGGAAATAGTTGCGGCTGTCGTCCCAATGATAGGCGCAGCCTAGGTGCGTGCATTGCGGCCCGTAGGCCACCACCTGCGCATCGGAAAGCTTCACCACCCAGGCCGTGGTTTTTTCGCTCTGGATCTTCCACCCGTCTACGCGGTTCTGGCGGAAGACCATCTCCACCGGCGCGCGCGGCTCCAGTTTCGACACGCCTCCTGCCTCCGCCCACTCCGGCATTTTGCGCAGCTTGGGCGGAATGAGCAGATAGATCGCGGCGGGAATGGAGAGCGCCGCGGCGATGACGCTCCACAGGCCGTAGATCATGGCGACATAGAATTTCCTGCGCGTGACGTCGCTGGTCGCATCGCGCTGGTCCGTGACCGGCATGCTTTCACCATAGGACAGACCGGCCCGCCACGGTGTTGCCATTTTGTAAAGTTTTGGAAACTTTTGCGCTGGAATCCGGGAAGGCGCGGCTAGTTTACAAACCCAGGCGCTCGCGGGCGTAGGTCAGGCTTTTCTTCACGTTGTCTTCTTCCAGGCGCAACTGTGCCTCGCGCTCGAGGCCGGTAACTATGGGCAGCGCCCGGCCCCTAGTCTCATGCTCGTGCACCATGCGTAGCGCGCGCGCCAGATAAAGTCCGTTGCGCTCCGGAAAGGTCGCCCAATAGGCGTCGGTCAGGCAGGGCACCTTCAGCGGATCGCGCGTGATCATCTCCAGCGTCAGGCGCGTCTCAGGTCGTGCACGGCGAATGGTGTCCACAATCCGGCGCATGTCCAGCATGCCTTCGCCCAGCGGCATCTCCGACAGCAGAAATCCGTCCGGGTACGCCGCCACTCCCATATCCTTTATATGGCTGGATACGGCGAAGGGCGCCAGCGTCTCCACTGCGGCCATGGGGTCGTCCAGTAGCGCGATGTTATTTCCGGTGTCCAGGCACACGCCCAGCCAGCGGCTCGCCTTGGCTTTCATCAGCGCCGCCATTTCATCCGCGGTCCAGTCTTTGTGGTTCTCGATGGCCAGCGGCACCTGGTGGCTCTCGACAATGCGCAGGGCGGCGTCGATGTTCAGGTGGCTTTGGGCCACCGCCTTCTGCCAATCCGGCAGGTTGGTGAAGTTCTCGTAGCGCCGGCCCGGCAGGCAGTTGACGCGAATCGCCAGCGCGCCGGCTTCTTTGGCCGCCGCCACCGTGCTCTCGAACACCGCCGTACCGTCTTTGCCGGGCAGGCTGGCGATCGCCTCGAAGTACATGCCCAACTCGTCCGCGCGCGCGCGCAGCTTGCGGATATAATCCCGCTCGCGCGAGGTCAACGGCATCTGGATGCCGCCCGCGCCCAGCGCGCTAGCGTGCTCCAGGAATTCGTAAGTATCCTTGGGCCGGCCGAAGCTCAGATACGAGGTGACCGCGATGCCCATCTTCGAGCGCGGTTCCGCGGCCTCGCCGGCCCCCCCAGATAATGAACCAGCCGCGGCGGCGGTCGCTAGAAACGTCCTGCGATTCATAAATGGAAGCTGCGCAGCACTTCGCCCCAGGGTTCGCGATAGGGGCGCGCCAACATCGCGGACGCCTCCCCATCGCCGATTATTTCTTCTTTCTCCGCGTCCCAATGGATCTTGCGGCCCAGCCGCAGCGAGATGTTTGCCAGGTGGCAGGCGACCGCCGTACGGTGCCCCTGCTCCACGTCCGAGATGGGCAGTTCCCGGCTCTTCACGCAATCCAGAAAATTCCGCGCGTGGAGGTCGAACTGCTGCGGCGACGATCCCGGCTCTTTGCGCGCGTCGATCCATGGCTCCGGCTTCGCCGCCGAATGCTGCGGGCCGCCCGCCGGCTGGCCCTCGAAAACCGGGATCGCGTTGGTGGGGTCGATCTTCATATCCGGAAACACTTCGTATCCCGCGCGCGAAACTGTCATGCTCCCCTTGGTTCCGAAGAACTCCAAGCCATAGCCGGCGCGTCGTCCGGCGCTGGCCTCGCGCATCGAATGCACTGCGGTAAAGCCTGGGTATTCGAACACCGAATCCTGCGTGTCGGGAGTCTCGCCATTATCCTCCAGGGCAAAGCGCCCGCCGCTCGAAGAAACCGCCTGTGGACCCGCCACCCCCATCGACCATTGCACGATGTCGATATCGTGCGCCCCTAGGTTGGTCATCTGGCCGCCGGAATAGTCCCAGGACCAGCGGAAATGGTACAGCGCCCGATGCGGATTATAGGGCCGCTTGGGCGCCGGTCCCAGCCACATATCGTAGTCCAGGTCGCGCGGCGGCGGACCATCCGGCGGGTTCCCGAAGCCCGGCATCACATTGCGATATGCGCCCATGCGCGCGCTCAGGACTTTGCCGAAATAGCCCGCCTGTACCAGTTCGCGGGCCTTCTGGTAATGCGGCCCGGAGCGCTGCTGCGTGCCCACCTGCACGATGCGCCGGTAGCGCCGCGCCGCCGTCGTCATCCAGCGGCCTTCCTTCACGAACAGCGTGAGCGGCTTTTCCACGTACACGTCTTTGCCGGCGGCGCAAGCCATAATGGTCAGCAGCGCGTGCCAGTGGTCCGGCGTGCAAACCACCACCGCCTGAATGTCCTTATCGTCCAGCAACTTTCGGAAGTCCTGGTAGGGCTTGGCGCCCGGTCCGCACGCCGCCAGCCCCTCTTCCAGGCGTGGCTGGCAAACCTCGCACATAGCGGCCAGGTCCGCGTCCTTCTGATTCTTAAAATCGTGGACATGCTGGCGGCCGATCAGCCCGTAGCCGATGAATCCGACTTGTATGCGGTCGTTGGCGCCCACCATCCGTGTGTAAGACGCAGCCGTGACCGCACCCAGGAACGCGCGTCGCGACGAGTGCATTGGCTGGATTTTAGCAGGTCGCGGAGGCCGGCGGCGCGCGGCGCGCGCTTATCCCCGCTTATCCCTGCTTCATCGCCGACGACTCCCTTACCACCAGCCGGCAGTCGATCAGAATATCCCGCACCGGCATGCCCGGCTGCTCGATGCGCGAGAGCATCGCCCATGGCCGCTTCCCCGATCTCCCGGCATGGCTGGTGCACCGTCGTCAGCGGCACCGTAGCAGGCTGGCGTATTCCACATCGTCAATGCCCACAATCCGGATGTCCTGCGGTATCCTGTAGGCCGCCGACAGCAGCACCCGCATCAGTTGCCCCGCCGTCCGGTCGTTCGCGCACACAAACCCGCCACCGCTGTTGCTCCGTCCGAGAAACTCCCGGCCGCTCTCCTCCGTGATGACGTCCACGCGGCAAACCGTTCTGCGCTTCAGTTTCACTCCGTTCCCGAGTAGCGCCTCGCGAGAGCCCGCCACGCGCGCCTCCACGGTGGGTGCGCCTCCGGAATGCGCCAGAAACGATATGCGGGGCGCGCCCAGCCGCAGCAAGTGCTCCGTCGCCATGCACGCGGCGCGGCGGTTGTCGATGCCCACCAGGTCGTGCCGGCTCCGGTTCGGGTACCGCATCACGCAGCGATCCAGCAGCACGATGGGGATCCGCGCCTTCTCCAGCCGCGCCACTATCGCCTGGTTCGTTTCGCCTGCCTGCGCCGCCATCTCCAGCGGAGCGAAGAACACCCCCGACACGCTCCGCTCGATGAACTGATCGCACAGCGCCAACGCCTGTTGTTCGGGCGCGCAATGCACCTGATCGTGGTGCCCCCACAGCAACGCGTGCCGGCTCGACTGCGGCGCCCCGGCGATGCCCTGGCAGATCGGTTCGAAGATTCCCGTCTGCCCCAGATCCGGAATCATCAGGCCGAACAGCAATCCGTCGCCGGCCGCGTGCGGCTGCCGGACGTAGGTGCTCGAGCCTGCGACCCGATCCTCCAGGCCGCGCTGGGTCAGCTCCCGCAATGCCCGCCCGATCGTGATGCGCGATGTGCGGAATTGCTGCACCAGCGCCGCTTCGCTCGGGAATTTCTGGCCCGGCTGGTATTTCCCCGACAGGATTTCGCGCGATAGGTTCTCGAACACCTGCCGCGCGTACCGATGCAGTCCTCTCGGCGGCGCAGGCTTGGGGATCTGCGTACATCGTGCAATGGAATCTATATGATCAAACTGCTCAGACCGACTTCGGACTGTTCGATCTGAACGGGAATGCGACGCCGCTGGCCACGTATTTCTAAAACGCGCTCGGCAGCCAGCCCGATGATCCTGGGTTGCACGCACAGTGAATAATGACTTTCCTTCTTGAATGGCGCCGGCTCGCAGGGGTACCCTCCATAAGCCCTAAGATAAGAACGTCTATTCGACGGGACCTGGTCGTGAGTCCGATCACCGCGCGTGGACGAACTGGGCGCGAATCATTCGATTGAAGTAGTTCCCTTTGGCGGGAGCGCGCAGTAAAGCGTCATGTACCTCAGCCGGAACAGCGAAGTATTGATGGGTGCGCCGGTCACGAAATTCTAATTCGAGAACTGCGCGCACGCTAGCGCCGCCGCTATTTTGCTACACTACGCGATGCTGGTTGCGAGTCCCACGTGGGGCGTGATCGCATCGATCACGCGATGCAGAGCGACTGGAATTCACGCCATCGACTGAATATCGGAGGCTTGTTCGACGAGATGGTAGCCCCTGGGGGAAGGGTGCGCCCGACCCGCGACAGTGTCTGGCTCAACAGAGCCACGAATAGTTTCCCGTATAGCCACCCTGCCTGGAAGGCCCAGTGCGAGGAGACCCCCGGCGCGGAGTATCTTTTTCCAGCCCAAAGCGAGAAGCAAGCAAACCGCACATCAGGACCCCTGAAGAAGATCTGGCGGGCGACGTTGGGCAGGGCCGGTGTGCCGTACTTTCCGCTATACGAACTGCGGCACACATTTGCGACCCGGCTCAGCGCGGGTGGAGTGGCCGATCATTTCGTGAGCCAGATGTTGCGCCAGGGAGACGCGGGAGTCTTCAAGCGGTACAGCCACGGGAAGCTGAACATGATGCGGGAAGCGCTCGACCGGCTGGACCGGCGCGCCAACGAGCACCGGGGGGTCTGGTAAAGCCCAACCGATTTAACTGAGTCTTGGAACAGTTTTGGTACAAACCGAGCATTTAGTTAGAGGCGGCGATGGAAGAGTGGAACCAATGAATACAAAAGGGTTAGGTGGTAGGCGCGGCCGGACTCGAACCGGCGACCCTCTGCTTAGAAGGCAGATGCTCTATCCGCCTGAGCTACGCGCCCACATCGTTGCCTTTACTGATTCTAAACTACTTCCACTTTCGTAACCATCCCGATTCCTGCTTCCTTCGGCCAAACTGTATCAAAACTGTATCAAAACCCCTTCAGTTTGGCCTGCCTGTATCAAAACTCTGGCCCTGCTCATTCGCGTAGCGATTGAGCTTCTGCGACGCCTCTCGCTTCATCTGCAACTTCATCTGCGAATACTTCTTGAACACCTGAGCGTCGCCCTGCCGAAGCAATTGCGTGCCCCACTCGTCTGCGACCCCTCCCC
>DATKFU010000204.1:0-3353 GCA_035511215.1 Bryobacteraceae bacterium | reverse complement strand
GGGGAGGCGGCGGAATTCGCCGTAAAATCGGCCATAAATCAATGAAAACAAATTCTTTGCACGCAATTGGCTTCGTCTGTCACAAAAGCGTTCAGCTTCGCCGCCCCCAGCGCCAATCGCCGCTGCGCCATGGCCAGGTTCGTATTCCGCACCTGTTCCACCAGGTCGTACTTGGGCCGGTCGGCCACGTCCACCAGCCCGAATGCGTAGTCCTCCCCCTCCACCAGGTTGCGATCCGTTTCACCCGCAAAGCCGCGGCCCGACACCGGCTCGTCGCGATATTCGAACCACGCCACCCCTACGCACCAGGGGTTGCGCGCGGCCGCCTCCAGCAAGGTCCGATACTGTGCGCCCGCATCGGCGTCGTCGCTGGCGCTCGCGTCCGGGTAAACGCCGTACCCGCGCAGCAGATTGTAACTAGGGGGAAACGAAAATTCACCCAGAAAGATCGGCTTGCTGGTGGATTTCACCAGCTCCCGCAGCAGCCTGTCTTCGAACACCGGCGAGTAGCGGTCGTAGCCCATCACATCCACATGTGCAGCCATCAGTTGCCAGTCCGCCGCGTTCACCCACCATCCGGGGACGATCCACGAGCCGAAATACAAATGATTCGGGTCGATGCTCTTCACCGTTTGGTAGATGAATCCGTAATACCGGTCCGCGTAGTACTCGCGCAGCGTCTCGATGTCCGCGGCCGCAGGCGTGGGCGTCGCACCGTAGAGATCGGTATAGAGATCGCCCGTGCCGGCGGAGGTCGCGCGCGTCACGCCCCAAGCCGCGGCCATCGCTGCGGCATTATTGCCGTAAATCGCGCGCAAGGCCTGGTCCACCAGTGCGCGTTTCGCGGGCGTCCTGCCGCCCATTCTGAGTATCCCGGTAATCTCGTCCGGCGTAACGATTTCGTTGTATTCGCTGCCGTACGACCACCCCAGGATCGCCGGATCGTTTACACGGGCTTGCATCTGCTGCCGCAAAGATGCCCGGAACAACTCCTGCACCTTCGGATCGAAAATATCCGCATGCCGCCCGAGCAGCGGAACGTTGTAGCCTTCGAGCACCGGCAGCATGGGCAAAGCGCCGGCATCGCCCGCCCATTTGCCGAAGCCCGAAAATCCCCACGCTTTCATGCGCTGGACGGCAAGGTTCGTACCGGTGGCGCGCCATGCCTCGCTGTCGTACTTGCGGATCATGTTCCAGGTGTCGAACGAGACGCTGGCGATTCCCTGGTTGCCCCAGTCCCCGGAACTCCAGGCCGAGTTGTATGGCGCAGTCCGCGCGGGCAACGCGGCGAATTCCCACTCGCGGCCCGTCGTTGGAGTGTTGTTGCCGGTGGTGAGCGGGCCGGTGTCCAGGCCAATGTAGAAGCATGGATTGCCGGCCGGCGAGATCAGCCACCAGACGCCCTCGTGCTGCACCACGTGGAAGAATCCCGTCGCGGCATCCAGCCAGTTTGCGCTCAGGACGCCGCCCCACGCGTCGTAGCCCGCGGGCACTCCCCAGCCGGCCAGTTTAGTCCGCTCTTCGGCCGCGGCAGATCGCAAATCGGAGTCCGTCTGAATCTTGCCCGGAAAGCTCGCATAAACGCTTTGGCCGTAGGTATCCACGTACGGCGCATAGCTCTTGGGGTCCGGCGATGCGGCGCTCAGGCGGAATACGGCGGTGACGGTCAACGATGCCCCGGCTGCGTATTGCAACGTTATGTTACGGGAAATGGATGCCGCGGGCAGCAGCATCAGCGGTACTGGCTGGGCGGCCGCCGCGAACGTCTCCGAAACGGTGGCCCCATCGCTGGGCGCCACTTCGAGAGAGCTTTCGGTCGGCAGATAGTTGCCGGCGCCTGCCGCCCATGACGGAACGGAGGCCGCCACTAGCTTCTGGTCCGGCAGGCCCGCGAATCCGCCGGCGGCGCGGCCTAGCCGCCGCCCGTCCAGGTACAGTTCGAAGCGTGCGGGCGCGATCACCGCTTTGGCTGTGTAGTCGTGGTCCAGCTTCCACTTCGGTTTGGCCACGATGAACCGCCACGCGGAACCGTTGCCGACTCCCATTGCGAGCGTAACGGTCTTGAGCTTGCAAAAGTTCGACGATGCCGCGGGAGTGTTCTCGAGGCCTACATAAAACCCCGTCCTGGCGGCCCAGTTCGATTGGTCCGCCAGGGCAAAACGGCAGTCGGTGGCCAGCGCCGCGAGCGGGCATAGAATCGCCGCAGTCAGGGTGAGCGCCGCCGCGTTAGCCATCTCTTCACGGTAATACGATACAATCGCACCTGAAAGCCCTGCCTGTGAGGGCCTGGAGGCGAAAGCATGGAAAATGGTTCGAACGAAATTTCCAGAAGGTCGTTTCTGATGAAATCCACCGCGGCGGGCGCTGCCGCCACGGCGTTTACGATTATCCGGCCGGAGCTGGTGCGCGGCGCGGGCAATGAGAAGCTGAGGGCCGGGCTAATTGGCTGCGGCGGACGCGGCACCGCAGCGGCGCAGCAGTTCCTCCACGGCAATGAG
The DNA here is from genome assembly GCA_035511215.1 of Bryobacteraceae bacterium. GTDB lineage: Bacteria > Acidobacteriota > Terriglobia > Bryobacterales > Bryobacteraceae > Bog-159. The sequence goes on along the minus strand of DATKFU010000204.1, from coordinate 855 downwards.
AGCGTGGAACTGGTGGCCATGGGCGACATCTTCGAAGACCACCTGGAGAAGTCGCTGGGCGAGATCCGCGGATCCAGCTATGCGGGCGTGGCGGATAAGGTGAAGGTCGATCCCGACCATCACTTCATCGGCTTCGACGCCTATAAGAAGGTGCTGGCGTCCGACATCGACGTGGTGCTGCTGGCCGCGCCGCCGGGCTACCGGCCGGAGCACTTCGTGGCCGCGGTGGAGGCCAAAAAACACATCTTTGCGGAGAAGCCCTTCGGCACCGATCCGGTGGGTGTGCGCAAGGTGATGGCGGCGTCGAAGAAAGCCGAAGAACTGAAGCTGACCGTGATGTCGGGCGCCCAGCGCCGCCATCAGGACGCATATGTGGAGACCTGGAAGAAGGTGCGCGATGGTGCCATCGGCGACATCCTGGCCACTTATGGGTATTGGGTGGGAACGCCTGTTATCCAGCAGAAGGAACGCGATCCGAAATGGTCCGATATGGTGTTTCAGCATCGCGCCTGGTACTCCTTCGTTTGGATTTGCGGCGATCAGATAGTGGAACAGCACCTGCACAACATCGACGCGATCAACTGGTTCATGGGCACGCACCCGGTGAAGGTGTTCGCCTCGGGCGGCGCGGCGTGGCGTCCTCGCACGGAGATATATGGGAATATCTACGATCACATCGACGCCGATTTCACTTATGCGAACGGAGTACACATGTCCAGTCACTGCCGCCAGTTTCGCAAGCCCGCCTACACCAATGTCTCGGAGCTGATTGTCGGCACGCGCGGCCGCACCAACTGCACGGACATGGGCCCGAAGGGTGGCGAGGATCCTTATGTGCAGGAACACATCGCATTG
>DATKFU010000203.1:0-4031 GCA_035511215.1 Bryobacteraceae bacterium | reverse complement strand
GATCCGGCGCGACCGGCTGGAGACCCAACTCCTGAACGCGCTTGAGACGAGGATTCTCCGACCGGACATGACAGCCTATCTGATGAGCCGCTTCGAACAGCAACTCCGCGCGAAGCTCACGGAAATGGGCCATGGGGATTATGCATCGGGCAGAGTCGCGATGGAACGTCAGCGGGAGGAACTGCGGACGCAGGCGAAACGGATTTCAGCGGCCATCGGGCATGGCGGCAATCTGGAGAGCCTGCTCGACCATCTGACGGGGTTGGAATCTGAGATAGCCACACTTTCCCGAAAGATCGAAGCTTACAAACCGCTCGATCTGACGGTGACCACGGAGAACGCCCGGCGCTTCGCGTTCGAGAACGTGCTCAGTCTGTTGTCGCCGGTGAGAAACGTCCGCAGTTCCGCCGGTTTTGTAGTTAAGCCATTGGCGGGGACGCGGTACTCACTCTACAGCAGTTTCTAAATTCCTGTACCGGGATTGCCGAATCCATTCCAGGTGAGACAACGCCTGTTATATGGGTGAACGGCATTGCCGCTACTGTCAAAAGAGTTTCCAGCCCTCGAAGTTCCAGCCCCGCCAAACCGTTTGCAGCAAAGCGGAGTGTCAGCAAAAACGGCGCACCGACTATCACCGGGGCAAACTCGCCTCCGATCCCGAATACCGTGAAGGGTGCCGCGACAGTCCGCGAAAATGGCGCGCCCGCAACCCAGGGTACTGGAAGCAATACCGTCAGAAGAATCCTGCGGCGGTCGAACAGAACCGAGCGCAGCAGAAGCTCCGCGACCAGAAGCGCAAACTCTGCGATCTTGCAAACAACACCTCAGCTTCGGATCTAAAGCACTCCGCTGCAAAGGTTTGGCTCATCGGCGCCGGCGCCGCACATCTTGCAAACAACAACTCAGCTAACTCGCAGGTCTTTGTAATTCAAGCGCTTCCCCCTCGCCCGGTCCCGCCGGCGTCATCTTGCAAACAACATCCTGCTGGTTCAGTCGCAGATCCTGCCGCATAAATAAAGGAACAAGGCAATGCTGACTACCGATCAGATCAATGAACTGCACCGGCTTTACTGGTCCGAACGCTGGCCCATCCGCAAAATCGAGCGCCAGCTCAACATCGGATGGAAGACGATCCGGAAATATCTCGATGCGCCCGCGCAGGATCCCCTGCGCCGTGACCGCGTGAGCAAACTCGATCCGTTCAAAGGCAACATCACGGAATGGCTGGAGAAAGACCCTCGCGTCAGCGCCGCAGTCATCGAACAGAAGCTCCGCTCCCTGGGATATCAGGGAGGCCACAGCATAATCCGCGAATACGTGCGCGGTGCACGGCCCGAGCCGCCCAAACGCGCATTCGTCCGGATGGAACCACCGGCCGGAGAGCGCTTCGAAGTCGACTGGGGTCATTTCGGCGCTCTCAGTTACTCCGGCGATTCGCGCAAACTCTATGCCTTTACATTGGTCGATGCCCACAGCCGGACGCTGTATGTCGAGTTCACGCACAGTCAGAGCTTCGGGACCTTCGCCCGCTGTCACACTCACGCGTTTGACATGCTCGGTGGGGTGGCGCGCGAAATCGCATACGATAACCTGGCTACGGCCGTTGTCGAACACGATGGCCGTCTGATCCGTTTTCTCCCGCGATTCCTCGGCTTTGCCCGCGATCACGGCTTCTTTCCGCATGCCTGCAATCCCGCCAGCGGCTGGGAAAAAGGCAAGATCGAACGCGCCATCGGTTATCTCCGCCAGAACTTCTGGCCCCTGCGCGAGTTCACCGATCTGCACGATGTGAACCGGCAGGTGAGGCAGTGGCTGGACGAGGTCGCCAACCGGCGTCTGCATCGCGAGACCCGCGAACGCCCGCTGGAACGCTTCCGGCCGGAAGCGCTGCGACCGCTGCCCGTCATTCCTCACGATTACCGCGACACATCCGAAGCACTGGTGCATAAAGATCTCCGGCTCCCGTTCGACGGCAACCGTTACTGCGTGCCCCATCGCCACGTGGGCCAACGGCTGACCATCAAGGCCGATTCCAGTTCCGTCACCATCTATGACCGCTTCGAAGAAGTCGTCAGCTATGCGAGGTCCTGGCGCCGCGGCCAGACATTCGGAGCCGCTCGTTTTGAAAAACTCCTCGCCGAACAGCGCCCTGCCGCTCGCCGGTCCCAGGCGCAGCAGCGCCTGCTCGATTCACTCGACAATCTGTGTTCGCGATCACTGCTGGAAGCCTACCTCCGCGACATGGCCGATACCGACCGGTCGCTGGGCCGTCAGATCTCGGAACTGCTCGAACTCATACGGCAGTACGGCCCGCAGGATGTGGCCGTCGCTATCGAAAAAGCTGCTGCAGCCCGGGCTTTCGGCGCCGACTATGTCACCAACATATTGCGCCAGCAGCGATCTCCGCGCCGCCCGCAGCCGGCACTCAGGCTCCGCGATCCGCTGCTCAACCAACTTGTTACCGATCCCGTCTCGCTGCTGGAATACGACGCCTTTATTCTCGAATCCGGAAAGGAACCCGATGACCCCTCTCGAACAGAAACTACAGCAACTGAAACTGAATGCGATGAGCCGCCAGATCGAGACGACGATCGCTGAAGCCGCAGTTCGCAATCTCAGCGTTGCGGCCACCCTCGAACGGCTCGCAGACATGGAACTGGAGGCGCGCCGGGCGCGCGCCATTGAGCGCCGCTTCAAGTGCTCGCGCCTGCAATCGCAGCCGGGCATTGACGCTTTCCACTTCCATCACCACAAAAGCCGCGTGCAGGCGAAGAACCGTATTCTGCGCCTGCTGGATCTTACTTTCCTGCCGCTGGGCACCAACGTCGTACTCATCGGCAATCCCGGTGTCGGGAAGACATTCCTCGCCCGCATCCTGGCATGGAAAGCCTGTCAGGCGAATCAGCGCGTCCTGTTCACAACTGCCATGGATATGCTGAATCATCTGCTGGCTTCGCAGGTCGATCACTCGCTGGTGCGGAAGCTGAAAACGTTCACCGATCCCACACTGCTGGTCGTTGACGAGCTCGGTTACTTATCGCTCGATCAGCAAACATCGAATCTCTTCTATCAGGTCATCTCGACGCGCCACAGTCTGAAACGTTCGACCATCATCACCACCAATACGCCCTTTTCCGACTGGGGCAACATCCTCTTCAATACGACCATCGCCACGGCCATCGCCGACCGGCTGGTCGAGAACTCCGAAATCTTCCTGCTGGGCGGCGACAGTCTGCGCAAGGCCGGCAGGAACTCCAGCCCGCCGGAAGAGTAGTTTCCACTCCGGCTCCGATCGGGCGCCGCACTGTGAGATACGCCGCGCGGAGGAGTCCGCCGGGTTAACCCCTCAACGGCGCTGCCAATGGGCGGAGGGCTCTGCGTCCCTCCGCTTTCGGTTCCCTCCATGTTCAACTTCAGCGCCAACCATCTGTACCTCTTATCGCGGACGGAGTACCCGTCGTGCGCGGTGTTCCTGATGCAGGACCTCGACACGCAGCGCGTTTACCGGCTCCATGACTTCTCAAAAGCCCAGCTCATCCAGCCCGATGTGGCTTACTGCGTAGCGGGCAAGGTCAACAGCGCCGACAAACTCTACCTCGTGATCGAATCGGTCCGGCCGGACACCAGACACTCCCGGTCTTCCACTCTTCCTGTTCCTGCTGACGGCGCGGGAGGCTTGCCCATCGACTGATTCCATCGCTCTTCCCGTCTGAGCAGGACCAGTGTCCCCACGCGCTTAAGTCCACGGCGCCATCGCCGAAGTGTGTGCCAACTCCGAAAAGGATGCCCAGCCCACCGCAGACCGATGCCAAAACCGGCGCTTCTGCGGTCGTCTTAGATCGGCGCTAACACCAAGTGGCCGAGAAGCCGTTTGACGCGGCATCTGTTTTTGCTGCGGGGTGCGGGCAACAACTTCAAAGGAGCGCCTATGCGAGTCATCCATTTACCGGCTATCGACAAGGTCGTGCCCATCGGGTCCTATGTGCAGGCCATCAAGACCGCCAAAGCACACCCGGACCGGACATTCTCCC
>DATKFU010000202.1:0-3135 GCA_035511215.1 Bryobacteraceae bacterium | reverse complement strand
CCTGGAACCATCCGGTGCTGGCGGGCGACGTGCTGCTGGTTCGCAACGGGCAGGAGATGGCCGCGTTCCGGCTGAGCCTTGCGGGCCTGTGACGGGGCTGGCCGCGGCACAGCGGCGACGGCTCGCGGGCGATCGCTTCCGTACCGGAAATGCTCAAATCGTTTCCAGCGTGGGTGCGCAACGCTTCGCTCCCGGCACGTGCGCAAAGGGCTGCCCGGTGTTTTCAATGGGCCGACGGTGGGGCAGTTTAGTTGTCCTGTTCAACAGTGAAACTAAGAACAGGCAAACCAGATGTTTCGTCGCCTTTTCCTGACGTAGCGGCCGTTTGGCGCACGAGTGCCTGCGCCGCACGATCAGACGGCGCACTCGCCCCGGCCAAGCTGCAGCGAGTATGCGGTTTCGTCGCCCCAGTCCTGATAGATCTCCGGGTGCAACTCGGCGGGCTTGGCAAGGTCGCTGGTGAGGCCGCGAAAGGTCTCCACCTTCTGGCGCATTACATATTGGCGGAAGGCCTCGCCGGGCGCGCGGTTTGCGAGGTAATGATCCAGCACGCGCGAAACGGCTTCGGGCGCCAGGCGCGCCGGCAAGCTCTGCACGGCCAGTCCGAAGCGCATAATGCCTTCGTCGTCGAAGCCTCCGCCCAGCAGCATCTGGTAATACGGAACCTCGCGGCCGTCGATCTTGCGGGCGTTGCCGTAGAAGCCGAAATCGGCGGTCCAATGGTGGCCGCAGGAGTTCGGGCAGCCGCTCACCTTGATGGACAGCTTGCGCGCCTGCGGGTCGTCATAGTGGCGCACAACCTCTTGCAGTGCGGCTCCCAGGTTCATCGACTTTGTGAGGGCCAGGTTGCAGGAGTAAGCTCCGGGGCAAGTAATGACATCGCCAATCTCTCTGGCGCCCTCCGCGCCGAGGCCCAGCCCGCGCAGCGCCGCATGCAGGCCGCGCAGCCTGCCCAGCGGAATGAATCCCAGCAGGATGTTCTGGTCGATGCCGATACGCAGCAAACCGTCGGCCGCATCCTCAGCCAGGCGGGCGAGACCGCGCATTTGCGTACTGGTCAGGTTACCCTGATCCACGCGCACGACCACCGTGGCGTAGCCGGGCTGCTTCTGCTCGACGATGTTGGTTTCAAGCCAGCGATCGTATTGCGGTTCGCCCGTGCCGTTGGTGTGAATGACCGGCAGCAACGCGCCTTGGCCCAGCGGCGGCGGGTGCGACGTATATCCGCCGAAGCCTTCGGGAACCAGTTCGGGCCAGGCGATGCCGCCGTTTTCCAGAATATCGGCGTATTCCCGCTCGATCTGCTCGCGCAGCCATTCGATGCCGCGCTCGCGCAACACGAACTTCAGGCGCGCTTTGTTGCGGTTCTGGCGATTGCCGTACTTGTTGAACACACGCACCACAGCTTCGCAACGGTTCATCAGGCGCTCTTCAGGCAGAAACTCGTCGAGCAGTTGGGCTTCGGTAGGCAGCGGTCCCAGCCCGCCGCCGATCACCATACGGAAGCCGCGGCGGCCGTCGCGCACGATGGCCCGCAGGCCGACATCGTTGATGGCACCCGCAATGCAGTCCCTGCCTCCGCACCCATCGAACGCGATCTTGAATTTGCGCGGCAGATTGCCGGTGAGGTCCTTGCGCAGAAACGCGTAGGCGATTCGTTGTGCATAGGGCCGCACATCGAAAACCTCATCGCGGCTCAAGCCTGCCAGCGGGCAGGTCGTGACGTTGCGCACGGTGTTGTAGCACGCCTCGCGATTCGTGAGGCCGGTGTCGGCGAGCATGTGCATCAGGTCGGCTACCTGCGCCAGGGGAACGAAGTGATACTGCATGTTCTGGCGGGTGGTGAGGTGGCCCTTGCCGCCTGCGAATTTCTCGCTGATGCGCGCCATTTGTTCCATCTGGGCGGCGGTCATCAGTCCACCGGGAACCTTGCAGCGCACCATTTGGACGCCGGGCTGGCGTTGGCCGTAGATGCCGTGTTTGAGGCGGAACGGCCGAAATTCCTCTTCCGGGATTTCGCCCGCCAGAAAGGCGTTGGCCTTCTGGCGGAAGGTTTCAATTTCTTCGCGAACTAGGCGGTCATGCTGAAGTTCAAAGTCTTCGCGGACGCTCAGAGTGTCTTCGATGAGGGTAGCCATAGAGAATTCCCCTATTGCCTATAGAGATTAGCATGAATACGCGCAGGATGCAAGGGGCCGCAAGGGGGCCGTAAGAAAGGGGTGGACAGCATGCGTGGATTGGTATATACTGACGTATAGACTGAGGAGGACCAGAACGATGACTCAAACGCGGGTTGCAAAATTGTTCAAGAACGGCGCTAGCCAAGCGGTGCGTTTGCCCGTCGAGTTTCGCTTCGATGGCGTTGAGGTTTTTGTCACGCGAGACGATGTTACGGGCGACTTGGTGTTATCCGACCGGCCCGGCGCCAAGGTTTGGCGGGATTTCTTTGAAATGATGCGCTCCATCGAAGTGCCGGATGACTTCATGTCGGACCGCCCCCTCAACGTTCCGCCAGGCGAGCGCAATCTGTTCTTCACCGAAAAGGCCTGACCATGTTGTACATGCTGGACACGGACTCGGCGAGCTATATCATCAAGGCCCGCGGGCCGCAGTTGCAAGCCAAGCTGTCGTCTATCGAGCCATCCATGCTGAGCATATCGGTGATGACGCGCGCTGAATTGCTGTACGGTCTGAAACGTCTTCCGCCGGGACACCGGCTGCACACCGGCGTGCGCCAGTTCCTGAAGATTGTGCGGGCCCTGCCTTGGGACGCGGAGGCTGCGGATTTTTATGCGGAAATACGGCACCAGCTTTCGACGGCCGGCCAGCTAATCGGCGAAATGGATATGATGATCGCGGCACATTCTCTGGCAACGGCGGCGATTCTGGTGACGAATAACATTCGGCACTTCGAGCGGATACAGGCGCCGCTCATTTTGGAGAACTGGTGGGGCGAGGGCGAGTCTTTGAAGGAGTAGCCGGTTACGCGACGGGGGGCTGCAGCGGCGCCTCGGCGCTTAGGCACTGTTAATAAATAACGATACCAGCGTGGGGTGTGATTTCATAGTTCCACTCACCGTGGAAGTCGTCCCGTCTTAGGTGAATTTGCGCCATCTGCGCATCCGGGACTTTGAC
>DATKFU010000201.1:0-38842 GCA_035511215.1 Bryobacteraceae bacterium | reverse complement strand
GGGGGACCGCCAGCAGATGGAAAAGCACCGCGCCGATCCGATGTGCTCCTCGTGCCACAACAAGATGGACCCCCTGGGTTTCGGCCTGGAGAACTACAACGCCATCGGCAAATGGCGCACCATGGACGGCAAGTTCCCTGTGGATTCAAGCGGCACGCTGCCCAATGGAAAATCTTTCCAGACGCCGGACCAGATGCGCGCCCTGCTGATGGCGGGGCTGCCGCAATTCTCGCGGTGCCTGACGGAAAAGATGTTGACCTATGCGCTGGGCCGCGGCCTGCAGCCGTACGATCGGCAGACGGTGAATGCGATCGGCCGCGATATGGCGGCATCCGGCTATCATTTTCAGTCGCTCATTTTCGAGATTGTACACAGCACTCCATTTCAAATGGGCCGTGGGGCAGGCTCTCAGCCTGCGGCGGCCTCTCATGCCGCCCTCAACCCCGCCTTCAACAAGGAGCTAGCTCGACCATGATAACCAAGAAATCTCTCCCCAGACGCACATTCCTGCGCGGCATGGGCACCGCCGTCGCGCTTCCGTTCCTGGATGCGATGGTGCCCGCGCTGGCCTCCGCCACAACGACGAAGCCGCCGGTGCGCATGGCGTTCGTATACGTGCCTAACGGCATCATCATGAACGGCTGGAATCCGGAGTACGAAGGCACGCTGGGCGAATTGCCGCGCATCCTGAAGCCGCTCGAGCAGTACAGCCAGGACATCACGCTATTCGGAAACCTGACCCACAATACCGGGCGCGCTCTGCTCGACGGGGCCGGAGATCACGGCCGGTGCTGCGCCTCGTACCTGACCGGCGTGCAGCCGCGCAAAACGGTAATCGATATCAAGGCCGGCGTCTCTTTCGACCAGATCGTGGCCAACCAGGTGGGCAAGGCAACGCGCTTCCCTTCGCTCGAACTGGGGATGGAAGATGCTCGCCAGGCCGGCGATTGCGACTCGGGTTATTCCTGCGCTTATACCAACAATCTGGCGTGGAAGAGCGAGACCCAGCCGCTGCCGCCGGTGCTTGATCCCCGCGCCCTCTTCGAACGGCTGTTCGGCAATGGTCTAGCGCTGACGCCCGCCGCCCGCGCGCGCGAAAATCTGTATCGCCGCAGCATCCTCGATTTCGTCAGCGACGACACGCGCAAGCTGGAGACCGGCCTCGGCCCTACCGACCGCCGCAAGCTCGACGAATACCTGTCGTCGATCCGCGAGATCGAGCGCCAGATCGAAAAAGCAGAAAAGGACAACACCCAAATCGATCCGCACATGGAGAAGCCCTACGGCGTTCCCGCGGATTTCGCCGAGCACTTCAAGCTGATGTCCGATATGATGACGGTCGCTTTCCAATCGGACCTGACGCGCGTGATTACATTCCTGGTCACTCACGAAGGCACCTCGCGCCCCTATCGCGAGATCGACATCCCCGACGGCCACCACCCGTTGACGCATCACCGCAACCAACCCGACCTGATCGAGAAAGTGACCCAGATCAACTCCTATCACGTGCGGCAGTTCGCCGCCTGGATCGCGAAGTTGCGTACCATCCGCGAAGGCGATGGCTCGCTGCTCGACAATTGCATGATCGTCTACGGCGCGGGGCTCTCCGACGGAAACCGCCATCTGCACGAAGACCTGCCCACCCTGATCGCCGGGCGCGGCGGCAGCCACTTCAAATCCGGGCGCCGGATCGTCTACCGGAAAGAAACGCCCATGTGTAATCTCTATCTGGCGATGATGGACCGCATGGGCGTACACGTCGAGCATTTCGGCGATTCGACCGGACGCCTGGACGCGCTGGATCTCACCTGACATGCAGTTTCCGATACTGGCCAAGCCGCCCGTAGGCATCGTGTTCGACTCCGCGATGGGCCGTATCGACGATGTGCTGGCCCTGGCCATGCTGCACGGCTTCGACGGCAAAGATCAGGCGCGCATTGCGGCCGTTTGCGTCAGCCGCGCGGATCTGCAAGCTGCGCAATTCTGCGATGCCCTGGGACGCTTTTATGCCAGCGCCACCAGCGGTCCCGCGGCCATGTTCATGCGCTTCGCGCCGATCGGGTTGGCTGACGGCAAGCCCGCCGCCGCATCGGTCATGTTCAGCAAAGCGGCCTATGCGAACGCGGTCAAGAACATCAACGATACAGCCGACCCCGCCACCCTGATCCGCAACGAACTCATGGCCCAATACGACCAGAATGCGGCCGTGGTGCTGAGCGGCCCAGCCACCGATCTCGCAAAGTTGCTGGATATGCAAGGCGTCAAGGAATGGATTGCCCGCAAAGTCAGGCTGCTTTGCGTGGCGGACAACGGCCTTCAGGCGGATGCCGCCGCCGCTGAAAAGGTGTTTGCCGAATGGCCTACGCCGATCGTGACGGCGGGGCGCGAGATCGGCGAGGCGCTGCCGTTTCCCGGCGACAGCATCGAGAAGGATTTTGCGTATGAGAACGCCCATCCCGTGGCCGGTGCGTACCGCGCCTTCAAGCCGATGCCCTATGACGCGCCGTCCTGGGCCATGGCCGCGATGCTTTATGCCGTGCATCCCAACGACGGCTACTTCAAGCTCTCCGGCACCGGCCATCATCGGGAACTGATCGTCGATCCCGAGCAGAAGGATCGCATTATCAGGACCTACATCGAAATGGCCAGCGCCAAGCCGGTGCCGCGCAAGCCGCGGCATCCGGTCGACGAAAAGAAAGACGAGAAGAAAGACGAAAAGAAGGTAGAAGCCGGGAAGTAGCGGCACCGCCATCCACCAGCCGCACACCATTTGATATAGTGTCCCGCATGAGCCGAACACTGATCGCACGAGCCGCCGCGGGCGCACTGCTCCTCACGGGTTGCTGGATCGCATACACGCAAGACCAGGGCAAGCAGCCACCCGCGTTGACCCTCAACAAAGTCAAGGACGATCTTTACGAAATCGAAGGCGACGGCGGCAACGTCGCCGTGTACGTCACTGGCGAAGGCGTCATCCTGGTGGACGATAAGTTCGAGCAGGACTACGAAAACATCATGGCGAAGGTGAAGAGCGTCACCGATCAGCCAGTGAAGTACGTGGTGAGCACGCACCATCATTCCGATCACAGCGGTGGCAACGTCAAGTTCATCGCGACAGCCGAAATCATCTCGACGGTCAATGCGCGCGCCAACATCATCGAGCACAAGCAGCCCAACGCACCGGCTAACCTCACCCCGGCGCGGGTGGTCTTCACCGAGGAGTGTTCCGTGTTTCTGGGCGGCAAGGAAGTGCGCGCGCGCTACTTCGGCCGCGGCCACACCAACGGCGACGCCGTCGTCTACTTTCCCGCGCTGCGCACCATCCACACCGGCGACTTGATGGCCGGCTCCACTCCGCTCATCGACTACACCGGCGGCGGCAGCCTCAAGGCGTGGACCCAGACTCTCGACGGCGCGCTGCAACTCGATTTCGATACCGTGATCCCGGGGCACGGTCCCGTGACGACGAAAGCCGGCCTGCTGGCGTATCGGAACAACGTCGAAAAGTTGCGCAATCGCGCGGCCGGCCTGATTCACGAAGGCAAGAGCCAGGCCGAGGTCGGCCAGGTCATGGCGGCTGAATTCGGGTGGGGTCCGAAGAGTATGCAGGCGCAGTGGAGCCTGCCGGGGATCATGACGGAGCTGAAGTAAGAGGAAACGTCCCGCGCAGTCATTTCAGCTCCGGCACGCCGGCCGGCATTCCACTCAGGTGCGGCTGCAGCCCCGCCGCGCGATACGCTTCGATTAAAGCGCCCGCCGCGGGATTGTATTCCGGCGGACCCGTGTGGTTGCCATCCTCCAATTCCACCAGGTATCGATAGCGCTCCAACAATATACGGCTCCCGAAGACGCCGCCGGTCCAGGCCACGCGGGCGGATTCGCCGGCGGTCCAAAGCTGCCGGCGCACAGAAGAGGTAAGCACGGCGAGCTGCTGCGCGGCGTTGTGCAGGATGTCGCGCGCCACCGCGTCGCCCGCCATCGCGGCGTCATCCACCAGCGGGGCCAGCGTCGCCACGCGCGACCGCGGCCACTCCGGCGTGTAGAACCGGTGCAGGGCGGCGTTGGCATCCGCGCTGCCTGTGGCTTCGATCAATACGCGGAGCAGCGCCGTGGGCGGTCCCCAGCCTTCTTCGGCGCGCAGAGCGGCGCGCAGGGCCTGTCGTGCGATGTCGAATCCGCCGCCTTCGTCGCCGAAAATGTAACCCCACCCGCCGACCCGTGCCGTGCCTTCCACCGCATTGCGCCCAAAAGCAATGGAGCCGGTTCCGGCGATGGTGACAATGCCTGGCTCGCCGGCGGTGGCGCCCGCCAGCGCGATAACGGCGTCGTCGGTCACCACCAATGTGTCAGACGGAAGGATCTCGCGCAAAATGGCTTGCTTATCTTCCGGACCGCCGCTCATGCCGAAACAGGCAGCCGCGAATCGCATCGCGCGCGCATCCAGACCCGCTTGCGCACAGGCCGCGGCCACGCAGTCACTCACGGCGCGCACCAGTTTCCGGCGCCCGTCGTCGGCCGCGGCGTGATTGCACGGGCCGCCGCTGCCCGCGCCGAGCACCCGCCCGGCTGCATCGCCGATCAGCGCAGTAGTGCCGGATTGGCCGCCGTCCACGCCCAGGAAAAGTCTCATCGGTAGTCTCTTGAGACTATACCAATCCGCGCCCGCTGGAGCATACTAGGATGAAGGCTTACGCATGTTTGAACGGTACACCGAGAAGGCGCGCCGCGCCGTCTTTTTTGCCCGCTTCGAGGCCAGCAAGTTTGGCTCTCCCTACATCGAGACGGAGCATCTGCTGCTGGGCCTTTTGCGCGAGGACCACTCTTTCCGCGACGGTCTACCGGCAAGCGTCGAACGCATTCGCAAACGGATCGAAGAGCTTGTGCCGCGCTCCATTGAGCGCAGGGAGACATCGGTGGATCTGCCGTTGAGCAACGTCTCCAAGAGAGCCTTGGCCTGTGCCGCTGAGGAGAGCACGGCGCTGCAGCACTCCTCTATCGACTGTTGCCATCTGGTTCTCGGGATGCTGCGTATCGAAAAATCGACCGCCGCGGTCCTTCTCGGGGAACTCGGTATCGCGTACGCAAGCTATCGCGAGGTGGTGGCGAGGCTTCAAATCCCTCCTCCGGGTCCGAAAGTTTCCGTCGCGCCGTTAATCGGGACTACACTGGATTTGCGCCGTACCCTAAGTCTGTTAGGCCTGATCCAAGAGAACGGCCCGCCTCTGGAACGGACGGAATGGACTCGCAAGGAAGCGTTGGGCCACCTGATCGACTGGGCGGCTGCGCATCAGCAATGGTTCGCGCGCGCCCTTACCGGGCCGGAACTAACTGCAGGTGGTTATCCCGAAGGTTCCTGGTTGTCCGCTCAACACTTCAACGATCTGCCCTGGCGGGACTTGGTGGTTCTATGTGACCTGCTCAACCGCGTCGTCCTTCATGTGGTGGCCCACATTCCCGAGGAGAAGCTGAGTACACCCTGCCGCGTCGGCATTGCGGAACCCATCCCGCTGCAGGAACTGATCAGCCGCTATGTGGCGCATTACGAGGACATCATGGGCCGGCTTCTGAAGCGCGGCTGACAGATCCGGCGTCAGCTCTTGTGGCTCGGATTTTCCACCTGTAGATTGTTGGTGACCTGGCCGAAACTCAATCCGGCCCCCGCGGCGCGTAGACCGGCCACGTTCTTCTCCATGTCGGTGCGGACTACGCCTTCGAGCGTCACGTGACCGTTGTCTACGATGATGTGTATGGGCGGCACGGGCTGCATACGATAACCTGACAAGACCGGGTCGCGGAAAATGGCACGGGCCACCTGCAGCCGCAGCCGGTTGTCCATGGGTGATGGCGGCAGAACTTTCAGGTCGTTGCTCAGGCTCGTAACGCCCGGCACGTGCTGGGCAATTCGCCCAAGGTCGGCTTTTTTGAACGGCTCGGTAACATCGCCAAGCAGCTCTACACGGCCTTCCTCCACGACGAAACTAACAGTGTCGAAGACGCTGTAGCGCGGGTACATGCGAACGTCGTGCGTCAGCTTCTTTATAATGGCTGCGTCCGAGGCGCTGACATTGACAGGGTCGTTCGTGGCCGCCGCCGCCATACCCAGTCCGAATAATACTCCGGCTATGCCGGCAGTGATATATCTGTTGAGAACTACGCCCCTCATTCTGGCCTCCACTTAGATATAAGTAGTGGTGGCGCGTAGGGTTAAAGAAAGAATGTAAAGGGTTGGTAAACCTTAGCGTGCACAGGGTCAGGTCTTGTCTTTCGCGTAGCAGATCGGGTTCAACAGACACCCGGCGCATTGCGGCTTGCGCGCCTGGCACAGCGCGCGGCCATGGTGGATGATCTGGTGCGAGAAGAGTATCCAGCGCTCTTGCGGAACGATCTTCATCAGGTCTTGCTCGATCTTGACCGGATCGGTTTGTTTGGTCAAATCCAGCCTGCGGGAGACGCGCTGCACGTGCGTATCCACCACCACGCCTACCGCGATCCCGTAAGCCGTTCCCAGCACCACGTTGGCGGTCTTGCGGGCGGCGCCGGGGATTACCAGCATCTCATCCATCGATTGCGGAACTTTGCTGCCAAAATCGCGTAATACCTTCTGGGCCGCGCCTACGATGGACTTCGCCTTGTTATTGAAGAAACCCGTGCTGCGAATATCCTGCGCCAGAACCTGGGGACTCACGGCGGCAAAGTCGCGCGCGGTCGGATATTTGGCGAACAAACCGGGTGTCACTTCGTTGACCCGCTTGTCGGTGCACTGCGCGGAAAGGATGGTCGCCACCAACAGCTCCCACGGATCGCGGTGGTGGAGCGCGCAGGTCGCATCGGGATACATCTCGTCCAGCCCGCGCAGGATCTGTTCCACGCGTGCGCGGCGCTCGGCGGCGGTCTTCGGACGTTTTACTTTGGAGGTCACCGGCTTAGGTTAAGCTGGTAGCATAGCATGCCAAGCGTCAAGTGACCATCGAGTGACACGATGAAAACCTACCGCCTCGATTGTTCCATGTCCGTACCGGTATCGCTGCGGGAGGCCTTCGCGTTCTTCGAGAATCCGCACAATCTGGCGCGCATCACACCGGCGTGGCTCAACTTCCGTGTCACATCCCCGGAACGCATTCAGATGCGCAAGGGCGCCGAGATCGACTACCAGATCCGCTGGCTGGGGCTGCCGTTGAAATGGAAGACTGCAATCACGGAGTATGAGCCGCCGTTCTTCTTCGTGGACGAGCAGGCGGCGGGGCCTTATGCCTACTGGCGCCACCGGCACGATTTCAAACCTACCGAGTACGGCGCGCTGGTATCGGACCGCGTGGATTACGCGCTGCCTTTTGGGCCGCTGGGCAGGCTGGCGCACCGCGTGGCCGTGCGGACTCAATTACAGGCGATCTTCGACTACCGGCAAAAAGCGCTCTCCGGCATCCTGACGGGCGCGCCTACGGTGAAGTGATCTGGACTTCGGCGGAGAGGTTCTGCCAGTCCGGCAGCTCGTAGACTTTGAGCTTGGTCGAGAGCGGCGCCACGCCCTCTTTGGACTCGTAAGGCTTCAGGGACGGCATCTTGAAGCTGAAATTGCCGGCGGCCTCCTCTTCGGACTTGGCCGTGCGGCCCCAGATATTCACCGTGCCGGCCAGATCCGTAACGTCCGCGCCGGAGTGGTTGACCACCACGAAGCGCGCTTCTGTCTGATGCTGGGGCGTTTCAACAAAGCGTATGCCGGATACCTCGACATACTTCTGCAGCGGATTCTGTTTCACCTGGTTCTTCACCGCGGCGGTCTCGACCGGCGTGGAAGCCGCCTGAGTGCCACCGTGGAAATACTGCACTGTAAAGTACACTCCCGCGCCGACACCCACAAAAGCGAACGCAAAGAGGATGGCCAGCAGCCATGTGGGCAGGCCGGCGTGCGGCGGAGGGGCGGCATATTGCGCACCCGAAAGCGGCGCCACCGCCGGCGGCGCGTATGCCGGGGGCGGTGCAGGAGTGCCCTGTAGGCCAGGCGCCGAAGGCTGGGCCGCGGTTTGCGCCGGTTGCCCGCCGGCTTTCTCCCTGGCCGCACAGTCCGGGCAAGCGTCGTAGGAAGGGGGCACCTCGCGCCCGCACTGCGGGCAGATCCATGTGAACATTCGATCCCTCTACCCCCATGCTACCGCGTTGCGCATCGGCCGAATTCAGCCGTGGGGCAGGCCATCGTTGTTGGGCGTGCTGAGTTCGCCGTGGGGCAGGCCATCGTTATTGGTGGCCTGTCGAGATTGGTGGCCTGTCGAGATCGCCGTGGGGCGGGCCATCGTTCTTGGTGGCCTGCCGAATTAGCGCTAGCGACGGTCTTTACCGTAGATCGCGTCGCCTACGCGGCGCATCCACTCCAGTTCATCCTGCGCCATGGGGCCGCGGCGTATGGCCTCCAGCGCCTGGCCGAATTGAGTGTCATTGGCGGGTCCGGTCATGCAGATATTCACCGTGGGCTGGGTCAGCACGAAGCGATAGCAATCCGCCGCCGTCGGAATCTTTTCGCCGGTCGGTATGCGCTTGTGACCCAGCAACTGGCGCCAGCTTGTGGCGGTGAACGAGACCAACCCGGGCGGATTCTGCGCCGGCAATTGCGAAAAGACTTCGCGCTCCGCGCCGCGATGCACGGCGTTGTACCGCACGTGGAAGATATCGAACCGGGGATCGGCCGTCAGGCGCGCGATCAGCGGGCGGTTATGCGTGGAGACGGCCAGATAACGCACCAGGCCGCGCTCGCGCAGCTTGCGGCAGGCGTCCAGGATGCGCGGCGGTGGCGCGCCGTTCCACAATCCCAGCAGCAGCGCGTCGGTGTAGTCGAACCGCAGCGCGCGTAGGGCGCGTTCCAGGCTGGGGGCGATGAGCGAAGCCATGCGCGAGTAGGACTGCGTGACCAGCAGGAAGCGGTCGCGCCGCGGCGCCAGCGCGCGCAGGCCATCGCCGAAGGGATTGCGGCGGAGGCTGCCCCAGTAGAAATAGTTCACGCCGTGGTCGAAGGCTTGTTCCACGGTGCTGGCGGGCGCGCCATAGCTGGAAGCCAGGCCAAGGCGGCCGACTTCGATGCCCGTGCGCCCGAGGACGGCGCGATCGAATGACATAGCTTGATTGTAGCCGGGGGTGGACGGGGGACGGCGCTGGCCGTGGCCGGCCATGCCGGCGGACGGGCTGCGCGGTAAGTCACGCTCTACACTGTGCATCCTCCGGCGCCGTTGCCGCCAGACTTCGGGCCAAAGCGAGCGCGGCAATCACCCGTTCCTCGTTCAGGGGCTTCCACAAGACACCCGCCCCGCCTGCGCCGGCGACCGCCAGAAAGAGATCGTCCGGCGGCATATCGGCCACCAAATGAAAGGGGACGCCGCACTGCACGCAAGCACTGCACAATTCCCGCCACTCACCGTGATGCGAGTCCCAATCGTAGACCAGAGCGGCGTCGGGGGCTTTGCGCAAAAGGGCGATCGCCGCGGCGGGCGTGGGCGCGAACCGGATGCTCCAGTTTTCATGGAAGGCGGCCATCATGAGTGTGGTTACGGTATGCTCCCCGCGGGCCAGCACAATAAGCTTCATGGCATTCGAAGAGGGCCGCGGGCACAGCGCGCGCCGCAGACGCGCCAGGAGGCTCACGAGGAATGGCGGGCCTGATATTTCAGGTGTACCTATCCACTGCTCTCCTGCGTTCGTACTTGATCGCATGGCCTGCCGAACTGGCGGCTGGCTGGTGCACGCTAGCCCTAACTCGTGGTCCTCCTCGATCCTGGCAAGGGTTGGGGGATTCGATTCGGGTAGCTCGATCCGCTCGATTCGCACCGGGACAATATTTGCTGCCCGCGGCCAGCCTATACAAAAGAATACGCCCCTGCTTAGCGTCAGCCCATACCGTAGGTGCGGTAGCTCCCAGCGTTTATGGCAGTATTCCGATCCCAGGCGCCGGAAACTTGCACGGTTCCGCTGCCCGCCCGGCTTCCACGCGCTGGATCGACTTACAGTTGCGGTAACGGCGGGTGCTTAGCGATTTTGCCTGCGAGTGGGGCGGCCCAGTACACTCCGCGCACGCAGGAACACCGCCTCCAGCATCTCCTCCGTGAGCTTACCAGTAGATGTATTCTGCTGGCTGGGATGATAGGAGCCGATCAGCACCGGCTGCCCCCGCGCTGTTTCAAAGATGCGATTGTGTCCGAACGGGAAGGCCGCCCGGTTCAGGATCGCACCGCGCCTCTGCAAAATGCCCAGATAGTTGTCGAACGCCACACGCCCCAGCGCCACCACTACCTTCAGGTTCCGCAATAAATCCAGCTCACGCTCCAGGTACGGCCGGCAGTTGGCGATCTCCTCGCGCGCGGGCTTGTTGCCCGGCGGCGCGCAGCGTGCCACCGCGGTGATGTAAGTGTCGATCAGTAGCTGCCCGTCGTCCCGCGAAACGCTCTCAGGCTGGCCGGCAAAGCCTGTCTTGTGCAGCACGCGATACAGCAGGTTACCGGACATGTCGCCCGTGAACATGCGGCCGGTGCGATTGGACCCGTGCGCTCCCGGCGCCAGTCCCACGATCAGCAGCTCCGCGCTTTGGTCGCCGAACGACGGCACCGGCTTGCCCCAGTATTCCCAATCGCGGTACGCGCGCCGCTTCACCTGGGCCACTTCCGTACAGTGCGCGATCAGCCGCGGGCAGAGGCGGCACTGGACGACTTCGTTCTGCAGAACGCGCATGGCGTTAGAATTCAAGCGATGCATCTTCCTTTTCGTGTGGACGGGCGCAAGGCCCTGGTCACGGGCGGCGCCAGCGGCATCGGCGCGGCTACCTGCAGGGCGCTCCACGCCGCGGGCGCACAGGTCACCATCGCCGATATCGACCAGCCCGGAGCCGAAGCCTTGTCGCGGGAACTCCCCGGCGCCACTGTTCTCATACTTGATATTACCGATGAAGCGGCCGTCGCGTCCGCCTTCGCGCACATCGCCGCGCTCGACATTCTGGTAAACAACGCCGGCATCGGCCTGGTGGGCGGCATCCAGGAAACGGAATTGGCCGATTTCGAGCGGCTGTTACGGGTCAACGTGCAGGGGATGTTCCTGGTCACCCGCGCGGCCATGCCCCTCTTGCTGGCATCCCGCGGCTCGATCGTCAACATCGGATCGGTGGCGGGCCTGGTGGGAGTCAAGAAGCGTTTCGCCTACTGCGCCACGAAGGGCGCGGTGATCGCCATGACCCGGCAGTTGGCGGTCGACTATCCAACCGAAATTCGCGCCAACTGCATTTGTCCCGGCACAGTGGATACGCCTTTTGTCGAGGCTTACCTGGAGAAATATCATCGCCACGAGAAAGAGAAGGTGCGCGCGGAGTTGAACCAGCGGCAACCAGTCGGGCGCCTGGGACGTCCCGAGGAGATTGCCAACATGGTGCTGTATCTATGTTCGCCGGAAGCTGAATTCGTGACCGGCTCGGTGCTTACCATCGATGGCGGATGGACGGCGGCATAGGTGCGACAGGCTTCCTGGGCTGTGCATCGGCGGCACCGTTGCGGTCAGGCCTTGGGGGCCTGCGATGGGTGCTTGTCGCGCCGGCCCATGAACTGATGCAGGGCGAAGGGGACTTCGTCGGGATGCGACGCGCACCAGGCAATGATGCGCTCGAACTTGAGGGTATCGTCGGCAATGGCGCCGATTTCCATCAGCTCGGTTTCGATGATCTCCGGGTCTCGCATAGCAACTCCAGCATGGCACATCTCAGGCGCCTGGGCTTGCGCTGCCGTTTGATGCCGGAATTTTAATCATTAGCAAACTTGACGAAACCCGGCCGAGGCGTGCATAATATGAGATATCCGGTTGCTCCGGCCGGCGTTCTGTAGTTAGGTGCTGGCGAATTACCACGGCTTTACCACCTGGGCGCTCGTGTCTGGACCTATGACCACTTCTTCTTATCGTTTTTCCCGATTTTTATATTTCGGCATCGCTTTTTTCCTTATATCCCACGTCATTCTCGCTACAACGACGACGACACCTGCCCGGCCGCGCCACCATCGGCTCGTGCATCACGCCGCCGCCGTGGTCCACCATCCGGCTACCCACGCGAGCAGCGCGTTAGTGCATCGCGCCGCTTACCACGCGCCGGTTGCGGCGATCCCAGCGGTCGTCGTGCGCGGCGGACCTTGGACCGAGCCGACTTATGCCGATTCCACCATGGGCGACAACGCCGATGGCGAGGATCTGGAGGTGCGCCGTTCCGCCGTCGACGCGCTCGGGTCATATAACGGATCGGTGGTGGTGGCGGATCCCAATACGGGCCGCATCCTCACTATCGTCAACCAAAAGCTGGCGCTCGGCGGCGGATTTCAACCTTGCTCCACGATCAAGGTCTCGGTTGCGCTGGCGGCTCTCCGTGAGAAGCTGGTCGGCGGCGATGGCAAGCTCTTTCGCCGCGGCGGCTACAATCTGACACAGGCGCTGGCCCACTCGAACAATTTCTATTTCGCCACGTTGGGCACCAAGCTCGGCTTCGACAAGGTCAGCTACTACGCGCACCTGTTCGGGTATGGCGAGAAGGCCGGCCTGAACATTGCCGGCGAAAGCGCCGGGCATTTCCCCTCCGAGCCCCCCAGCAACGGCGGCGTGGGTATGCTCACCAGCTTTGGCGAAGAAATCTCCCAAACACCGCTCCAACTGGCCGCGCTGATGTCCGCGCTGGCCAATGGCGGCACGCTCTATTATTTGCAATACCCGCGCACCGCGCAGGAAGCCGCGGACTTCGTGCCGCGCGTGAAGCGCCAGTTGGATATCGGGAATGTGATTTCGGAGTTGAAACCGGGCATGCGGGGCGCCGTCGAGTACGGCACGGCGCGGCGGGCGCAGCAGGATGAACCCATCGCCGGCAAGACCGGCACCTGCACCGACAGCCATACCCACCTGGGCTGGTTCGGCTCCTTCACCGACAAGGGCAACAACAAGCTGGTGGTGGTCGTCCTGCTCACCGGCGGCCGGCCCGCCATAGGGCCCCTGGCGGCGAGTGTGGCGGGAGAAGTCTACCGCAACCTGGCGCACAAAAACTACTTCGCCGCCAACCGCACGCTCGCGCCGGCGAGTTTGATCTCCACGCAAATCTGTTGCGCGCGATAATAGTATTTCTTACTGAATCAAATACTGAGCCAGCTTCCCGTCCACCGTAGTGAAGGTGCTCAAGTGCAGCGGCTTGTCC
Source organism: Bryobacteraceae bacterium (assembly GCA_035511215.1). GTDB lineage: Bacteria > Acidobacteriota > Terriglobia > Bryobacterales > Bryobacteraceae > Bog-159. Next base: position 25,656 of record DATKFU010000201.1, on the reverse strand, counting down.
TTGAACCGAATCTGAAAATGACGGTAGGTCATGCCGCCGCGCAGCTCCACGGACGTCTGTCTAAAGCTCTCCGGAACGCCCAGCGGCTTCAGGCTGGCCGCGGCATCCTGCAACACCTGCGGAGTGAAATAGGCGGCCGCATCGGAATTCAGCAGCGCCCTGTCGATCTTGCCTTCCTGCAGGCCGCTGAAGATCCGGTGGGCCTGTTCGAGTTGCCGGGCTGCCTGCGGATCTTCCGCTTCCTCTAACAGCAGCGGTGCGATCTGATTCGTGATCGATCCCGGCGCGTTCGACCCATCCATGTTCGCAAGCACCACCACCGCCCCTCTCTGATCCGGCCAGACGGTGTTCAGGCTGACAAAGCCCGACACCGCTCCGCCGTGCTGCAGCTTCGGATGTCCGTCCGCATCGGACACGCCCACACCCAGCGCGTAACCCGTCGGAGCGCCGTTCTTCAGGCGCACCGGAGTCATTAAAGCATCCAGCGACCCGGGCGTGAGCAGCTTGTGTTCGATCAGCGAAATGTCCCACCGTGCCAGGTCCTGCGCGGTCATCGCCAACTCCCCCGCCGCGAAGAGCCAGCCCCGGCCCTCAGGCGCCACTGGCCGGGCGGGCCCCAGTCCGAAGCGCGTGTAACCCTCTGCGTCGGACGCTGTGAGAGACTTCTCATCCAGGTCGATCACGCTGGTCATGCCCAGCGGCCCGAAAACCCGCGCTTGCAGAAACGCCGCGAAAGGCGCGCCGGTAACCCGCTCCAGGATGCGCCCCGCCGCCACATAGTTCGTGTTGCTGTATTGCCACCGCGTGCCGGGATCGAAATCCAGCGGTTTGCCGGCCCACGTTTTCAGGATGGAATCCGCGGTCACCGGCTTTTGCATGTACGGCGCTACATAGTCGAGCGGATAGTAATCCTGGTATCCCGAAGTGTGCGACAAGAGTTGCCGGATCGTGACTTCATTGGCGCGGGTGAGCTCCGGCAGAAAGCGCCCCACCTTATCGTCAAGCGAAAGCTTGCCTTCCTCAACCAGCATCAGGATCGCGCCGGCCATAAACTGCTTGCTCACCGAGCCGATGCTATAGCGCATCTCCGGGCGGGCGGCGGTGGCCGGATCGTGCAGGCGGGCGTTCCCGTACGCCTTCACATAGGCGATGCGGTCGTCTTTAACCACCGCCACGGAGACGCTGGGAGCACCGCTCTCGGCCAGCGCCTTCTCCGCTGCCGCGTCGATTTTGGCAGTCGCCGCCTGAGGCAACTGGCCCGCTACGGGAAGGGCAAACCAGAAAAGGACAAGTGCGCGCAGGTTGGGAAACATGCATTCCAACTTAGCAGAACTACTCGTACCGCAAAGCTACCATCGGATCGACCTGGGTGGCGCGGCGCGCCGGCCAAAGCGTCGCCGCGACGGCCACCGCCAGCAGCAGACACGCCACGGCTCCGAGCGTCACTGGATCGGTCGGCGTCACCTCGAACAGCAAGCTTCGCAAAACGCGGGTAGTCGCCAGGGCGGCAGCCAGCCCCAGGGCAACTCCCGAGCCCCCCAGCAGCAACCCTTCGCGCAACACCATGCGCGACACATCGCCCGAGCGCGCGCCCAATGCTACGCGAATGCCGATCTCCTGCGTGCGCTGGCTCACCGAGTAGGACACTACGCCGTACACCCCGATGGTGGCCAGAAGCACCGCGATTCCCGCGAACACCAGCAGCAGCACCAGTTGAAATCTCGGGCGCGCGACCGAATCGGAAAATACAGTGTCCATGGTTTCGACGTTTGAAATGGCCTGGTCCGGATCGACGCGGTGAATGGCCGCCTGAACCGCGCGCGCCATTTGGCGCGGATCGTTCCGCACCCGCACCACCAGGTGCGCGAAGTACATGGGTGCCTGCGGGTTCGCCAGGAAGATGGTCGGATTGGGCGCGACCTTCAGCTCGGTTTGCCGGGCATCCGCCACCACCCCTACGATTTCAACTGGATTGGGAACTGTCCAGCATACATTCAGCTGCTTGCCGATGGGATTCTGGCCCGCGAAGAAACGCTCGGCAAAGGCGTGGTTGACCACCAGAACGCTAGGCGTGCCAAAGTGGTCCCCAGCGGCGAAATCGCGCCCGCTCAACATGGGCGTTCCCATGGCCTGGAAATATCCGGGGCTGATCACAAGGAAATCAGCGCTGGGGGAAGATGTGTCCGGCTGGGGTCCGGGAGCGGGCGCAAAGCAGGAACCCGACGTCATCCCGGTGAGCGGCAGGAAATGGGTAGAGCCGGCCGCCTGCACGCCAGCCACGCCGCGCACCTCATCCCGCACGCGTTCCAGGTACCGCGAGCGCTTCTGGCTGTCTTCATATTTGGCCGGCGACGTGAACAGTTCCATGGTCAGCAAGTGTTCCGGGGCAAAGCCGGGGTTCACGGAAATCAGCCGCCCGAAACTGCGCATCAGCAGTCCTGCGCCAACCAGCAGCAGAAGCGCCAGAGCGATTTCGGCGATCACGAACGCCCGCCGGAAGACGCGGCTGCCTCCCACGCCGGTGCGCATGGAACCCTGTTGCAGGGCGCTCTGAAGCTGTGGGCGTGAGACCTGCATGGCGGGCGCCAGTCCAAACAAGATGGCTGTGGCCAGCGAAATGCCGAACGCAAAGAGGAACACGCCGGAATCCTGATGGATCGATTCCATGCGGGGCAACTGCACGCTTTCCGGAATCAGGACCAGCAGACCCTTCAAGCCCCAGTAGCCTACCGCCAGGCCGCCGGCCCATCCCGCCAGCGCCAACAGCAGGCTTTCCGAAAGCAGTTGCTGCAATATGCGCCGCCGTCCCGCGCCCAACGCCGCGCGCAACGCGATCTCACGCATCCTGCCGGTGGCGCGCATCAGCAGCAGGTTGGCTACGTTGGCGCAGGCGATCAGCAGGACCAGGCCCACCGCCGCCAGCAGTACCAACAGCGGCAGGCGGATGTTCTCGGTCACGTCTTCGAGAAAAGGCACCACGGCAGCGCTCCAGCCCTTATCCATCGCCGGCCGCTCGTCGGCGAGCTGCTTGGCGACGGCCTGCATGTCCTGTTGCGCCTGCCGGAGGCTCACGCCCGGCTTGAGGCGCGCAATCGTGGAGAGCCAGCGGCCGCCCTTGCGGGCCTCCGCGCGGTCGAGGGCCAGGGGCACAAAAAGGTCCGCTTTCCAACCGGGAAAACGAAAATCAGGCGGCAGGATGCCCACTACTGTGGACGGATCGCCATTCATCATAATCTTGCGCCCGAGGATGCCGCGGTCGGCCCCGTAATGGCTCTGCCAGAAGCCGTAGCTGAAAATGACGCTGTGGTCGCGGTCCGGAATTCCCTCTTCCGGAACGAAACCCCGGCCCATGAACGGCGAGACTCTCAGGATGGAGAAGAACTCCGGCGAGACGCGCATGCCGTGCACCGCCAGCGGCTCACCGCCGCCGGTGATGTTAGAAGTCCTGGAGTCGATCGCGGCCATCTGCTCGAAGCTACGGGTGCGTTCGCGCCAGGTGAGGAAATTGAACGGGTCGACCACGTTGCGGTCGAACCCGTTCGGGGCGGATTCCCAGATGCGCACAAGCCGGTCCGGTTCGGAAAAAGGTAGCGGCCGCAGCAACACCGCGTGCACCACGCTGAAGATCGCCGTATTCGCGCCGATTCCCAGCGCCAGCGTCAGCACCGCTACCACGCTGAACGCCGGGCTGCGGAGCAGCAGCCGCGCCCCGTATCGCAGATCCTGTGCGAGCTGTTCCACTATCGTCCAGTTGGACATTTCGTGTATCGCCTCCTTTACCGTCGTCAGGTTGCCAAAGGCGCGCCGCGCGGCATCGTGCTCGCCGCCGGATTCCTCGGCCTCCAGGTCGAGGTGCGCGCGCAACTCCCGTTCGACGTCGTCGTCCCGATGCTTGCCTCTCCGCCACATCACGCGCCACATCACGATGGTAGATATTCTACCATCATAGACGGACGGCAGACGGGAGGGTTAGGCGCCCGTGTAATAATGGGGAACTGTCATGCGATCCCGCCGCGCACCGCAGATCGCCGCCACACGCAGCGTGCGGCTTTTCGATCCCGGCACTTTCGCCCGGCTCTGCCACGCGCGCGATTATCTGGCGGCGCACTATGCGCGGCCCGTTTTTCTAGAGGAGGCTGCGCGCCAGGCCTGTCTTTCCCCTTTCTATTTCAACCGGCTGTTCACCCAGGCGTTCAGCGAAACGCCGCACGAGTTCATCACCCGGCAGCGCATCGGGCAGGCCAAGAAACTGCTGCTGGCAGGCAACCACAGCGTCACCGAAATCTGTTTCGAGGTCGGCTATGAGAGCCTGGGCTCGTTCAGCACGCGCTTCCACTCCTTAACGGGCCTTTCGCCGGCTGCCTTCCGCGGCGAGGCGCGCCGCATCTTCGGCGGATTCGGCGCGCGCTGGCCGCTATACTACATCCCCGCCTGCTTCCAGCGAGCCTTCTTAGGCGAGCGTTAACGGGTCCCAAAAGACCGCAAGAATCGAGAAGCGCGCTCCCGGCGCGTTCTGTATCCTGAGAACTGCGAGGAGATGTACATGATTCAACGGCTCAGTTACACACAGCTATATGTTCTGGACCAGGACGCCGCGCGCGATTTCTATGTCGACAAACTCGGCTTCGAGGTGCGCGCGGACAACCGTATGGACAATGGCTTCCGCTGGCTCACGGTAGGCCCCAAGGGCCAGCCCGAGCTACAGATCATCCTGATGAAGATCGACGGCCCCAATCTGGACAAAGACACAGCCGCCAGCTTGCGGCAATTGCTGGACAAGGGCATTTTGTGCGGCGGCGTGCTGGAGACCAGCGATTGCCGCCGGGACTACGACGACCTCAAAGCCAAGGGGGTGGAGTTCAGCGCGCCGCCCGTGGAGCGCTTTTACGGCATTGAAGCGGTGATGAAAGACAACTCGGGGAATTGGTTCAGTCTCACGGAGCGCAAGGGTAACTAAGGACAAATCATAACGAGCAGTTGGGATTCCCTATTGCGCGCGAAGCCGACTCTCGGCGGGGTGCGCGATGGATCGAGTTAAGCGTTCCTGGCACGAAGACCAACGTCGCACTGGTGACCTGGTTTGAGAACATACCGCCCGGCTGCGTGCGCGGCATCGTGCTTGTGACCGGGATCTCGAACACGCGTTCCAGACCCTGCGGGCGCGCGGGCTGCAGACTTCCGAAGTGCAATCGGCGCCGTGGGGCAGTATCTGACGTTCAGCGACCCGGATGGCAACGGCTGGGTCATGAACGAGGCACATCAGCCGTGCTCGAACCCGGCAGGTCACCAACAACGATGGCCTGCCCCACTCGGCTATTTCAAACGATGCCCCAACTCCGCCGCAGCCACCACTCGGAAAAGCGCAGGAGCAGCAACACCAGGAAGACCAGCGGCAGATCCCACAGATCCTTGGTCTCGCGCACGGTCACGCCAGCCTCCGAATAGGGAATGGCGACGGCGAGTTTGGGGAGATCGGCCGGCTTCCAATATTGTCCGCCGGTTTGGGCGGCGAGGCGTTCGAGCAGGCCGCGGTTCTGTTCGGTGTGGAAGTTTTCGGCTACGCCGTCCATACGCTGAAAGGTGAGCACGTCGCGGCCTATTTCCTGGACCGTGCCGGTGGTGGGATCGGCGCGCTGGGCCGTGACCTCGGTCAGGTAGGCGCCGGTCCTGGGGGCGGACCAGGCGGCTTGGAACTGGCCGGGACTATCGGGCACGGGCGTCATCTCGACCAGGGCGCTGACGCCGCTGGGGCCCAGGATATGCGCTTCGACCTTGGCATCGGCAGCGGGATTGTACTGTCGATCGCGCACGTCGGCGGTGAGAGTGACGGCGCCGTTGTCGAGCAGCATCTGCGCGGGGACGGATGCTGCCACGGGGCCGGGGGTATCGGAAACCAGCCAGCGCAGGAGCTGCTGCCAGAACAGATCGTGAGCGGTGTCGCCCACGGGCGAACTCATCTGCCAGCGCCAACTGCCGCCGGTGGCCATGATCGCGGTACGGCCGCGGCCGAAGTTCTCCGTAATGAGCAATGGCAGCTTGCGGCCTTCGGGCGTAATCGTATTGACAAGAACGGCCGCACCCGGCTTGGGAGTGCCGGGATCCTCATAGTCCATCAGGTAGGGCAGCTTCTTCCACTTAGCGGCGTTAGCGGCGGGATCGTCAACAAGGCGCGTGATGATGCTATCCACGCCGGCGGGCGCCAGTTCGGCGGTGGCATGGGTAGTTCCGGCCTTCGGATCGGCGTCGCGATGAAAAGTGCCCGCCCGGGTGGGCAGCGACGCCGGCAGCAGATCGATAAGGCTGGAGGCGTTCCAGCCGCCATCCGCCAGCGCGAACTGGCCGCCGAGCAGCAGCAGGCCTCCGCCGCGGCGATCGACGAACTCGCGAATTAATTCCCACTGGCCGGGTGTGAAATAGCCGGCTTCCACCGACCCGACGATCAATCCCTGGTAGGCGAAAAGGTCCTCCGGGCGAGAGGGGAAGCCGCCCGCAAGCTCTTTGGGATCGGCGATGCCCTGGCGGTAGATCTTGTTTGCGCTGGTGCGAACCATGGAGGCGATCTGCACCATGCGGTCGTCCTCTTCGGCCTGGCGGATGAATTTGTACTCCCAGCGCGGTTCACCCTCGACGTACAAGATGCGGCGCGGTTCGGAGCCGACATTCACCACGCGGGTTACGGTATTGTTCGCCGTATTCTCTTCGCCTGGAAGGGAAGCTGCCGCGATTTGGAGCGTTCTGGCGCCGGCGCCGCCGATATCGAACATCAAAGTCTCGGTCCGGAGGTTGCCGTCCGGCCCCAATTCGATCGAGCGGGAAGCGAGGATTTTGGCTTGGCCCGCGGCTGGGCCGGAGGTGATGTCGCGGACCGACAGGGTGACTCTGGCGCCAGCGTATCCACGTTGGTGCAGGGTGATTCGGGCGGCGAGGCGGGAGCCGGCCAGAGCACGGGGAGCAATGACGGCATCATCCAGTTCCACATCATGTTCGGCGCGCTCGCGTCCGAAGCCAACGGTGTGAACGGGGATGTGGCGGGCGCGCAATGCGTTGATGGCATCCGCCGCGATGCCCCCGGAGTTGTCGGCACCATCGCTGAGCAGCACCAGCGCGCCGATGGGCAGGTCGGAAGTCTCGTCGCTCAACTGCTTGAGGCTGTCGCCGAGGCGCGTGGAGGGCGCGCTGGGGCGCGAATCGCTGAGGCTGTCGATGCGGGCAGGGACGTCGTCAACACGGTAAAGACGCGTTTGAAAGGAGCGGTTGAGGCTGGCCAGGACGCCGTTCTGCAGGGCCTTAACGGCTTGGGCCTGGCGGGTGGAACCGTTGTCGGAGATGGCCATGCTGCGGGAGTCGTCCACCAGCACGGCGATGATGTTTTGCTGCGGCTTCAACTCGGCGACGGTGATGGCCGGCTGCCATAGCAGCACCAGCAGCAGCGCGGCCATCAGCGTCTGCAAGCCCCAGATTACCCAGGCCCGCCAGCCACGCATCACCGGCGCGGCGCGCGGCAGGCGGGAGCGGACCAGCAGGGCCAGTCCGGCGGCCGCGGAAAGGATAAGCAGCGCGAGCATCCACTTGGGCCAGGCCCCCAGAAGGGCAAATTGGCCGCGTGAGTAGACCGAACGCGGATACTTAAGAAAGAACTCGAACATGGGATCCTGGGCTGCACGGGACCTTTAGGAAGAGGCGCGCGCGGTGCATGCCTTAATGGGTCATGGCGTAGGTGATGTAATTGAGGACGATGCGAAAAGCAAGTCCGGAAAACTTCTCAGGGTACTCCGGGCTGTCCGCCCACTCCCAGGCGTCGCCGAGATGCATGTTGGCGCAGATTGCCACCATGATGCGCCCGTGGTCGTTGCGGATGGCGCGCCACTTGGGCACGTAGCCATCCTTCTCGTAAGTTCGGCCGGTGTTGACGTAGACTTCGCTGGGGATCTGGAACTTTTCATCGATATCGTACAGGACGTGGTAGATTTCGTCGTTATCCTTGAGATCTTCGACGGGGCGGTCGGGCAACACCATGCGCATGCCGGCCATGAAATGCTCCCAGTCGTCGGTGCCGTGGAAGTCGTCCACCATGAGGAAACCGCCCTTCAAGAGATAATCGTGCAGGCGTTTGGCCTCCTCGTCGGTGAAGGTCCAATTGTTCACCGAGACGGCGTAGATCCAAGGATAGTCGAATACATGGTCGCTATCGAGATCGACGACGTTGAGCGGCGAGGTGGAATTGATGCGGGTCAAACGGCGCAGGGCGATCAGGCAATCGTTGTCGGCCTTGGGATAATCCCTGGACCAACCGCCGCGAAACCCGCGATAGCCGTAGCTGCTGCCGCCGGCATAGCTGGAAGTGTACTGGAGGCGGCTCCAATAAAACTCGGAGGGGACGTTGGGTCCGGGCTGGTAATAGTAGCGCCGGCGGCCGAGCCCCTGGTAGCCACCGTCTTGCATCGCAAACAGCATGATGGCGAGAGAAAGGCCGATCCAGAACGGGAGGAGACGGGCGGAGATGGGCCGCGCCAGCTTCATAGTTAATTATCACGGATTTTTGCGAAGCGTGGGCGGGGCGGATGGCGGGGCGGCGGCGAGAAGGGGCTACCGCTACCGGCAGACAGCACCGCAATCGTGCATGCCTAGCGCCCGCGGTGATGAGCGATGGGTTCATCGCGATGCGCGCGCGGTTACGACCTCAATTTCCGGCGGAAGTTAGATCGGGCCGCCCCGTTTCCACAAGATCCTGGCGAACTATGAGCGTGGACAAGTTTCGCAAGCAGCAGTGACCCGCCAACGCCGCGGGGTTAGGTCAGCACGTCTTGCGGGATTTGAAATAGATTGCCGGTCAGACAGAAGGAAGCATCGCCGACGTTCGTCCGAGTGAATTTGTTTTCGGCGCGGCGACCAAATGGAAATCGGGACGCAGGCGCACCAGGCTGGTACACTTGATATCATAGGGGCATGAAGAGGGCTTCAAGGGCGCGCAGTCGCACGTCGTCGTCCATCCGCCAGAGCGTCACCATCCCAGCGGAACTGGCAGTTGAGGTCGAGCGTGTAGCCAGGACAAAGCATCTTACGATGAGCCGGGCCCTGGTTATGCTCGCGGAGCGTGGAGTGGAGGCCGAAGCTGAAGCGCGGGCGAACCTGAGTGCGACTTATCGCCGTTTTATGGCTGAGGCCGATCCTGAGCGCAAGGATGAGGCGGGGAAGAATCTGATCCGGGCCATCTTCGGGAAAGACGCCATTGCCGAAAATCCGATTTTCTAGTCTTCCGCGGCCTGTCTGATAGCACATCCTCGCGCGGGTGGAGGAGCGCCAGATTTCTCTCCAAGATCTTCGCCGGTTACAGGATTGGGTGAATGCCGGCCCATGGGACGGAGGGCGATTGGTACAAGGATTTCAGCTCATTTATGATCTGCGGCTCCGGCGAGTTTCCGAAAACCGTACTTACAAAGGGTATGGCGCCGTTTGGCACTCGCATTGAATAGAATCTAATAAAAATCACAGAACAAAGGCGGCAGTCCGGGTGAGGAGCCTTGCTTAGCAAGCGTCGGGCGCGTACGCCGTATCTGCGTGACTCGGATGCGGGACAATGTGTCTATGAAGCCATCAGACCTAGCTCGCTTGAGCGAGCCGTACCGGGAAGGCGAATGTTCGACTAATGGTCGGGCCGTCTCGGCGCTCGGCGTTCCTATGTGGCGATGGAAGGAACTGGAGGCCCTAATCCTTGACGATTTTACCGAGCACAGTCCGTATGGGATCGGGTGGTCGGCACCGCATCCTGGCACCAGTCGCCGAATACTGATCAGTGATCAGTTATATGCGTGCATCGCCAGTGTTTCAGCAAACATGATCGAGGCTGCCCTGCATTGGCTTGAATATCAGGACTGTGCCGAACGTGATAGCGAGCGGTTTGCAGATATCGTGCAAATCCGTGACGGGCAGCTTGATGTGGTTTTACCGCGCCCCCGCAATGCCCTGGAAGAACTCAGTCCTGAAATGGTCGTCATGCACATCGCGGGCATGGCCCGAGCGCTCTCCGCAGCATTGGACTGTCTGGCGGGCGCGGTCATCGGCGTGATCGCGATCCCTACGCCGATTCTTACTGCTGACCTCGGTAGAGAGATTCGGGAGTTCTTTACAAGGATCGGCCAAGGTACGACCGATGGGGAGAAGGTGCAGGCTGACTTCTATAGGAAATTCAGCGAGGTTATCGCATCTGTCGGCCCGGATGGATGGCTGCCATGGGCACTGGATTTCAGAAACATGCTCGTTCACCGTGGACGTAGGCTTGAGAACGGCCAGTTTGTTCCGAAGCTACCTCAGATATATGGCGCGGACGGAGAACAGGTGTTGCGCTCTCGCCGACTGACTTATCTTCCCAGAAACCCGAGCATGTCTGATGTTGAGGTCTGGCGAGCGGCACCTATGACGTCGAAACGAGATCCGCTTGAAGCGCTAGTCCTTACCGAGGACGCCACTCAAACTCTTGGGGGCTTGCTGGACAGTACGAAAGCAATGATAAGCGAAACCGCGAAGCTCTTAATCGACGTGTGGAAGTGGCGTCGAGATAACCCGCAGATTCTTGCTCAGCCGGCAGCGCAATGGCCGAAGGGCGCCACAACTGAGCCGGCGTCGGTATTTCAGGGGTATGCACCGCGCTCGCGGGACCTGTCTTCCGCGATCGCCTCTACTCATCCAATCGTTTGGCGGAGATTTCTTGCGGCCTCGCTGGATGATGCGTCAAGGTCGCAATGGGACACGTTCGACTAACCTCAACCAGCCTTCCTTGGCCAACCGGAACTTGGGCGGCGGCGCTCAAGTTGACCAAAAACGCGCAAACGACTGAAGTGGCGCGCGGGCGGGGCCGCCCTACGAGAAACGGCTCGTGACCTCAAGCTGGCCCGCTCCTGAAAGGAGGTTGCGGCCGAGGCTGTGATTGGGGCCATTTTGTCTTCGTTGGCGGCGGCCAGCGGCCGGGCGTTACCATGGGCGGAGGGTCGTTTTCTCATTTTTCATGCAACGGCGCGATTTTCTCAAGATGGCCAGTCTAGCGGCCGCAACCAGCCGGTTGGCGGGCCAACAAGAGCAATCATTGCTAGCACCGGCCGGCCCGGAAGATGCGGCCAAGACCGATTTCACGCTAGAAATCGGGCCAGTCACAGTCGAATTGGCGCCCAATCGCATCGTCAGCACCATCGGGTACAACGGCACTTCGCCGGGGCCGCGGCTGCGGATGAAGGAGGGTGTGCCGGTGACGGTGAACGTGGTCAACAACACGGACGTGCCTGAGTTTGTGCATTTTCACGGATTGCTGATTCCGTCCGATGTGGACGGGTCGGAGGAAGAAGGCACCCCCGTAGTGCCGGCGCACGGAAGCCGCCGCTACCGGTTCACGCCCACGCCGGCCGGCACACGCTGGTACCACACCCACACTATGTCGATGGACGACCTGCACCGCGGCAGTTATACGGGAATGTTCGGCTTTCTGATCGTCGAGGGAGCGAACAATCCAGGCAACTTCGATCAGGAACACTACCTGGCGCTGCGGGATTGGGAGCCTTATTTCACCAACCAACTGATGGATACGGACGATCTGGACCCGGCGCTGGCGCAACCGGAAAAGCCGGCGGTGCTGGATACGCGGCCGGCGGGGCTGGAGGTAACGGCCGATATTTACTCCATCAACGACAAGGCGCTCGGCGCGGGCGATCCGATCCGCGTGAATCGCGGCGAACGGGTGCTGTTTCATTTTCTGAACGCCAGCGCCATTGAGAACCGTCACCTGGCGCTGCCTGGCCACAGATTCAACGTGATCGCGCTGGACGGAAATCCGGTGGCCACGCCGGGGGCCGTGGATGTGTTGATGCTGGGTCCGGGCGAGCGCATCGATGCCTGGGTGGAGATGAACCAGCCGGGGGTTTGGATCCTAGGGGCGCCGGAGGACCCCATACGCGAAGGGGGCCTGGGTATTGCCATTGAATATGCTAATCAACACCGCACGCCGCAGTGGGCGCCGCCGCCCAAATCCATTTGGGACTATACCGTCTTCGGCAAGCCGTCGTCGCAACCGGCGCCCACCGAGCGATTGGACATGGTGTTTGAAAAGGTGCCGCGCGGCGCAGGCAAATTCAATAGCTTCACCGTGAACGGCAAACAATATCCGCACGACCAGGAGTTTCTGCTCAAGCAGGGCACGCGTTACCGGCTGACGTTCCATAATCGCACTGACGATGCGCATCCTTTGCACCTGCATCGGCACCAACTCGAGATCGCCGAGATTTATGGGAAGGCCACGTCGGGCGTGATCAAGGACACGGTCGTGGTACCGACTTATGGGCGCGCTAGTGTGGACTTTACCGCCGACCAGCCGGGACCGGCGTTGTTTCACTGCCACATTCAACAGCACATGGATTTCGGTTTCAAGGCTTTGCTGCGCTACGCGTAAATATCGAGCGGCGCGGCCTCAATCCGAGTCCAGCGCCCTGCGAACCCAGCCGCCGTGGGGAACCCGCAGCAGCCTCATCGCCGTCTCGCCGCTGGTATCGCTCCTCCTTACTGCCGCTTCGGTATTCCTTATAGTGATTTTCTGCTCAGCCGATTCGCTCGCCGGCGATATCCGCGATAGCGGGTGGTCAGGCCTACGTTCGCGGCTCCATGGCTGCCAAGTGCTCCTCATAATAGCGCTTGACGCGCCGCGCCGCGGCCCGGCCCACGACCGCGGTAAGCTGCTCTTCATCAGCCGTCCGCACCAGCTCGGAACTGCCGAAATGCTTTAGGAGCTTCTGCACGGTGCGCTCCCCGACGCCCTCAATCCCGACCAACTCCGAAGTCAGGTGCTGCGCGTTGCGCCGCGTGCGGTGGAAGGTCACCGCGAAACGATGCGCCTCGTCGCGGATGGATTGCACCAGATGCAGGATGGGGGAGAAGCGGTCGAGCACGATGGGCTCGTCCTCCTGGCCTAGCACGTAGATGATTTCCTCGCGCTTGGCGATGGACGCGAGCGGCTGGTTAATGATGCCTATGGCCTCCAGCGCGTCGGCGGCGGCGTGCAGTTGGCCGATTCCGCCATCGATCAGCACCAGCCCGGGCATGGCCTGGCCTTCCTGCTGCAAGCGCGCGTAGCGGCGCGTGACGACCTCGCGCATGCTGGCGAAATCGTCGTTGCCGACGACCGTGCGGATGATGAATTTTCGGTAATCGGACTTCTTCATGCGGCCGTCTTCCCAGACCACCATGCTTGCCACCTTGTCGGTGCCCTGGATGTGCGAAATATCGAAACACTCGATACGCCTGGGCGGCTCGGGCAAGTTTAAGGCATCCTGGACGGCTTCCTGAATGGCGCGCGAGGAGGGCCGCAGCACCCGGAAACGCGCGTCGAAACTGTGTTTGGCATTGGTTTCCACGAGGTCGAGCATGGCCTTCTTCTGGCCGCGCTGCGGGGTGTGAATCTCGACCTTGCGGTTGCGTTTTTCCGAGAGCAGCTCTTCCAGCGCTTCGCGATCTTCGAAATCCACGGGCACGTGGATAATGGCCGGCACGTAGCGCTGGTCGAGATAGATTTGCTTGAGCAGCGCGGAAAAGAACTGCGGCTCGTCGAACTCTTCCTGGTCCTCCCAGAAGTATTCGCGGCGGTCCACGATCTGGCCATTGCGCAGGTGGAAGACGTTCAGCGCTACCAGCGGCGGCTCGGCGTAGACGGCGAAGATATCGATATCGTCACCCTTAGCCGCGGCCATCTTCTGGCGCTCTTCCATTTCTTCGACGGTGGCCAGCAGGTCGCGGAGGGAGCCCGCCTCCTCGAAACGCATAGCCTCCGAGGCGGTTTCCATGCGCGCGCGCAACTGGGCGGCGAGGTCGCTGTGGCGGCCGTCCAGGAACAGGCGCACGTCGCGCACGGCGCGGCTGTAGGCGTCATCGGTGGTCAGCCCTTCCACGCAGGGCCCCAGGCAGCGATGGATATGATATTGCAGGCACGGCTTGGGGTGGTAGCGGGTCAGATCCACCTTGCAGGATGGCACCAGAAAATGGCGGTGAATGAAGTGGACCAGGCGATGCGCCAGGTTACCCGGAAAGTATGGTCCGTAGTAGGCGGCGCCGTCCTTGCGCAGGCGGCGCGTGACGTAAACGCGCGGGTACTTTTCGGCGGTCAGCTTGATGTAGGGATAGGTCTTGTCGTCGCGCAGGAGGATGTTGAAGCGGGGCTGCCACTGCTTGATGAGGTTGTTTTCGAGGGCCAGCGCTTCTTTCTCGTTGTCGACCAGGATGTAATCGACGTCAGTGGCTTCGGAGATGAGCGTGCCGGTTTTGACATCGGCCAGCCGGTCGTCGTTGAAGTAGCTGCGCACGCGGAGGCGCAGGCTCTTGGCCTTGCCGACGTAGATCACCCGACCGCCGGCGTCCTTGTAGAGGTACACGCCGGGCGAGAGAGGCAACTGGGCGGCTTTGTCACGCAGATCCATCGCGGTGGCGAGGTATAATTCAATTATCCCACGGGCGCTGTGTGCAGCTTGCTCGGGGGGAGAGAGCGGCAAAACCGATGGACGTTCAGTTATACGCGAAAGTTAACCGGTTGATCGAGACCTTGCGTGAAGGCCGCAATGGCGGAGGCCGCGATCCCGGGCCGGAAACCGCGGCGTCCTAGTGAGTGCCAGATCGGCGGTGCGGGAGGGGAATCGGATGATGTCACGCTGGCTCTTCGGGTTGCTGCTGTTGTGCTTGCCAGCGCTATCGGCGCGTGCGCAGGATCAGCCCAAACAGGCGCCCAAGCCGCCCGCGCAGCAGCCGCAACCGGCGGAGCAGGAGCCCCCCGAGGAAGACGCAAACCTGAAACCCAAGGAGTACTCGTTCAATCCGCTGCAGGCGAATAAGGAATTGCAGGTGGGAATCGAATACTTCAAAAGGCGCAGTTACAAGGCGGCGGCCGGGCGTTTCCGGGAGGCCACCAACTGGAATCCCAACCTGGCGGAAGCCTGGCTGCGGTTGGGAGAAGCGGAAGAAAAGCGCAGGAACCACAAGGACGCCAAGGAAGCTTACGCCAAGTATTTGGAGCTGCAGCCGGAGGCCAAGGACGCGGCCGAGATCCGCAAGAAGGTTGCCAGCCTGCATTAGGAAACGGTGACGGCGAGGGTCAACGCTTCCCGAGGGCAGACGGAGCCCAGCCGCCGCATCCGCTAGAATAGATCCAGTGACTGGGAAAGCTTTCTACATCGAAACCTTCGGCTGCCAGATGAACGCCCACGATTCCGAAAAGGTCGTCGGCACGCTGCTCGAGAGGGGTTACAACCAGGTGGAGACGCCGGAAGCGGCCGACCTGGTGCTTTACAATACCTGCAGCATCCGCGACAAGGCCGAACAGAAGGTTTTCAACCGGCTGCAGAATTTCAAGCGCGCGGCGGGCAAGGGCAAGGTGTTCGGAGTGCTGGGATGCGTGGCCCAGCAGGAGGTCGAAAAGATATTCGAGCGCGCACCGCACGTCAGCCTGGTGGCCGGCTCGGCCAGTTACACACGGCTGCCCGAAATGCTGGTGCAGCTTGAGGCGGGCAATCGCCACGTGACCGGTCTCAGCCTGGATACGGACGAGACCTTCGATACGCCGTTCACCCGCCGCGACAATCCGCATCGCGCGTACATCACCATCATCGAAGGCTGCGACAAGTCGTGCGCCTACTGCGTGGTACCCTTCACGCGCGGGCCGGAGCGCAGCCGCACCAGCGAGAGCGTGATGGCCGAAGCGCGCCGCCTGGCGGAATCCGGCTACAGCGAAATTCAGCTTTTAGGGCAGAACGTAAACAGCTACCGCGACCCCTCGACCGCGGGATGGGACTTCGCCACGCTGCTGGCACGCACGGGCGAGCTGCCCGGCATTCGCCGCGTGCGCTACACCACTTCGCATCCGCGCGACTTCACGAAAGCGATCGTGGATGCCATGGACGCCAATCCGGTTCTGTGCAATCACGTGCACCTGCCCGTGCAGTCGGGTTCCGATCGGATGCTGGCCGCGATGCAGCGGCTGTACACGCGGGAGCAATACATGCAGCGCATCGCGTGGATCAAGAACGCCCGGCGCAACATGGCGATGACCACCGACATCATCGTGGGATTCCCGGGCGAGACGGAAGCCGATTTCGGCGAGACGCTGAACCTGCTCGACGAAGTGCAGTACGATTCGCTATTCAGCTTCAAGTATTCGGCGCGGCCTAACACCGCCGCGTTGGCCATGGGGGACAAGATTTCCGAGGAAGAGAAGACCCGCCGGCTGACGATACTCAACGAGAAGCAGCGCGCCATACAGATCCGCCGCAACACGGAATTGATCGGCGGCGTGGAAGAAGTGCTGGTGGAAGGCCGCCACGAGGCGTTAGGCCAATGGATCGGCCGGACCTCGCAGAATCGCACGCTGAATTTCACGCATCCGGACACGGGCGGCGCGTCTCTGCTGGGCACGTACATCCACGTACGTGTGACGCGCTCGGGCCCCAATTCGCTGGCCGGTGAAAGCGTGATGAATGTGGTGTAATAAACTTGGGAGGGTCTTATGGAAGTCGAAATGAAAATCCGCGGCTTGATGATGGACCCCGTCACGAACATGCCCATCGTGATCCTGAAGGACGTCAGCGGCAATTCGGTCCTTCCGATCTGGGTGGGCATCTATGAGGCGAATGCGATAGCCTTGGAGATCGAAAAAGTCGCTACTCCGCGGCCCATGACCCACGACCTGATCAAGAGCCTCCTGCTGGGACTGAACACCGGCGTGCGCAAAGTGGTGGTGAACGAACTGAAGGAGGAAACCTTTTACGCCCTGATCTGGCTGGAGCGAGAAGGCGAACTCATCAGCGTGGACTCCCGCCCCAGCGACGCTCTGGCGTTGGCCCTGCGCCTGGATTGCCCGATTTTCGTCGACGACACTGTGCTGAAATCCTCCAAGTTGGCCGCCTCGGTTTCCGACAAGGAAAACGAGAAGGAACTCCGCCGTTGGCTGGAGAACCTCAACGATGAGGACATGGGCCGCTACAAGATGTAGCGTGACGCCATCGTGGATTTGGGGTCCACCGGCATTCAACTTCTCTCCGAAACGAGTGGCTACTCTATCTTTGCGCGCGATAATCTGATCGCGTTGGTGGAGCGTACTGCCGGGGGGTACGGCAGTATTGGCGGTACGGGAATCATGACTGATCGCGGCTTGGCCTACCTGGTTTGGCGCGACGGGCAAGCGTTCCTGGCAGGGAAAGGCTTTGAATTGGCCGCGACGGATGAACAGGTGGCGGCGGTGCGTAGGTTTTCGGAAGATTTGAAATCCGCTCTGTGATACCCGTGGGCCTGTCTGTCTATCTGTGGGGCAACGTTCCGTCGCGAAGGGCGTGTCAGCCATCAATCAACGTATTTTCCTGGATACAGGAAAGGCCGCGCTCGGCCCCAGGCGCCGTTGTGCTGCGTCGCGGCGAATGAATGCATTGGAGGGCCCAGCACTGCTCCTAGCGCCGGACCGCGCTCCGTCTGGACGAGGGCGGGCAATCGTGGGCATGGTGGCCATCAACGCACGCAGCACGGCGTTTACGGATTCCGGGCTTCTGAAAACCTCTGCCACATCCGGATCT
Source organism: Bryobacteraceae bacterium (assembly GCA_035511215.1). Classification (GTDB taxonomy): domain Bacteria; phylum Acidobacteriota; class Terriglobia; order Bryobacterales; family Bryobacteraceae; genus Bog-159. The sequence goes on along the minus strand of DATKFU010000201.1, from coordinate 8,074 downwards.
AACAACACTGCGACAGATCCCGGCCGGGTCCGTTCGGCGAACCTATTTGGCTTGGCTTTCGAGTAATTGAACCGGTATTCGGACCGCAGCCCGTCGTCCCGCTTGGCCTTGGTCTCAGTTTTTGGCACTTTCTTCGTAGTCATGCAACTCCTTGCTCGTGGCGCGGCGAGCGCTGACGATCCGCACTCGATCCGCCTCGCGTTCCGTGAAGCATACCAGCAACAGACGCCTTGCCATCGAATGGCCCAGGATGATCTCCCGAGGTTCGTCGGCTGAGTGATATTCGTCCTCGAAGATCCGCGCCAGGGGATCGCCGAACACTGAAGCCGCCTCGGCAAAAGTCACGGCGTGCTTCAGGAAATTGGCTCGCGCTTTGCGCGGATCCCATTCGAACACCAAAGACATCGCATCTCTTTATAGAATAGCGATACTGAGGGCCTCAGGTGTCGAGACGAGTCTCGACACGGCACGCGCTACGTTTCCCTAAAGACAGTCTGTAGCACGCAGCACAATTATGTGCTAGAATTTTCACAATCAGCTATGGACCTTCTACAGGGCACACTAGACCTTCTGGTTCTGCGGGCGGTGGAACTCGCCCCCATGCACGGCGTCGGCATCGCGGACCGCATCCAGCAGGTCACCCGCGGGGCGTTCGTGGTCAAACCCGGGTCGTTGTTTCCCGCGCTCCGCCGTTTGGAGCAGAAAGGATGGCTGGAGGGTGAATGGGCGCCCTCGGAGAATAATCGCCGCGCGCGCTATTACAAGCTGACCCGCGCCGGTCGCGCGCAGCTTGCCGAAGAGAAGCGTAAATGGTACCGGATGACTTCGGCCATGAACTGGATGCTGGAATCGGAATGATCCATAGATAACGAATAGGAGAGCGCATGTTCCGCCGCCTCACGCACCTTTTCGAATACCTTTTCCGACGCCGCAGGCTGGAAGACGATCTGGACGAGGAACTGCGGTCGAGCTTTGACATGGTCGCCGATCGGTTCGCAGCGAGCGGCATGCCCGCTGCCGAAGCGCGTCGCGCCGCGCGGCTGGAGTTCGCGGGTCTGGAACAAGTCAAAGAAAACGTCCGGGATGGACTGGTCGGATCCGGGCTGCAAGCGTTCCTTCAGGACACGCGCTACGCGCTGCGCGGGCTGGGGCGGCGCCCGTCGTTCACCGCGATTGCGCTGACCACGCTGGCCCTGGGAATCGGCGTCAACACGGCCGTCTTCAGTGTGTTTTACGGAGTCATGCTTCAGCCGCTGCCATATAGACACCCCGAGCAACTCGCCCTTATCTGGAGCAGTTTCCGGACAGCGGGCCACGCGCGCGCTCCCGTATCGGGCGCAATCCTGGGCGAGATCGAACGGCGCAACCGCTCTTTGGCGGGCGTGGCGGGGATTTGGACGATTACGCGCACCTTCACCGGCGACAACCCCGAGCAGGTAAAGTGCGCCCGGGTGACCGCCAATTTTTTCGATGTGCTGGGCGTGCACGCAGCCCCTGCGCATCAGGGACGCACCTTCGCCAAGGAGGACAGCGGCGGACCCGCAATCATGCTGACGGACGGCTTCTTCCGCCGCCGGTTCGCGGGCGATGACAGATTGATCGGCAAGGGGCTGGCCATGGACTGGGAGAATACTTTGGTAGGGATTCTGCCCCCGGATTTCCAGCTTCACTTCGCGCCCGACTCTAACGTGCCCGCCGACGTGCAGGTTTTCGATACCTTTGACCACGATGTCTACAAGAACCGCGAGAACTATTACATCCGCCTGGTCGCCCGCCTCAAGCCCGGCGTTACGATGGCGGAAGCGCAAAGCGATCTGGACCGCGTGGCGAAGGAAATCGGCGGCGCGTATACCGAATACGCCACCGAGAATCTCCGGTTCACGCTGGCGGGCATGCAGGCGGATGCCGTCCGCGACGTACAGCCCGCGCTGGCGGCCCTGTTCTCCGGTTCGGCCTTCGTGCTGTTGATTTGTTGCGTGAACGTCGTCAGCTTGTTGCTGGCGCGGGCCAGCGACCGGCGCCGAGAAATTGCCCTTCGCCTTAGTTTGGGAGCCTCGCGGGGCCGGATCGTGGGCCAGTTGCTGGCCGAAGGCGGAGTGCTCTGTTTGCTGGGCGGGGCGGCAGGCATCGCCGTGGGCTGGGCGTGTTTTCGTGGATTGCTCGCGATCCGTCCCGAGCGCCTGGCGCGCATGGCGGACGGGGGCCTGAACGGGCCGGTGCTGGCGTTCGCCGCGGCCTGCTCGCTGGCCGCCGCTTTGCTCTTCGGATTGGTACCTGCAATCGACAGCTTTCGGCTGGATTACATGGCAATTCTGCGGTCCGGGGGGCGCGGATTGCCGGGCCGTCTGCACAGGCGCGCCGGCGCTGCCCTCATAGTCGGTGAGATTACGCTGGCTTTTGTGCTGGTAACCGGTGCCGCGCTCACCGCGCGCACGCTCTTGAAAATCGAGCATGTGCGTCCGGGTTTCGAGCCGCGCCACCTTCTCGCATTTCAGATCTCGAACGGAATTCCCGGCGGCTCGGTAGCGGATTGGGAAACGGAACTCGCCGCGTTGCCAAGCGTTGAACTCGTGGGCGCCACCTCCCATTTGCCGCTGGACACCGATATTCCCAATTGGTACAGTCCGTACCGGCCGGAAGGAGTTGGTGAGCACGAGGCGGCCACTTTGGTCGCCGACCTGCGATGCATCACTCCCGGTTATCTCGCGGCGATGGGAGCGCACCTCCTCGAAGGCCGCTATTTCGACGCGCACGATCGCGCTGGCGCACGGCAGGTGATTATAGTGGATGAGTCACTCGCGCGAACCACCTGGCCCGGCCAATCCGCCATCGGAAAAAAGATGTTTGCCGAGCATGTGACCGCCCATGGATTCGTACCCATGCTTAGCGTGGTAGTGGGGGTGGTGGAACATCTGTACAGCCATTCCCTCACGAAGCAAGTTCGCGGGCAGATCTACTTGCCATTCGAGCAGAGCAAACGCAGTCCGTTGACCTTCGTGCTGCGCACGCGCGTGGATCCGCTGTCACTGGCTCCCACGGTCCGAAGGATGCTCCACGACCGCAGCAGGACCGCAGCCATGGCCAAGGTCCGGCCCATGACCGAGTACGTATCGCGTGAGATCTCGCCGGTTAGCTTCACAGCCGTACTGGCAACGATCTTCGGCGCCTTGGCCTTGTTGCTGGCTGCCACTGGAGTCTATGGGGTGTTTAACTACCAGGTCTCACAGCGCAGGCCCGAAATGGGTATCCGCATGGCCCTCGGGGCGCGCTCGCGCGACGTGCTCGGAATGATTCTACGGGAGGTGGGTACACTGGCAGGCGCCGGCGTGCTGATAGGGGCCGGCGCGGCGCTGGTAGCAGCGCGCTGGCTGGGAACGCTGCTTTACGGCGTGAGACCGTTCGATCCGCTCAGTTACGGTTTGGCGCTGCTGATTCTTCCGGCCGCTGCGTTACTCGGCGGCTGGCGTCCCGCGGGGCGGGCCGCCGCGGCCAATCCGGCCGAACTGATTCGAGAGGAGTAAATATGAGAATTCGTCTTACCGGCTTCCTGATTGCAGCCGTGTTGGCGGCGGGCGCGGCGGACGATGAACGGGCCGCCGATCGAGCGGCTATTCGGGCACACATCGACCGCATCTTTCAGGCATTCATCCATAGGGATAGCGCCGAACTGCGCGCTACGCACGCCGTAAATTGGCTGGGTTATCTTACGGGATCCCGCAAGATGATTCGCGGCATCGACGAGTATATGAACGCCACCGCGTATTTCGATCCGAACAGTGCGTACGGGATGACGAGCTACAAAATGCGCGAGTTCGACATGATTTTCAAGGGCGACGCCGCGTTCGTGGCGTTCGTCGCCGAAGTTGAGTACAAGACGCCCGATGGACCGTTACAGCGCACGCTCCGGATCACCGATTTTTACACCAAGGAAAACGGCGCATGGATCCAGACGGGCTCGGATACGGAACTACACCCTGAATCGACCGCGGAGGAGTATCAGACCTTAGGCAAGCTGTCCGAGCCCGAGAAGAAGGGCCTGCTCGATGCGCGGGAGGCGGTGTGGCGCGCCTATTTCGCCGGCAACCGCGCCGTGCTTGAAAAGCTGCTGCCCGCTGAGTTATTAACCGTCGAGCCCGAGGGCGGCGAATGGGGCAATCGCCAAGCCGCCCTGGAGGGGTCGGCGCACTTTGCCGCGGGAGGGGGCAAGCTGATCCGGCTCGAATTTCCGAAGACGGAGATCCAGGTGTTCGGCTACGTGGCGATCGTCTACTCGAACTACGTCTACGAAATCGAACAGGGTGGCAAGTCATTCGTAAACTCGGGCCGAGCCACGGAAGTGTTCGTCCATCGGAACGGCGTGTGGGTGAACCCGAGCTGGCACCTGGACAGGCAAGAGCGATGAACTCCAGTTCAGACAATGTCAAGCAAGCCGTCCCGTTTCTGGCTGTGGCGAACATGAACAGCTCTCTTGCCTACTATGTGGAGGGCCTGGGCTGCGCGATAAAGCCGTTGCCGGGCCTCAAGCGGGAGGCACGTTTTCGCCTAGAGCGGTCGCGAGATCGATTTGATGATCCTGCTCATTCACCAGAATCTGGCGGATCTGCTCGGCCATCGCGTACTCGCCCAGTTGTTCGCACTGCCGCACGCGCTCCCGGTAGTTACGAATCGTTTCAGTCTCGCTCTTCAAATCGGCGCGCAGCATTTCCTTCGGGTCGTCGCTGGTACGCACCGGCTTGGGCGTAGCGATCGGCATTTTACCGAGGTAATCGACCTGGCGCGAAATAATCAGGGCGTGTTGGAGCTCCTGCTTGGCATGCAGTTCAAGCTGGTCCGCAATATTCATGTATTCCGCGCCCTTGAGCACCTGCGAATAGATCACGTAGGCAATGATAGCCTGATATTCGCGGGCGAGATCCTCGTTTAAGAGGTCGGCGAGCTGCTCGCGAGAGATTGCCCCTTCCCGCTTTTCAGATCGTGCTTTAGCCATATGGTTTCTCCTGTACGTTGTGGCGGTCAATATGGTGAGGTAAATCCGGAGCGCCGGATGCGCCCGGAATTTTCATTTTAGCGTTTCGGCCTAAAAGAGTATACACCCATGTGCCCCGGCCTAGCCGTGCGAGTACCTTTCGATACGCTTTCCGAAGGAAGGCGGGTCGGGCAGCCATGCTAACTTAATTCAGAGTGCCCCCCATCGACGAACAGTTAATCTATCTGACGAAAGGCCTCTCGGAGATCATTCGCGAAGAAGATCTGCGCGAACGTCTGATGGAGGCGGCCCAGGCCGGGCGCCCGCTGCGCGTGAAAGCCGGCTTCGATCCCACCGCGCCGGATCTACACCTGGGACACACCGTCCTGCTGCGCAAGATGAAACATTTTCAGGACCTCGGCCACACGGTGATCTTCCTGATTGGCGATATGACCTCGCTGATCGGCGACCCCACGGGCCGCAACATCACCCGCCCGGCCATGACGCGCGAGGATATCAACCGCAACGCCGAAACCTACCGCGCGCAAGTCTTCAAAATCCTGGACCCCGAGAAGACCGAGGTGCGCTTCAACAGCGAGTGGCTGCAGCCCATGCGCTACGAGGAACTGGTGCGGCTGTGCTCCCGTTACACGGTGGCGCGCATCCTGGAGCGTGCCGAATTCTCGAAACGCTACAAAGAGGGCGTGCCCATCTCAGTCCACGAACTGCTGTATCCCCTGGCCCAGGCTTACGATTCCGTGGCGCTGCAATGCGATGTGGAAATGGGCGGGACCGACCAGAAGTTCAACCTGCTGGTGGGCCGCGAGATTCAAAAAGAGTTCGGACAGCCGCCGCAGATCGTGGCCACCGTGCCGTTGCTCGAAGGCTTGGACGGCGTCAATAAGATGTCCAAATCGCTGGGCAACTACATCGGCATCACCGAGCCGCCGGAGATCATGTACCGCAAGGTGATGCAAATCGCCGACGGCCTGATGTTCCGGTATTACGAATTGCTGACTGACCGCAGCCTGGAACAGATCGGCCGCATGCGCGCGCGCATCGAGGGCGGCGAGTTGCATCCCATGCAAGCCAAAGCGGAACTGGCGCGCTTGATCGTAACCGATTTCCACTCGGCGGCGGAAGCCTCGCGCGCGGAGGAGGAGTTCAACCGTGTGGTGCGGCGCCACGAGGTTCCGGCGGATATCCAGGGCGTCGCCTTTCCAGAAGCCGCGAACTGGCCAGGCGCCCGCATGCGCGTCGACAAATTGCTTGCTAGAGTCGGCCTTGCGGAGTCAGTGAGTGACGCCGGGCGCAAGATCGATGCGGGCGCGGTGGAAATCGACAGCCAACGCGTATACGCGGTACTCCAGCCGAAGCCGCTGAACGCGTTTATCGTTCGAGTGGGAAAGAACTGGCGGAAGGTTCTACCATAGTGCATGCTGGCCTTTCGCGATAGCGTGTTCCTGGCGGCCGACGCGCTGCGCGCTCACAAACTGCGCGCCACGCTAACCATGCTGGGCCTCACCATGGGGGTGGCCACGCTGATCGCCGTGATGACTCTGGTGCAGGGCGCCAACCGCTATGTCGAGCAAAAGATCGCGAACCTGGGCACGAATGTCTTCCGCATATCGCGCCTGCCCTTCGCAGTCACCGATTTTTCGGTGGTGGTCCGCGCCCAGCGCAACAAGAACATCCTGCTGGAGGATTTGCAAGCCGTGGCCGAAGGCTGCATACATTGCCAGTACGTGGGCGCCTCGGTCGCCAGCACGCTGGGTGTGCGCTATCGCGACCGCGACCTGGAAGATGTCTCGCTCTACGGCCACACGCCCAACATGGCCGATATCGACACGCGCACCCTGGCGCTGGGCCGTTATTTTACGGAGCCGGAAGACCGCCATGCCGCGCCGGTCTGCCTGCTGGGCGATCGTCTGGTGCAGGAATTGTTTAGCGGACTGGACCCCATCGGCCATGCGGTGAAGGCGGGAAACGACGAGTTCACGGTAGTCGGGACGTTTGAGTCCATCGGTTCGGTGCTGGGACAGGATCAGGATACGTTTATGATCGTCCCGCTGAATACCTACCTGCGCGTCCGCGGCGCGCGAAACAGTTTGACGCTGGAAATCAAGGCGGCGGGCAGCCTGCAGCTTTTTCAGGAGGCGCAGGACGAAGTGCGCGTGATTATGCGCGCGCGCCGGCACATTACGCAAGGGCGAGACGAGGATTTCTATATTGGCACGGCGGATAGTTATATGTCGTTGTGGCAGAGTATCAGCTCGGCATTCTTCGCCGTATTTGTGATGGTCAGTTCGATCTCCGCCGTGGTGGGCGGAATTGTAATCATGAATGTCATGTTAGTGAGCGTTACGGAGCGGACCAAAGAGATCGGCGTCCGACGCGCGATGGGAGCCACGCAAAACGACATCCTGAAGCAGTTCCTGACCGAAAGCGTGATGCAATGCATCGTCGGCGGCCTGATCGGAGTATTCATAGGCTTTCTCTGCGCGCTGGCTATCCGCAGCCTGACTTCGCTGCCGGCGGCCGTGCAAACCTGGGTAGCTATTCTAGGAGTGGTGTTGAGTTCCATCATCGGCCTTTTCTTTGGGATCTACCCAGCTACGAAGGCGGCCAAGCTGGACCCGGTGACAGCACTCAGAACGGAGTAAAATGGAGGCACGCTAAGTTCGTCTGTGTCTATCTGTGTTTCCCAATGACTCGCGCCGAAGTTAAGGAAAATCTGCTGGTAGCCCTGGATACCCTCCGCTCGCGGAAGGTGCGCTCCGGGTTGACCATCCTCGGCATCGTCATCGGTGTGACGTCAGTCATATCCGTGGCGGCTATCATCGACGGACTGAACGGGTACATTGAAGGACGCATCCGCAACCTGGGCTCGCAGACTATCTTCGTTACCCGCATTCCGCCTGGCTACACAGGTTTTTCGCGCCTGCCGGCAAACATCCGCGCGCGCAAGTATCTACAATTCGACGACGGCAAGTACCTGATGGAGACGGTTCCCTCGCTGACATACGCCACAGCCTTCGCCCAGCGCATAAACCTGGGAGAAGTGTCGGACCAGCTTCGCTACGGCGGCCAGCACGTGGAGCGCCCCCT